>NZ_QOIO01000059.1 GCF_003332305.1 Microvirga aerophila | reverse complement strand
ACTGAGCAAAAACAGATCACCCATTCGGAGCCTCCTCGACAGGAGGCTCTGAATCACACCTCAATCTAAATTAATAGGTCCTGAGTCTAGGCTGCTGATGTAGCTTTAGCTGTCGGAAACATCAGAGCGAGTTCGTGGCGCTGCCGGGTGAGCGGGGTTCCAGGATAGTCGCGCCACTTCACCCGATAAACATCGGCAATCGCATTGAGCACGACGGCCTCATACCAAGCCTCCATGTTTATCCCTCACGAGAACTATGCTTCCAGGTTTGATCTCTTCCCAATTGGTTGGGGTGCTCGGGATTGGATCAGACGAAACATCGATCAACACGGGCAAGGTCGAACGGGGATGAATGCGCACGACCTTGTCCTCAACAGAGTTATCATCTGTATTGCGGACGCGGTTGTCCAAGTCGGGCGCAATGGCCCTGAGCACCCGGTTAAGACGTTCGCGGGCAACAAAAGGAACACCCGCGCCGCCGTCACGGGTGTAAAAGCCACGGAGGAGTTGTGATGCGACGAGCTGCTGGCCTGCCTCGTCGCTGATACGCAGGATCGTGTAGCCCATGGGCTTGGCCGCCTGCTCGGCTTCATCGGCATCTTCCGCTGTAAACCATGAGGCTCGTTGGCGGCCCTCCGAGGTGCGCCCGAAAACAACGAGAACGGGGTGGGATTTGGTGGTGCAATCGGAGATGGAAGTCATCACTTGTCTCCTAAAATGCAAAGGGAGCCCGGAGGCCCTTGATGTGAGGTTCAGCATAGGGTGCTGGCCAATGAGGTGGTACGCGGTACAAGCTTCGCTGTGGCGTATACTCAAGCTAATGGCTCGGCTTTACTTGCCTGACTTGGATGAGCAACGAGCGAGCGAAGCAGCATCACACTGTGTGATATGTTATGACTTGTCAAAAAAGTTCAGCGGTATTGCTTGGCTGCAGTGAAGCTTTGCAATACGCGAGATCGGGACTTGCTTTGGCATTTGACAGGCCCGCGCGGTGCCAGCTTCGTGCTCCCGGCAAAGCCCAAAGCCCGAGCTGCGTTAGGGTCCGTGCGAGGCCCGATCCCTTGACACATCGCGGACCTTCTACTCGCCGGTATGGAGCAGATCACGCGATCTATTCAGCACCACCCCGTTCCAAGACCAAGCTGCGCCAAGCGATTCTCCTCCTGTTCCAATCAGAGATCTCGATATCAACAGTGCCTTCTCAGCACCCTTTATCGTTCTCTGGAGAACATACAGACTACTTCACCAATAACGTTCGACTCTCAAGGCCTATGAGTGGATCTATCTGCGGCAGCGCCATGGAGGCAAGCGACTGCGGGCCAATCGCACCTGGGCGGCGTTCGCGAGTCGTGGTGTGGCTAAGGCCATCGACATGATGGTCCAGAACCGCCACGTGGACGACGGCTTTTCGCGACTCGCCGAGATCAACAAGGACCTGAGCTTCGAGGCCATCGTACGGGACTTCCCGCAGCTGTTTACTAAAGGCGCACGTGAGGCGGCGAGCACCGGCCTGACCAAGAATTAGGTCAGTCGGATTTGCGGCGATTGACTGGCCTAACGGACGACTAAAGCAATCTGGTCGCCCATCTTTTTGAGATCAAGCTCGTTATTTGTCGAGCGTTGACCCAGCCCTGGCTCTATTGGCGGCGATGCTCCTGAGGCGCGCGGTGGTACCCATACCCATCCGCCCTATGGTTGCGGTGAGACCGCACTCCGTCGAGCAGAGGCGACGTCACCTAGAAGCCGCGCCGGATAACAGAGCAAACAACATTCCGACGAGAAACAAGTAGAAGCCTACCGAGTACAGAACCACCATGATAGGGCTGTGCGCATGTCGTGCGCTCTTCGCAAAATTGCTCCAACCCTTGGCTGGAAGCATGTACTGGAGCCACAGCAGAATTCGCCTTGGCCAGACAAGATAGTTGTACGGGCTCGGAAAGGTATAGCCGTCGAGATGATCGATGCTTGCTCATTCACTCCCCCCTGTGATCCTGAACGAATCCACCAACTGCAGCCCGAACTTGATGCCGTTCGCTCGAACTGATCAGATCGCGCCAATTCAACACAACTCAGAACGCAGCGGAATGCCCCACTATTTTGACGCGGCCACATTATCGGCCTCGGCTTGCAGGTAGGCTGCTTTGGCCGCTTCCGCCTGAGCCTTCATGTGCTGTCGCGTTGCATCGACCTGCGCGCGAAGCTGACGCAGCTCGGCTAGTCCCTGATTCATCAGGTCCTGAATGCGCCTGCGTTCAGCGAGAACCTCCTGCTCGACCTTGGCGATGTCCTGCGGGTCGATGGCCCGGGTCGGGTCGAACACGAACTTGTTCTCGATGGCTTGCCGCCAATCGAGCATCCGTTGCTGATTCTTTGGTCCAAATCCGGGAACCCGCTGCAGCGCGGCTCGCTTGACATCCGCGGCGGTCTCGATGCCAAACGATTCGAGCGTTTGCTTTCGCCCGCTGCCGATGCCGGGAATTCTGGCTTTATCGATTCCAAAAGCGTCGAGAAAGCGGTTCAGCTGGATCGCCCGCTGATTGTTGCGCAACTCCTCCAGCTTGCGGTGCCGGACATTCGGGATGTTGTTCCATTCCCGCCGTAGACCTTCCAGCTGCCTTTTCTTCGCATCAAAGGCGTCCGGACCAGCCCGCTTCAGCCAGTCCGCCTCCACCTGTTTCCATTTTTCCTGCGCTGCGTCCCGGGTAGCACGGAAGCCGTCGATGTCCTTCGATTTATTCATCATCGCGCGAATGCCGAAGAACGCCCCGATGCCCGCAAGGAAGACAAAGACGCCGCCGCCGTTGAGCCCAATCAGGATCAGGCCGATAGCCACCACGGCGGCAGCGGCGGTACCTTTCCAGTACGATCCCGACAAAGCTTTCGCGGCTTCCGACGGAGTAACAGCACCCGACCCGAGCTCGGGCGCAGGATCTGGATGCGGGACTGCTTCAATCTGACGCCATAGCGTTTCGATGTCGAAGATCATGCCGCCGGACGTCTGAACGATCACCGGAAACAGCGGCACTCCCGTGGCACCTTCCATGCGACACCATGGGCAAGAAACGCCCTTGTGGTGCCAGTGAGCTGGATTCGCACTACACTGTTTCAGTTCCTTTTCCAGTGCACCCAGCGCAGCGACCCACTCCCGAGCCGTCGGCCGCCCGCCCGTGATCGCCTCCCGCGAAAAGGCACGCTCGAACATGGCTTGCAGCGTCCCACCGACGATAGTCAGCGGCGGTGTCCCCGGCGGGGGGCTCATCTGCATCTGGGCGTGGCGGGCGCCATACGGAAACCGCACCTCCTCAATGGCCCTGGCAATCGGCATGTAATTACCCAGGCCCTTGCGTGAGCTGGATTTCGCTGATTCCATGCTCCCATGGGCCGCACTGATCTTGAGCGTCTGAGCAAGGAAGAGCTGATCGAGTTGGTGCTGCGGCTGCAGCGCCCGCCCAAGACCTCACGCACGTCCTCAAAGCCGCCCTCGACGGATCGCAAGCAGCAGCGTGAGCGCTCCAAACCGGGCGGAGCCAAGCCGGGCCACGACGGCCACAGCCGGATCCTCAGCGCCATGCCGGATGAGGTGGTCGAGCACCGCCCTGACCGGTGCTCCTGCTGCTCAGCCGTTCTGATGGCCGATCTGCCGGGCGAGACGATCAGCATCCACGAGCAGATTGATCTCCCGGAGGTGGCGCCCCGCGTCACCCAGCATCGACGCCTGGCGGTGCGCTGCCGAGCCTGCGGAACGCGGGTGGTCGCGCCCGTGCCGGACGCCGCAACGGGGACGCCGTTCGGGCCGCGTGTCCATGCCGTGGCGACCTATCTCAAGACCTTCCAGACCCTGTCCTACGCGCGACTGCAAAGCGCGTTCGCGGACCTTTTTGGTCTCACGGTCAGCCAGGGCAGCCTCATGAACATGTTGCGCCGAGCGCAGGGCGCCTTCGTGGCCGAGCGTGACAAGGCCGTCACGGCGTTGCGCGAGGCCCGGGTTATCGCTTGCGATGAGACCGGCGTCCGAATCGAAGGCTGCAACGCCTACCATTGGGTATTTCGCTGTTCGGAGGCGATCGTCCATCACGCCTCGCCGACCCGGTGCCCGTCCATCGCGATCCAGACCATGATGGACGGGCACCGACCCGACGTCTGGTGCTCCCGACCGCTATAGCGCGCAACAGGGCCATGCAGATGCCCACCAGACCTGCCTGGCTTATCTCGCCCGGGACGTTGCCTATGCCGATGAGGTCAGCGCGGATGTCCTGCCCTCCCGCCTCAAGCTGTGGCTGCACCGGGCCTTCGTCCTGGCGGAGGGCGTCAGAACCCTCGCCGCCTCGACCATCGCCCGCAAGCGCCGACTCTGGAGCGAAGTCTGGACGATATCCTGGCCGCGCCGACATCCTGCGATCTGGCCCGCGACCTTCAGAGCAAAGTCCGGCGCGCCCGCGATCAGCTTCTGACCTTCGCCCACTGGCCCGGCATGGTTGACGCGACGAACAACGCCTGCGAACGCGCGCTCAGACCCGCCGTCATTCAGCGCAAGGTGACCAACGGCTATCGGGCCATGTGGGCTGCCATCGGGCCATGTGGGCTGCCAAGGGAGAAGCGGACATACGCACGGTCGTCGACACGGCTCGTCTCAGCCCGGGGACCAACGCGTTCAAGACAATCCTCCAGGCCGTGTCCGCCTGAACCTCAGTTCGAAATGGGGCGTGGGTAATTACTTTGAGGCCGCACACATGTCAGCCCTGACCACGCGCTGCACCAACCCGAAGATTCTTCTTGCGTCACCAGGGGCGTCTACACATGCTCCCAAACACACGCTAACGCAGTACGTAGCAAGAACGTGGCCTGTAAACTGACCGAACGTGCCCTCACAATGGCTGAATGCAGCTTTGTTTGAGGAAAATAGGCCGAGACGCAGTCACTCTCGGCCCAGCTACACGCCATTGTAACTAATCGGTAGAACTTCCGACAATCATGCCAAGGCGACATTGCGTCATTTTTGACCGCGTACCTTCTCGATTTCCGCGCGCATTTCGTTGATAAGGGCTTCGCCGAACTCTTTCGAATGTTTGTCGGTAACAGGCTTTAGTTTCTCACGAATCTCCGCGATCGCACCCGGTGAAACCTCAGTCACTGTCATCCCCTTAGATTTGAGGCTCGCTAATGCCTTCTCGTTCGCGTCTCTGGATACCTTCCGAGCCTCTGACTGCACTTCCGTTGAGGCAGCTAATAGAAGCTTGCGCTCGTCATCGGAGAGCTGATCCCAAATCTTTTTGCTGAAAAGCAAGATAAGGGGTTGATAAACGTGGTTGGTAGTAGAGACGTATTTCTGAACCTCTTCGAATTTGCTGGCTTCGATTGAGGCAAAGGTGTTCTCTTGGCCATCAACTGTCCTAGTCTCCAGGGCGGTATAGAGCTCCGGGAACGGCATCGGCACCGCATTCGCCCCGAGGGTGTTGAACATCTCAATATGGATCGGTAACTGCAGCACACGGACCTTCAATCCCTGGATGTCGCCTGCCTTTGCGACCGGGCGCCTGCTGTTGGTTAGATTTCTGAAACCGTGGTCCCAGTACACGAGTCCGACGAGTCCTTTTTCCGGCAGCTTGTCGAGAAGCTTTTTCCCGATCGCGCCGTCTAATACAGCATCCGCTTCCTTGTAGTCGCTAAACAAATAGGGAAGGTCAAAGATACCGAAATCTTTGATGTGTCCTGTGAGCAGACCGGTTGCGACGAGGGTCATTTCAATCGTGCCGCCCTGAAGAGCGGATATTACGGCAGCATCCCCACCTAAGGTACCATCTCCGAAGACGCGGATTTTGATTTTGCCTTCACTTCTTCTGTCTACGGCCTCTGCGAATTTCTGCAGCGCGAGACCTTGAGGATGATCCTTGGCTTGAACGAACCCCACTTTGAGGGAGCGCTCCTTGATATCAGCAGCGTAGCCGCCGCTTCCCAATACAAGCAAGCTCGATGCAACGAAGCACACTACCGTCGCGTTAAACGACTTCCTCATGTTTCCTCTCCTGTAGACGCAAGTTAATTTGTTGAAGGTTTGACCCCCTAATAGTCCTGCACGTTCCGCGTCAGATTACCCATAGGCCGCCAGCTTGCTCCAGCAATCAGCGAAGGATTGCGAAGTCATCGGCTTCAGCAAGGACCATCTTATTGAGAGGTCGCACGCCGTCTTCGGTAAAGAGAACGACGACCTCGATGCGGTACCCTCCAGCCTTCATGGCATGGAGGTCCAACTTCACCGCCAGAGTCATTCCAGGAAGAAGCTGGAAGTCGCTTTCAGAACTCAAGTTCGGCATCTCAACGACATCGACTCCTACGCCATGCCCAACACCACGCAGTCCTTTGACATAGGGTGAGAAGTTGGGTCCATATCCCAAAGGCTCGAGACGCTCGAGCATCAGATCGTGAACCGTTCTGGCAGACGTATGCGGCTTTAACAGCGGGACGATCTCCTTGATGATTCGGTGACCTGCCGTCAGTGCGTCGACTTGCTCAGACGAAGCACCTGGCATCAAGACGGTGATCCCGCCATCGTTGCAATAGTGGCCAACGGCTGGGTTGAAGTCGACCAGAACGAAGTCGCCTCGCTCGATCTTTCGATCGGTTGGGCGCCAGGCCGCGTAGTTCGTATTTAGGCCTGACATGACAACTGTAGCAGATCCGATATCTGCATTGAGGTCGCGAGCGGGTCCCTCGACCAAGCCTGCCACCTGCATTTCGGTCATACCGACCTGGATCTTATTGACGACTTCTTTCAGTACAATGTCGTTGATGTCTGCAGCACGCTCCATGAGCGCTATCTCAGCAGGCGTCTTAATCTGCCGAAGCGCTATCAGGAGACGGTCTACTGACGAGAAAGTCGCCTTTGGAAGCGCCTCCTTGAAGAGTGCGAACAGGTTCATTGGCAGAAGGTTATCGCCGATGAGTCCGACCTTGGCGATGCGGTCTTTCAGCGGACGGAAAATCTCAGGTATAAACTCCACAGCTCGATGGTACGGTCTTACATCCTTACTCCAAATGACATCCTGCGCGGCGTAGAGGTTGAGGCGGCCGAGAAAAACAGTCGGTGGACGGTCCTCAACATAGATCACGACCTGGGGCGATTCCTCGATGACGTTGATCGGTTTGTACCCGGTCAGATAAGTGCCGTGGCCTGAGCGGTATTCGTCTGAAAAAACAATGAGAGCATCCAGCCCTTCTTCACGCATCTTCTGACGCAACAGGTCGTTGCGTGTCTCATATTCCTCACGCGTTATGAACATCAATCAGTCTCCTAAAGCTATATGGATCCAGGGCCGAGCACGACGAGAACATCGCCTAACTGTAATCGATTACAGCAGCCCGTCAAGCCGTCCGGTTTCAGACATAGTCATTTGAATGCAGTTGACGTGCCACTTCTTATGGAAGCGTTTCCGACGTGGCGCCGTTTCACGACAGGCAGTTGGTGAGCACAGGAAAGGTGGGGCGTTTAGAGTCACACGCTGCCGGGAATGTCCGTAAGATACTGAAGTTCGTGAGTTGTTGCGCGATAAGGCGGGTGGCGAGCGGGAGGTAACGGTCGCCAAGCTCAGCCTCGGGATCGGAGCATGTTGTATTGGTCGTGCCTCGTAGCTGCCAAGCTTGAAACACGAAGCAAACCACGTTAGTTCTGCTGCAATGATACCGGGCGGCAGGGCCGTTAGGAAGGTCGATGAGTAAACGATTACAGACAAAGGTCGGTCGAGGAATTACTCTTCTCCAGGTCGCGCGGCGGGCCGAGTGCTCAACCGCGTCTGTCTCCAGGGTTCTGAATGATCCCGAACACGTAACCCCCGATATCCGCGCTCGGGTTGAAGAGGCGATGCGTGACCTTGGTTACATGCCGAACGGAGCGGCGCGGGCCCTCCGCTCGCTGCGATCGCGCATCATGGGAATTGTCATACCTACGCTTAATCATGCCATTTACGCAGGTATGGTTGAAGCGCTCCAGCAACGGTTAGCAGGCAGCGAGTACTCCCTGCTGGTTGCGACCTCAGAGTACGACTTGACTCGAGAAGAGCAGCAGGCTCGCCTCTTGGTTGAGCGCGGTGTTGAAGGACTGGTACTGGTCGGCGATAACCATCGGCCTGAACTGTACCGGCTTCTTGATCGGACGCCTTACGTCAATACCTACGTCTATAAAGCTGATTCCGACCACCCCTGCGTGGGGTTCGACAATCGGCGTGCGACTTTTGAAATTACGGAATTTCTTGTCGGACTTGGGCACTGTAGATTTGGTATGATCTCCGCGGTGACCGCTGGGAATGACCGCGCGTCTGATCGTGTGGCGGGGGTTCGGGCCGCACTGGAAACCTACAACTTGAGTTTGCCGCCGGAAGCTGTGTACGAGCGGCCATACTCGATCCTCAGCGGAAGGGAGGGTGTGCGCTATCTGCGGACTCTAACGCCAAGTCCCACTGCGATCATCTGCGGCAATGATGTATTAGCCATGGGAGCGCTTGCTGAATGCCGGGCTGCCGGTATCAGTGTTCCCGACGAAATCTCGCTGGTTGGATTCGATAATTTGGAATTTGCCGCCCATCTTGACCCTCCACTGACGACAATGGAGGTGCCTGCAGCCGAGATGGGAGCGCGCGCGGCAGACTTTCTCCTCAGCCAAGTCAGCGGCAAATTGGACTTGCACTCGGTTCATCTAGAGCCAAACCTTATTGTCCGGCGTACGACCGGGCGAGCTCCCCTTCCGGACTCTCGCTGAACTAGCAGGTCCATATGAGAGATAACGAAGGAGTGCCTCGCTCCCAGCCTAGAACACCGACGGAAAACAGAAAATCCGCAACTCTCCCTCGAATTGTGAGCGCCTCCCTGAGGGGGAAGAAGACGCGTGATGTGGGGCGAGGCGAAGTTCCCCTCAGGCGTGCTTCCATGGGGCTGGACGTTGTATTCGACTGCAACGTCGTGCGTGCTTGCCGACAGCATCGACATCAAGTCGCAGTTCCAGATCGACGAAACCGCGCCGGCGAGGCGCGAGATAACACAGCGCCAAGTCATTCGGGTACAAATGCCCCCAAGCCATCCACGAGACGACGGAGACTTCCGCCGCGAAACCAAGTTCTCGATATTTGGAACCGACTGAGTCAGTAAGAGCTTCCAGCTAGATATCTATCAGATCGCCCACTCCGCGGAGCAGGAGAGTTGTAGAGCATGGGGCTCGGTATCCTACACGACCGATGTCGACTTCAGACGAGACGTTCGAGGTGCGCTTGTGGACAGCTTGGG
Organism: Microvirga aerophila; assembly: GCF_003332305.1. Classification (GTDB taxonomy): domain Bacteria; phylum Pseudomonadota; class Alphaproteobacteria; order Rhizobiales; family Beijerinckiaceae; genus Microvirga; species Microvirga aerophila. The sequence continues at coordinate 21,590 of NZ_QOIO01000059.1, read as the reverse complement.
CCCGGAACATCACCCTATCCATGCTGGCGCATGCGTATCTAAGCGTCGTGAGACAGCACGCCATCGGGGGAGGGGCCTCCGCAAGGCGCGCCGCGGGGTTGTAGCCCCTCACGGTGCCGGAGGTGCGGCGACTGCTCTGGCATCTCGTGTGGGAGCACCCACCCACAATCGCCGCGTTCGAGCATTGGTCAGCGTGGCACCGGCGACATCAGCAGCGCGCTCGCGAATGTCACTGGCGCAAGCGCACCCAACGCCGACCTAAATTCCGGCTGTAGTACAGCTAACCTGCCTCTGCTGCGATTCCTTATTTTGCAAGAGATCTCCAAAGCTTAGGCTTCATAAAAAATGTTCTTGTAATCTAAGCTCTCACCTGTGGCATGGGAGCTACTCGCAGAATTGGGTCGGGACGCAAGGAATTGAGTTGAGGCGCAGTGCACCTCCGTCTGGGGTTGAGGAAGTCTCATCCCGCTTCATACCGAGCCAGCGAACGACGATCTGAGATCGGCATAAAGTCGACGAAACAAGATTCGACGTGGCTCAAGTGCTTCTGCCAAGGCGGCTTCCGGCTCGATCACGCGCCCAATCGGCGGTGGCGGACAAGCCTCACTCACGCTCGCACCTCCGGCAGCAATCTGGGCGAGGCGCGCGGCTCCTAGAGCGGGCCCTATCTCACCGCCTTGATGATAAACGAGGGGACATCCGAGGGATGCTGCAAGAATCCGACCCCAGAGCTTGGAGCGAGCTCCTCCGCCAATGACCGAAAGCTTTTCGATTGGTCCTCCTTCAGCCTCAAGGGCATGAAGCCCATCGGCGAGTGCGAAAGCGACGCCTTCGAGCACCGCCCGACCGAGATCAGCACGGTTTGATGCGCCATCAAGGCCGAAGATCACGCCGGTAGCAGCCGGGTTGTTGTGAGGCGTCCGCTCTCCGGTCAGGTAGGGGAGAACGACTAGCCGGCTTTGCGGCCGTGCCTGGACACCGGATGTTTCGATCTCGGCGAGGAGTTCGGCCTCGTCGGTTGCACCGACCAAGCGTGTGGCAAATGTCAGAGTGCTCGCTGCGGACAAAATCACCGCCATACGGTGCCACGAACCCGGTATGCAGTGGCAGAACGCATGTACGGCCCGATCCGGATCGGGCTTAACCATATCGTCGGCAACAAAGATGACGCCTGAGGTCCCGAGCGACAGGAAGGCCTTACCTGGGTGCACAACGCCGATGCCCACAGCTCCGGCCGCGTTGTCGCCTCCGCCGCCCGCAATTGGGATCCCTGGCCTAAGGCCGAGGGTGTTCGCAACCTCAACGGTAAGCTGTCCCGAGATCTCGGTCCCTTCAACTAGGCGGGGCATGTGCCGCTCCTCAAGGCCCGTAGCTGCGAGCATGGCGGGCGACCAGCGCCGCCGCTCCACATCGAGCCAGAGTGTCCCGGCCGCGTCTGAGGGCTCGCTCACGGCCTCGCCGGTCAGCCGAAGGCGGATCCAGTCCTTTGGGAGCAGCACACGAGCAGTGCGTGCGAAGATATCCGGTTCATGCTGAGCAACCCAGATGAGCTTTGGCGCCGTGAAGCCTGGCATCGCGAGATTGCCGGTGATTTTGCGGCTGGCAGGTTCGCGCTGCTCGAGTTCGATGCATGCGGCCCCAGCGCGCCCATCGTTCCACAGAATTGCAGGACGCAGCACTCGATCGTTGGCGTCGAGAAGGACGGCACCGTGCATTTGCCCCGATAGCCCCACGCCCGCCACGCGCTCAAGCAGGTGGCGAGATCCAAGCTCAGTGACGGCGCTTATGACCGCATGCCACCAAGCCTCCGGGTCTTGTTCCGACCAAAGGGGATGGGGCCGGGTGAGCGTGAGAGGTGCTGTTGCCTCGTCAATCACTGCACCGCTTTCCGCGATGAGAACCACTTTTACGCCTGAAGTGCCGAGATCAATTCCGAGAAACATTGGCCGCGAACCGTGCTTGACAACCGTCCTCGGATATACACACATAAGACGTCATACGTCTACAAAAACTCTGGGAGGAACCTATGAAGCGACGGGACTTTTTTCAGGCCGCTGCCGGTGCCGGACTTGCCAGCACGGTAATTGCCGCCCCTGCCATCGCACAGTCGGCGCCGGACGTGCATTGGCGCCTGACCTCATCGTACCCAAAGTCGCTCGATACGATTTATGGGGCTGCCGAGACGCTCTCTCGCTATGTCGCCGAGGCCACCGACAACAAGTTCAAGATCCAAGTCTTCGCCGCCGGTGAAATCGTCGGTGCCTTGCAGGTGCTCGACGCCGTTCAAAACGGGACTGTCCAATGCGGTCATACGGTTGGCCAGTTCTACTGGGGCAAAGATCCTGCCTTTGCCCTTGCCACCGGCGGCCCATTTTGCCTGAACTCCCGGATGCACAGTGCCTGGTTGTATTATGGCGGCGGTAACGAGCTGCTCGACAAGCTCTTTGCGCAATCAAACATCACGGCTTTCCCGTGCGGGAACACCGGCGCCCAGATGGGTGGCTGGTTCCGCAAGGAGATCAAGACCGTCCAGGATCTCAATGGCCTGAAGATCCGCATCGCAGGTCTAACAGGCAGCATGCTGCAGAAGCTTGGCGTCGTGCCACAGCAGATAGCTGCTGGTGAGATCTATCCGGCGCTTGAGCGGGGCACAATCGACGCGAGCGAGTGGGTCGGGCCTTACGACGACGAGAAGCTTGGGCTCGTCAAGGTCGCTCCCTATTACTATTATCCTGGTTTCTGGGAGGCTTCGGCCCAACAGCACCTCTTTATCAATCGTGACCAATTTAACAGTCTGCCGCCCGCCTACAAAGGTGTGTTGAAGGCAGCCGCCCAGGCCGTGAACTGCGACATGCAGGCGAAATACGACGCGGTAAACCCAGCCGCGCTCAAGCGCCTCGCCGGGGCAGGGGCACAACTCCGCCCCTTCAGTGTCGAGATCCTGGATGCCTGCTTTGGCGCCGCTCAGGAAGTCTACAGTGAGCTGTCGGCCAAGAACCCGACCTTCAAGACCATTTATGACTCGATGGCTCGCTATCGGGCTGAAGCCTATCTCTGGTTCCAGCTCGCCGAGTACAATTACGACTCGTACATGATGCGCCAGCAGCGCGCCGGGAAGCTTTAAGGACGCTTCCGTGCGGATGCGCGTTGACGAGCGCCATCGATACGGCTTTCTGAAGCTCGAAACCGCACGGGAGAGGAGTCTGCCATCGTGACCAGTTTGGACCTGCGCCGCGTCGACCAAAATCGCAGCATTGTTTCGCAGATCGTCGAACAGTTCAAGGAGAGTCTGATCAACGGTCAGCTTCGGCATGGTGATCAGATTCCTCCGGAGCCCGTCCTCTGCGAGCGCCTTGGGGTCAGCCGAACATCCGTCCGGGAGGCCATCCGCACCCTCGTTGCAGTTGGCCTAGTGGAGATCCGGCGCGGCAACGGGACTTACATCTCTGCGTCCTCACTCGCGGCGCCCGCCGAACTCCTCGGGTTGGCGCTCGCACTTGCGCCGACTCGCACGGAGCATCTGTTCGGCATGAGATTGGCCATCGAGCATGCCTGCGGGCGCTTGGCGATTGAGCACGCTACGGTTGCCGATATCGCCGCGATGGAAGCTCAGACCGATGAATTTGAGGAATTGGTGCGAACGGGACGACCCGCCAGGGAGTTGCGCAATGCCGATCTCGCGTTTCATGGTCTTCTCTTCGACGCCACTCACAACCCTGTCTTTTGTGAGCTCGGCAAGGCACTCATGACAGCTTTCGCGTCAACGATGCAGCAAGCCTTGCATGACCCTGAGGTGGACGCTCGCGCGCCCGGAGATCACCGCGAGATCATCGACGCAATCCGTCAGCGTTCGACGGCCGATTACGACCAGGTTGTCGAGCGAAGCCTGTCAAGATGGCGGCAGTTCCTCGATCCGAAGACCCCCAATCACCCTAAAAAGAAGCCTAAGGAAAAGCCCTTATGAAAACTGCAAACACATCATTCCCGGACACCCTGTTTCTGCCCGACCGGGCAAAGCTGGCGATCAATTGCCTGACAGGTCTCCTCAACCCGACCAAGGACTACCTGCCTTACTGCCTCGTCGACCTGACGGGTCAGCCGCCGAAGATGGCACATACCCAGTTCGATTACAGCGACCACACCGCCCGTGTGATCGATGCGCTCCTGCTTGCCAAGACGATGACCGGCTCCGAGGAAGGCGAGGATGCGCTGGCGAAGCTCAACGAGCTGTTCGACTCGGGCTTTGCTTCCGATGGATTGCACTATACGCCGGAAAACCAATGGAGCTTCCGGCATGCGAACATGCATTATCAGCGCTCGGTCATTAATGCGCTTCTTGCCCTGCGCCTCGCCCGCGGCTCAGAGGCCGCCGGAGAGCGCCTGAACGGCCTCGTTGATGGCTTGCATGAGATCTCGATCAAGCGGGAGGGCTTTGCCTATTTCCCGTCGGTCGAACGACTGCCAGAGGGATGGCCCCGCGGCGACTGGAATATCCTTTCGTGGGGAGTTGATCCTGCCAATACCAACGGCCGCTTGCTTTTCGGGCTGACCCGTACGGCCGAGATCCTGAAGAGCGGCACGGCGCTCGATCTCGCCGGCCTCTACGCCAATCACGTCATGGATCACTCAAGCGCGTTCGGATCGGACGGTAGCTTTGCGACAGGAATGGAGTTCCGTGAGGGCCACTTCCACTCCCGTGCGGTGACCCTGCTGGGCGTCATCCGGTACGGCTATGGCGCCAACAACGCTCGCGCGATTGAGTGGGGGCGGCGGGTCTTCGATAAGGCCCGGACCTATGGAACAACTTTTGGCTGGTTCCCAGAACGTCTGGTGCGCACGCGCGCCCACGGCTGCGAGACCTGCGCCATTGTCGACATGATGGAGTCCGCGATCTGGCTCGCTAAAAGCGGCCATACGGAGTACTGGGAGGTCGCGGAGCGCTATCTTCGCAATCACCTCGTCGAAAGCCAGCTGGTGAACGTCGACGGTCTCGAAGGGGGTAACGGTGAGGACGGGTGGGAGACGACACGCGATGTAGCACGTCGCGCCCTCGGCGGGTTTGCCGGCTGGTCACAGCCAAACGACCTCGTGTCCAAGCGCATGCACTCCTACGATCTCTATATGTGCTGCTGCGCTCAAGGTGTGCGCGGCCTGTTCAACGCCTGGACAAACTCGGTCTTGACCAGGGAGGATCTCATCCGGGTCAACCTCCTGATCAACCATGCTGGCGAAGCAGCAACCGTGAAGAGCTGGCAGCCGCACGCCGGCAAGATCGAGGTGACGGCTCACCAGGCTGGTGAGGTTCGCATTCGGTTGCCGTCCTTCATCGAGGTCCGCGATGTCACGCTGACCGTCGATGGCAGGTCAGTGCCTGTCTCGATGCCTGAGCCGAACTTCGTTTCGGCCGGCCGGGTTGTCGCGGGTGCCGTCGTCGAGATGAATTTCCCACTTGCCCGACGGACAACGCATGAGACGGTCCTCGATACAACGTACGCCGTCGATTGGCGTGGTGACACGGTCGTCGGCATCTCTCCTGGTGGTGGCTCGTTCCCCTTGTACCAACGCTCGGTGCTTGCGCCGGACACGGTGCCGCTGGTCGACAAGTCAGTCCCGCTCATCCTATTCCACCTCTAACGTTGCAAGGACAACCCCATGCCAACTCTAGCGATGATTCATACTGGTCCGGTCGTTATCAAGCCGATCAATGATCTTGTGCGTACGCTGATGCCTGACCTGGCACGCCTGAACCTCATGGATGACGGCATCGTTTCCGCGATAGAGCGCGAAGGCACCGTTACCGACGCAGTGCGCTCGCGCCTGGAACACCTGGGAGCCAGTGCGGTTGCGGCAGGAGCAGACGCTATCCTCGTCACCTGCTCGTCAATCTCGGAGCTCACGGCTGGTGTCGCCCAGTCGAGCGGCTTGCCTGTGTTCAAGATCGACGAAGCAATGGCCGAGGAGGCTGTGCGCATGGGCGAGCGGATTGGCGTTGTCGCCACGCTGCCGACCACCCTTGAGCCGACCTGCCGACAGATCGAAAGCAAAGCTGTCGAGCTTGGGCGCACGATCAATATCGAGCGCCGTCTTTGCCGGGAGGCGTTTGAGCGTTTGTCGACCGGGGACGAGGCTGGTCATGATCAGATCGTGCAACAGGCGGTTGAAGATCTTGCCAAGGATCACGACGTGGTTGTTCTGGCCCAGGTCTCGATGGCGCGCCTTGTGCCGAGCCTCAAAAATCTGCGCGCGCCCGTTCTGTCGAGCCCGGAACTTGGAGTTCGCTGGGTCCGTGATGCTCTTGCCCGTCGCGGACTGACGGAAGCGGCATGATAACAACGGCGGGGCAGATCGGGATCGAATCCGAAATTCACCTATGGACCGGGGTGTCCGTGTAGACACCCATTGCTCTCAGGACGCCTCCGCTTTCGTTGAAGACGAAGCGTTCTGGGATCTATCGCTTCAAGTTCGTTGACAACCTTCCGGTCGAGAAATCGTCCCTGCGAGATCTCGACCGGCTATAGCAACCCTGTTTGTTGGAGGCCTCATGGCTCAACCGATTTCAGTCTCCACGGCCGCTTTTGATGGTTACGACCTGCCGGTGGCTCTCGACGAAATTGCAGGCGCTGGGGGGAAAGCTGTAGAGATTGCTTATATCAAGGGCTATGTCTCGTTCGATGAGACTGCTTTTACTCCGGCTAACGCGGCTGCCGTAGCCCGAGCATTAAGCCAATCTGGTCTTTCTTCCATGGCAGTTTCGGCCCATGTGAATGCAAGTCTGCCAGAGGCAGTCGAGCAGCTGAAGCGCCGCATGGACTTTGCGCGTCGGATCGGCGCCAATATCGTAATTACCAATGCTGGGCCCGCGAGCCTCCGCGATAACCTCAAGCAAAATCTTGACCAACTCATTCCCGAAGCTGCTGCGCAGAACGTAGTGATTGCGTTCGAAAACCCGGGACATGGATCAGGTGATCTCCTTAGCACGGTGGCAGACGCCGCTGACCTCGTGCAGTCAGTCGGATCGCCATGGGTGCGGATCAATTATGACATCGGAAACATTTTTACTTACTCGCGGGAGCAGATACACCCGGAGGACGATTTTGAGGCGGTGCTGGCGTATGTGGCACACCTCCATCTAAAGGATGTTCATTCTACGCCCGAGGGATGGACCTTTACATCCATTGGTGACGGCTCGATAAACTATAAGAAGATCCTGAGGAGACTGTCTCAACTCGGGAGCACCGCTCCAGTCGGTATCGAATTGCCGTTACGGCTAAAACGACCCGGGCGTCAGGATCCGTTCCGCGCTCCTGATCCTCTACCGCTTTCCATGATCCGCGCTGCGGTCATGCGCTCCCTCGACTTCGTCGAGAGCGAGCTTTCAGCTGTGTAGGCGTTTGCCCTTCCAGAGAGCCGTGTTGCACGGATCGGCCGAGGCATGCATGTTACCTATCCTCGCCGGATGTCAGGCAACTCGGACAGATTTCGGGCGCCCAAGCTCAAGCATGCGGTTCAGGGCAGTCACGGCAATGGCAACCTCGGTCGCACGACGCCGGTCCGTCCGCGAGCGCAGCGTATCCGCGATGACTCGTTTGAAGCGGCTGATGGCGGTCTCCATCAGGGCTCGTTGATTATACCCGGACCTCTTCTGCCAGCCCGTACGACCGCATTCGGTGATGCATCGCAGATGCTGATTCCGCTGGGTAGGAGCGGTGCCGGCGATCTTGTCCAGAACAGCAGTTGGTCGCGGTTGCACGATTACCTGGGCTCCTTGCCAGTCCCGATTTGAAACCAATCGAGCAGGCCTTTTCCAAGATCAAAGCGTATCTGCGCAAGGTCGAGGCCCGAACGTTCGACGCGCTTTGGCGAGCGCTCGGTGACATCTGCGATTTGTTTGAGCCACATGAGTGTTGGAACCTCCTCAAGGCCGCCGGATATGCGTCTGTTTAACGGTCCGATGCTCTAGAGCATCGGACCGTTAAGTGGACGCGCCACCGGCGGCTTCGGCATGGCTCCAGGATGGCTGAGATGCAGACCTCATCGGATCCGACTTCTCGTCCGATGCTCTAATCATCCATGCCTCCTGTTGTGAACTCTCCGGCTTCCGTGCCGGGAAGGGTGGCTCCACAATCCAAGCTTCGCAGAGGTTGAACAGGAGCCCGTCAATCGGATGCGGTGTTAGGGCTTTATGAGAATGCCTCCGGCGCGCCGGCCTGACCGCCCGATCAGGCGCCGCGCGCATGACGGTGGACTGACCAAAACCTCGATCGACTGCCGCACTGATGACCGTTCGTTGTCGGGAGACGTGCTACGCGCTGCGCCGATGCGAGTTGCTCCCTCCCGCCAAATCTGCTCGTTTGGCCTCGCTGTAGCCGACCCGCATTTTCATGATGTGTGCCGCAAGGACGGCTTCAGCGCGAAAGAGATCAGACGCTTCAAAGGCCTCGATGATCTCGCGGTGATCATCGAGCGAGCGGCTACGGATCGCCTGCGGATGCAATAGGAGGGAGCGGACAGCACTGATCCGGCCCGAGATCAGGCCATAGGCTTGAACAAGAAATTGATTGCCGCAATTGGAAAGGAATGCGTCGTGGAATGCAGCGTCGGCCTGGGCGGAGGCACGATCGTTGCCATCCTCAACCGCCGCCTCCATGTCGGCCTGCGCCTGCCGCAATTGCTCAAGCGTGCGGTCCCGGCCGCGTGCGTGGGCCAGCCACATCGCACGGGTCTCGGCCATGCCACGGAACTCACATAACTCGGCGACATCGCTCTCGCTCGGGTGAAAGACGAAGCTCCCCCGCTGGGGGAAGATATTGATCAGCCCTTGCAGCTGAAGCGAGGTCAGCGCCTCGCGCACGGGGGTGCGGCTGACCCCGAGGGTGAGGGCAAGCCGGTCTTCTGAGAGTGCCTCCCCAAGCGCGAGTTCTCCGGTGACGATCGCTTCCCGGATCTTCTCTGCCGCGATAACAGCGAGAGAGGGCCTGCGGCTTTGCTCTAGGGGACGCATTGCATCACACTTCGGTTGTATCCTAGTCGCTAAACTATAGCACATTGGAAGCCCCCGTGAATTCTTTTTTGGTTATGTTCAACAGAAATAGGCTAAACTACCATACAATTTAGACCGAGCTCATCTAAGAGATTGGGCAAAAAGCAGCCCAAGATATTGCTCAAGATCTGCCGGAATGGTTATTTTTCATAAGATCTCTCAGATACTGGCACTTGCACCGTGAGGTACTGTATGGCAGTTTAGTTTCAATAACGGCCGCAGCTGAGCCCTAAAACACTGAGGAAACGCATGGCTAAGACCATTGAAGGTCAAACAGCAATTGTGACCGGAGCAGCGCGCGGCATTGGGCTTGGCATCGCTCAACGGCTTGCCGAGGATGGCGCCCGCATCATCCTCTGGGACATCGACTTCTCAACCTTTGACCCTCAAGCGGCCGGTTTCGAGCCTTTGCTCACGCAAGCGGTCGATATATCTGACATGGCGGCTGTGGACCGAGCTTTCGCCGAGGCGGTTGAGAAGGCCGGGTCGATTGAGATCCTGGTGAACAATGCCGGGATCAACGGCCCCGTCGTTCCCGCCTGGGAATATCCCCCAGAGGATTGGAACCGGGTCATGGCGATCAACCTCAACGGGGTGTTTTATGGCTGCCGCGCCGCTATCCCCCACATGCGCCAACAGGGCTATGGACGCGTCGTCAACGTCGCGTCCATGGCCGGCAAGGACGGGGTTCAGTACATCTCGGGCTACTCCGCCGCCAAGGCTGGGGTGATCGCCTTCACCAAAGCTCTTGCCAAAGAGCTTGCCGCTGACGGCGTTCTGGCAAATTGCATCGCTCCTGCTATGGTCGAGACCGAGCTCTTGCGTGAGATGACCGAGGACCACATCACGGCCAGCAAAGCCAAGATCCCGATGGGCCGCTTCCTGCAAATTCCTGAGATTGCCGCCATGGTCGCATGGATCGCGAGCCCGGAATGCAGCTTCACCACAGGGTTCGTGTTCGACCTCAGCGGCGGGCGAGCGACGTATTAGGGGAGGGATCGATGAAGCTGGGAAGGAGGGCCTCATGACCCCGACACGGCTATCGCTGTCGCATCTTTCCGCTCTTGAGGTGCCTCCACCACATCTGGTCTCGCTTGCAGCAGACACCGGCTACTGGGCTGTCGGGCTGCGATTGAATCCGGCTGCTCCCGGAGCCATCAGCTATCCGTTGCGACCCGGGACTGTCGAGATGGCAGAGACCAAACGGCGCATGAAAGACACCGGCGTTGCAGTCTACGATGTCGAATTCATTCCGTTGACGCCGACAATCGATATCTCGAGCTATGCAGATATGTTCGAAGGGGCGGCGGAACTGGGGGCCCAGCGCGTTAATGTCTCTGGCGACGATCCTGAATTCTCACGCCTTGTATTTCACTTCGCCGAGATCTGCGAACTTGCCAGCACATTCGGGCTTGGCGTCGATCTCGAATTCATGCGCTGGCGGCACGTTGGCTCTCTCCCGCAAGCCGCCGAGATCGTGCGCCAGGCTGGAGCCCATAATGGTGGCATCCTGCTGGATGCTCTCCACCTCTTTCGCTCCGGCGGATCGCCGGCTGACGTCCGAGCCCTTAAGTCCGGATTGATCCGCAGTGCTCAACTCTGCGATGCACCGGCAGCTGCGCCCCCGCCCGAAGGGATCATCGAAGAGGCGCGCAATCATCGCCTCTCGCCCGGGGAGGGTGAATTGCCTCTTCGAGAGCTTGTCAGGGGCCTACAGCCGGGCGTTGCTCTCGCGGTCGAAGTTCCAATGCCACCAAGCGCTGGGCTCACACCGCAGGCGCATGTCCAGCGGATCCGCAAGGCAGCCGAAGAGCTGCTGGGATCCGACGTTGGTCATGACCGTATTGGCCAGTCCATGCCGCATTCTGCGGCTTCAACCAAGTGAGGAAACAATCATGAAGCGAAAGACCCTCAAGGCTTTCGGTCTGGGCATAGGACTGCTGCTGGCAACCATCAGCGCGCAAGCCCAGGACGTCAAGGAGCGCACCCTGCGGTTTGGGTTCCAGAACACCGCTGATCACCCTGTTGGCCTTGGCCTTCAACGCTTTGGCGAACTGGTCAAGGAGAAGAGCGGCGGGAAGATCACAATTCGGCTGTTCCCGGGCGGCACCCTCGGCGGCGATCTGCAGACGGTCTCCGCCCTGCAGGGCGGTACCGTCGACATGACGGTGCTGAACACCGGCGTTCTGGCTGGCATCGACAAGAACACGGCCATTCTGGACTTCCCCTATCTCTTCAATAGCGAGAAGGAAGCCGATGCGGTCGTTGACGGACCGGCAGGCAAAAAGCTGCACGAAAAGCTGGCCGAAAAGGGCCTCGTCGGCCTGAGCTACTTTGAGAATGGTTTCCGGCAAACTACCAACAGCCGCCGGCCGATCGCCAAGATGGAGGACTTCCAGGGCCTCAAGCTGCGCGTTCTGCAGCTTCCCCTCTTCATCGACGTCTTCAAGGAGCTCGGATCGAATCCCGTTCCGTTGCCTTTCCCGGAGGTGTATACGGCACTGGAGCAGAAGGTCGTCGATGGGCAGGAAAATCCACCCAACACGATCTACTTCTCAAAGCTTCACGAGGTTCAGAAATACCTGTCGCTCACCAAACATGTCTTCAACCCACAATCCATGCTCCTCAGCAAGAAGACGTGGGACCGCCTGTCCCAGGACGAGAAGAAGCTGATCCAAGACGCTGCCAATGAGGCCGCCGTGTATCAGCGGCAGGTCTCACGTGATCAGACCACCAAGTCGATTGAGCTGATCAAGGCTTCGGGGGTCGCGGTCAACGAGGTTCCGGCTGAGGAGATCGAACGCATCCGGCAGAAGATCAAGCCAATCACCGACAAGTACGCCAAGGACATTGACCCAGAACTCGTACAACAGGTGAACGCTGAGGTCGCGAAGGCGCGCTCCAGAAACTAAAGTGATTTATGGCATCGGCGCTGGTGACCAGCGCCGATGCTCAAACAACCCGATCCGGTCTGCTGACACGCTGAGCCACAGCCCGTTTAGGAATACGGGTGTGTGGAAAGTTTGGCCTCCCTGTTTCGAACGCTTTGCGAAAGCAGTCGAACGAATCTGTCCGTCATTGAATGCCGTCGTCAGAAACCATCTGCCAACGAGCAGGATTGTTCACGGCGGTGACAAAACAACCCCAAGGGAAGGAAGACCTATGTGCCCTCCAGGATGCCTCCATTCGATTTGCCAGCAAGCCACCCGCCGCGGACTGCTCAAGGCCGGGTTCAGTCTGGGTGCCATTGCGGCCGGCGCCTCACAGTTCACCGCAACCCCGGTTGCAGCGGCAACACCCTCTGCGCCGGCAACTCCCAAGTCGTTCACCGACATCATCGATCTAACCCATACCCTGTTTGAGGGCTTTCCCACCTATGATGGAGCCAAGTGGTTCAGCATCGAGCCAGCCCTTACATGGGCAAAAGATAAGCTGAACATCAACCGGTGGACGCTGATGGAGCACACCGGGACCCATTTAGATGCGCCGCTCCACTTCTCTGAGAACGGCATGACGGTTGACCAGATCCCGATCACTGATCTGGTGGTGCCCCTGGTGGTGATCAACATCGCGGCGCGGGCCGCTGACAATCCCGATGCGGCCGTGACGCCCGATGACATCAAGGCGTGGGAGTCCAAGAATGGCGCAATCCCGGAAGGGGCCTGCGTCGCAATGAACTCCGGCTGGCACAAACTGCTCGATTCACCGAAATTCACTGGAGCCGACGGAACGGGGAAGTACCACACTCCGGGCTTCCACGCCGAGACCGCGCAACTCCTGATGAATGAGCGCAGCGTCAAGGGTATAGGCGTGGATACCCTGTCGCTCGACCCCGGGATCAAACTGGGTGAATTCCCCGTGCACTATGCTTGGCTTACCAGCGGTCGCTGGGGCGTGGAGTGCCTCGCCAACCTCGACGCCGTTCCGGAGAAGGGGGCATGGCTTGTCGTGGGCGGCCCTAAGGTGAGGGGTGGCACCGGCGGACCCAGCCGGGTCCTGGCTCTAATCTGAGCTCCGCCAGGTCCATTCTAATGGCGCTATCACCTTAGCTGAGTGCTGACTGGCATGTTGTAGGTAATATTCCCGCGGAGGAAGCTATGAGGGCTTTGACGTTATCTCTATCTGTCTTCACGTTCACCGTGATTGGGTTCGGATCCTGCGTCACCCAGGCCACAGCGGCCGATCTGGCTCCCGTTAAACCCATTAAGTTATGCGCGGATCTCAAGGGGCTTGATCTGTCCCGTAGCGCAGCGGGACCTATCCGCATCCACTCGGCTGATGAAATCAAGGATGGGGCTCGTAGCTTTTGTGTGGTCAAAGGCTATGTGGCTCCCCAGGTCACCTTCGAGGTGCGGATGCCGGCCGATGGTTGGACGCAACGGTATCTTCAGTATGGCTGCGGAGGTTACTGTGGCGAGATCAATCTTGGCGGCTCTCCAAACTTCCGTAGCTCCAAAGGCTGCGCCCCCGTTGAGAACCAGGAAATGGTGGTTGCCTCGTCGGATCTCGGCCACACCAGATCGGGAGCTTTCCGTCCCGATGGAGTCTGGGCCATCGAGAACCCCGGAGCGGTCGTGAATTTCGCTTACGCGGGGAACCAGAAGATGGCCCAGGCCGCAAAAGCTCTGATCCGGGAATATTACGGGCAGGGGCCGAGGTATTCCTACTTCAACGGCTGCTCAGATGGGGGACGCCAGGGATTACAGGAGGCGCAGCGATTTCCGGAGGACTTTGATGGCATCCTTGCCTCCTCGACGACACTCGACGTGGTCTCGACCAACACTTTCTTCCACGCCTGGAACGTCCGGGTGAACAGCCGGCCGGACGGTAGCCCAATCCTGACAGCCTCGAAGATCCCCATCTTGGCCCAAGCGGTGCTGAAAGCATGCGCCGGGTCGAGTGGCCTAATCGAGGACCCACGCGCGTGCACGTTCGACGTCAGCACTGTCGTGTGTCCGGCCAATAGCGACGGCCCGTCTTGCCTCACTGCGGAGCAAGCGTCCGTAGCCACAAAGATCTGGCAGGGGCCAACTGACGAACACGGCAAGCAACTCTTCCCGGGCGGAATGGCGTACGGCTCGGAGCTCAGCTGGCTCGGCTCGATGGTTCCACGGGAAGAAAGCGCCCGCAACACCCTTGCAACTTCGGGGGACTTCCAATGGTCGTGGGATTTCCCCAGCTTCATGAGTGGGCTCGGCGAGATCACGGACATCACGAACCAGAACATGGAGTTCACAAAGACGAGCTTCGACAAGCTGCACAAGCTCCAGGGCCTTTCGACCCGACGAACCCCGACCTCAGTCAATTTGCCAGGCGCGGCGGCAAGCTGATCATGTGGCACGGCTGGGCCGACACGGGCTCATCGCCCCTCGGCAGCTTGAACTATGCCGAGGCCGTGCGGGCCCATATGGGCGAGCAGGCCGCAAAGGAGGTTCTGGCGCTCTATCTTGTCCCAGGAGCCTATCACTGCAGCGGCGGGCCGACCCCTGTGACCGCCGATTACATGTCGCAGCTCATGGCCTGGGTTGAGGACGGCACTTCTCCGCGCGAGGTGAAGGTCAGCTTCGAAGCGGGACCCACTGATGCGACAGTCACAAGGACCATCAGCGTCCAACCGTACTATGCGATGCCTATGAGAACAGGAATCTCCAACCGCACGGACTGGCTAGGGCTGGCGAACTATAAGACTGGGGTCCAGACGTGGTGCGACTGGAAGGGGACTAGCCTCGTCTGCCAAAACCGGTGAGCCCTGCAGTCAAGAACGAATGAGGTGCGCGTTCGCGTCATTGGTGCCCACATCGATGCCGCGCATGGTATCCACCTAAGCTTGGCAGATTCATGTTGATGAAGCTGCGGGGCTTACTTATCAGATCCACATCAGATTGCCCAAAGCATGTGTATCAAACGCATATGATTAATCCTTTGCTGCTTCTGCTATGCAGTAGGCGCAGCCAAACCATGCTGCGTTTCCCCTGGTGCTAAGGAGCAGTGCGACCCATCTTTCCAGTAAGAACGATAACAGGAAGCGCCTGAGGTTACGTTCTCACTTCGAAAGACGGATCTATGGCCACTATCAACACCCGTATCGACTACTTCCCTAAAGATCAGAAGGCTTCCCACGCAGACTCGCTGCTTGGGCTGTTTTGGCTTTCGGCCATCAAAATGCTGAAGGTAATCAACAAAGCCGATGAAACTCGGCGCACGCTCCGCCGGCAACGCTACGCCTCACTTCTCGGGTAAATCCCGGTCAAGTTTGTAGAATCCAGACGATCCAACTTGTCCGTTGATCCCTAAAGACCAGGACCTGCCAGCTGGTTGGCTGGCAGCGGCTGCAATTCAGCCACCTTATACCCATCCATGGAAGTCCTGACTTCAGGGGCGGGCTGGCAGCGAGGTACACCGCTGATCCTACGGATCAGAACTTCGTCACCTGGGTATTACTTCCTGAGCTAGCAAATAACCGTAATGATCACGGTATTGCGCCATTTGGCTTGCATCTGGGGCGAACCTCCTCGACCAGCTCCTTCGCGGCAGGTCTGGTGGGCACGACATCCTCATGGTTGTAAGGCGGGATTTGCACAAGGCCTGGTTCAGTCCAAGACTGGCTGTTGTGTCAGAGCGATCGAACTGACTTGCGAGCGTCTGCCGCTACGAGACGATGGTATTAACATTTCCAGTATCCTAAAGCACATGCCTGCCAGCATTCCGGTTGCCCTGGAAGTTCCGATGGAGCAGCTCAGCCCGAAGAGGTCGCACGACGGGTCCGCAAGAACGCCGCCAGAGACATGGGGAAACCAACTGGAGTTTACTAATGCCACAATGATTGGTCCGAGCTAAAAAGGCAGATATCACTCTTGCCCAGGCGTCGGCTTCAGCAAACAATACCAGCTCCCCGCCTCGTTGCGTGATTGATGGTTTCGAATGCTGACTCTGCGCCAGATTGAGGTCATCCGGGCCATCATGGTCACTGGCACCGTCGCCGGCGCCGCCAGACTTCTCAATGTGTCCGCTCCCGGTCTCAGCCGACTCATGAAGCATACCGAGACCTCACTTGGGGTCCGGCTGTTCGACCGCCGCAATGGGCGCTTTGTTCCAACCGCCCAAGCCAATGGTATCTTCGAGCAGGTCAACACCATTTTCACGAAGGTCGAGGACCTTCGTGGCGCTATCAGCCGTCTCGAGACTGGGGCCTCGCAGGAATTGCGGATCGGATCGGTCCCAAGCATTGCCAACGTCATGGTCCCCCGTGCGATCGAGACGGTTCGGCGCCACCATCCAGATCTGGTTATCGACATCAATACCCTGAAGATTGAAGAGGCAATTGACTATCTGCTCCTTGGCAAGGGCGAGGTCGTGGCTATCAGCTCGCGGTTTGATCACCCGAGCCTGACCTTCGAGCCCCTAGCATCAGGGGAGTTGTTCTGCATCGTTCCTGAAGGACACCCGCTGGATGGATTTGACGTGATTTCGGCAGAGGAGATTGTGCGGCACCCGCTGATTGGGATCGACCCCAATGACCCCTACGGCCGGATCATGTCCAACATCTTCCGCGAGCGAGGCCTCCCGTACGAGATCACGATCCGCGCCCGGTTCGGGACCACCGTCTGTGCCCTGGTCAAGGCTGGCCTGGGGATTGCAATTATTGACCAGTTCACAGTCGCCCACGGTGCCGTACCCGGATTGAAGCTGCTCCGGATCCGAGAGCCGACCCGATTTGACACCTATGTGGCGAGCAAAGCCGGAACCATGCTCTCGTCCTTTGCGGAAACCTTTGTCAAAGCTTTACGCACGGAAATGAAAGCGGCTGTCCTGAACCCAGAGCCCCTCCGTGGGGAAGCAGCCGTGAAGCGAATCTCTTCTTAGATCTCCTCAGAGGTGCACCCGTAACATCATGTTACGGTTGGCGCAAATATTGGTATTTTGCTCCCACAGCGAACTGGTGTTCACTCTTCGCTGCTAGGAACACATTGTCCCACGACGCCCGCATGAGAGCGTCGGCGCCAATGGTTCGAAGGCAACTGTCTAGCTAGGCATCCTTCCATTAAGCGCTCGGTCGAATGCTCTGAAGGAACGATTCAGGCAGTCGGGTTCGGGCACTACGGCCATAACTTCGACAGTGCATAGAGGGCACTCTGATCATGATAATGAGCCAGCTCAGCGATCGAACCACGTCAGAGCAGGCAGGCCCAACCGAAATGGCGGCCGCTGCGCTCTCGTCCCTCACTCGCTCTGTCCTATGCGGTCTGATTGGCCAAGGCATTCAGGGCTCCCTGACCCCCGTCCTCCACGAGGTGGAAGGGGCTGCCCAGCGGATCCCCTATGTCTACCGACTGATCGACCTGGAGCAGATTGGGCGCGGGGTGCAGGATCTGCCGGATATCCTCACGGCAGCCGAGTCCCTTGGCTTCAATGGACTCAACATCACCCACCCCTGTAAGCAGGCTGTTATACCGCTCCTGACCGAGTTGTCGGAGACAGCCCGAGCCCTTGGTGCGGTCAACACAGTTCTGTTCAAAGACGGCAAGCGGATGGGCCACAACACCGACTGGAACGGGTTTGCCGAGCCTTTCCGTCGTAAGATGGCCGACGTGAAGCGCAATCGTGTGGTCCAACTCGGAGCAGGCGGCGCCGCGGCCGCCGTCGGGCATGCAGCGCTCACGCTCGGCGTCGCGGAGCTCACGCTCTTCGATCTTGATCAAGCCCGGGCCGAACAGCTCGCGGCCAAGCTGTCTGCTCACTTTGGGGCCGGGCGCGCCAAGGCAGGACAGGATCTCGCGACGGCTGTGCAGTCTGCCGACGGGCTCATCAACACCACCCCTGTCGGCATGACGTCACATCCGGGCATGCCGCTTCCGGCGGATCTGCTGCGTCCTGATCTCTGGGTGGCCGACATCATCTATTTTCCGCTCGAAACGGAGCTTCTCAAGCGCGCAAAGGCACTCGGCGCCCGCACCCTCGGTGGAGGCGGCATGGCCGTGTTCCAAGCCGTCGAGGCCTTCCGGCTGTTCACCGGCATCGAGCCCGACAGCGATCGAATGCGGGCTCATTTCGCAGCGCTCCGGCCTGGCTAATCGAAGAAACAAAAGGAGGCTCTACGAAACAGCAACAGGCGACGAATACACCAATCTTGTGCCGCCGACCGGCCCTGCAGAACAGACAATGATTAGGGAGAAGCCCCATGCGGAAACACATCACCCACCTACTAGCGACCGT
The DNA here is from genome assembly GCF_003332305.1 of Microvirga aerophila. Taxonomy (GTDB): domain Bacteria; phylum Pseudomonadota; class Alphaproteobacteria; order Rhizobiales; family Beijerinckiaceae; genus Microvirga; species Microvirga aerophila. The sequence continues at coordinate 3,337 of NZ_QOIO01000059.1, read as the reverse complement.
TCTCGTGCCTGGCGCCATGCTGCTTGCTGGCGTGGCTGAGACCTCGGCGCAGGTCGAGACACGGACCCTGCGATTTACGGCAGCGAGCAATAAGGGACACCCCCAAGTTCTGGGGGTCGAGAAGTTCGCCGAACTCGTCAAGGATAAGAGCGGCGGCAAGATCACCGTCAGGGCTTTCCCCGGTGGATCGCTTGGACCGGATCTGCAGGTCGTCTCGGCCATGCAGGGCGGCACCATCGACCTGAATGTGATGAATGCCAGCCTGCTTGCTGGCAACGTGAAGGAGATGGCAGTCCTCGACTTCCCCTACCTGTTCAACAGCTCCGAAGAAGCCGACGCGGTCATCGATGGACCAATCGGCAAGAAGCTGATCGATAAGCTCCCAGCCAAGGGCCTTGTCGGGCTGGCCTACTGGAACCTCGGCTTCCGCGAGATTCACACGAGAAACAAGCCCGTCGCCAAGGCAGATGATTTGCGTGGGCTGAAGATGCGCGTGATCCCGACACCAATTTACGTGGACTTCATGAACGCCACCGGAGCCAATGCGGTGCCGATGCCGTTCACCGAGACCTATACAGCCCTGGAACAGGGCTCGATTGATGGGATGACGAACCCGCTGCTGAACATTCCGGACGGCAAGTACAACGAGGTGTCGAAGCACCTGACCCTGACGAACCATATGTACACGCCACAGATCGTCATTGTCAGCAAGAAGACATGGGACAAGCTCTCCGAGGATGAGCGCAAGATCCTGCAGCAGGCGGCTGTCGAGACCGCAACCTATCAGCGCAAGATCGCCCGCGAGGAGGCGACCAAGGTGCTCGATCAACTGAAGAAGGCCGGCATGACAATCCACGAGCTCCCGCCGGAGGAGATCGCCAAGCTGCGCGAGAAAGCCAAGCCGGTGATCGACAAGTACAAGAACGATCTCGGAGAGGAGTTCGTCGCGGAGCTCTATGCCGAAGTCGAGAAGGTACGGGCCAAGAAGTAATTGGCGGCGGCTTGTGCGAAGCTCAGGCCGCCTCTCAGCCTAACTGAGGATGTTGGAACATGAACAGGCGAACTGTCTTGCTCGGAGCGGCGATCGCAATGGGTCTGGCGACCGCCGCTTCGGCAGAGGTCGTTACCGTCCAAAGCGTGCGGGAGAACACCCTCGCCACTCTGCAGCCGGACGTTACTTACACCGATATTGCGAACGGCTTTGCGCGCAGTCACCTGAAGATGGACTTGCTGCGACCGGTGAGCACAACACCAACACCAGCCATCGTGTTCGTCTCCGGTAACGGATGGCGCAGTGTGGATAAGGCAGCCCTCATCCCGCAACTCGCGCCCTTTGCGAAGGCTGGCTATCTGGTCGCGGCGATCGAGTACCGCATCATCGGAGAGGCGACCTTCCCTGAGCCGCTCAAGGACGTGAAGACTGCCATCCGGTTCCTGCGCGCCAATGCGACCCGCTATAACATCAACCCCGATCGCATCGGGATCTGGGGGAACTCCGCGGGCGGGCAACTCGCAGCGATGGCGGCGGTGACGGGAGACATGCCCGAGTTTGGAAACGACAAATGGCCTGGTCATTCCAGCGCTGTCCAAGCTGTCGCAACATGGTATGGTGCATTCGACCTGTCCACGACTACCGGGCAAGCGCCAGACAGCTATCTCTATGTCGAGAACGCGCATATGGGCTTCAACGTGCGTGATCCCGCGAATGCAGAGAGGGTCCGTAAGGCAAACCCGCAGACCTACATTTCACCCACCACGCCACCGTTCATGCTCGTCCACGGCACCGATGATCCGCAGGTTCCGTTCCGCCAAAGTGAGGTGATGCATGATGCTCTACGAGGCGCCAATATCGAGGCAACGCTGATCAGGGTCCAAGGCGCGGGTCACAGTTTCGGACAAGTCAGCAGTAATCCCGAGGTGATGTCGGCCATGAAGGCATTTTTCGACAAGCTGCTGAAAGGGCAATAGGCCGCTGATGGTACCTTGTCCCATTAAGGACGAAGGTGGCATGCTCATCCTAACAGCGAGAAGCTGCGGGACGTTTTCCAAGCAGATAGGCGCTATCCCCTTCACGGGAACCAAACCTGACCCAGAACGAATGAGACGACACTTTCAATCGATGTAGCGCGTCCACGCCAACAACAACAACAGGGACGCCGGCCAGAGGAAACGCCAATGAACATGCTCATAGAAGGCTATTTCAAACTGCTGAAGGTCCTGATCGCCCTCTTCCTGGCCATCATGGTCGTTCTTGTTTTCGGCAACGTTGTTCTGCGCTACGGCTTCAATTCCGGCATCACCGTTTCCGAGGAAGTGTCGCGCTGGCTCTTCGTCTGGCTCACCTTCCTTGGCGCCATCATCGCTCTACGCGAGCACGGGCATCTGGGCGTCGACATGCTCGTCAGGCGTCTGCCCAACCTTGGCAAGCGCGCCTGCCTAATCGTCAGCCAGCTCCTCATGCTCTACGCCACATGGCTCCTCCTGGAAGGGAGTTGGCAGCAGACCTTGATCAACTGGGACGTGGCCGCCCCTGCGTCCGGATTGTCCACCGGCTGGTTCTACGGCGTCGGAATCGTGTTCGGGATCTCATCAGGCCTAATCTTACTGGCCGATCTCTACCGCGCCGTCACCGGCAAGCTGTCCGAGGAGGAACTCGTCATGGTCAAGGAATCCGAGGAGCAGGAGGAGTTGGAGGCGCTACAGCATGAGCTGGCCGAGCGCGATCGGCGTGAAGCCCAGCTTGCGGGCGTGACCACCACCCAGAGGGACGTCCGGCCATGACCATCCTTATCTTCGTCGGCGCTCTCCTTGGCACTATGGCCATCGGCATGCCGATTGCCTACGCGCTGCTGATCAGCGGCATCGCCCTGATGATCTATATGGATATGTTCGACGCCCAAATCGTGGCCCAGAACATCATAAACGGCGCCGACAGCTTTCCACTGCTGGCCGTGCCGTTTTTCATGCTGGCCGGCGAGATCATGAACACCGGCGGCCTGTCCAAACGCATCGTGAATGTCGCGCTCGCGCTCGTCGGGCACGTCAAAGGCGGACTCGGCTATGTGGCAATCCTGGCTGCGTGCATCCTGTCCGCCTTGTCCGGCTCGGCAGTCGCCGATGCAGCAGCCCTTTCGGCTCTTCTCGTTCCGATGATGGTGCAGGCTGGGCATAACAAGGCGCTCTCCGGCGGGCTGATTGCCGCTTCCGGAGTGATTGGACCGGTGATTCCGCCCAGCATCGGCTTCGTGATCTTCGGCGTTGTGGGAGGCGTGTCGATCACCAAGCTGTTCCTGGCGGGACTGGTACCCGGCATCTTGATCGGCCTCGGCCTGGCGTT
>NZ_QOIO01000058.1 GCF_003332305.1 Microvirga aerophila | reverse complement strand
ACTGAGCAAAAACAGATCACCCATTCGGAGCCTCCTCGACAGGAGGCTCTGAATCACACCTCAATCTAAATTAATAGGTCCTGAGTCTAGACCGGTGCCTTCCGAAGACGGCTATCGAGACTCTCGAAGCAATCCGCCTGTTCCTGTTCACCCCGCAAACGGCATTCGTCATCGCGACCGACGAGGCCATGATCGAGTACGCCGTCCGACATCATTTTCCGGATCTCCCAGCATCCGCGGGACCAACGACATATGCCCGCAACTACCTGGAGAAGCTGACCCAAGTCCCGTTCCGAATCCCGGCGCTCGGGGTTGAGGAGGCAAAGGTCTATGTAACCTTGCTTCTCGCGCAGGCCATCCTCAGTGAAACCAGCCAAGGATTTGCTGACCTCGTCGAAAAGGCGCGCGCCATCATTAGAACGCCATGGCTTTCAAACGCGCTCACGCTGGGGGATCTGACGGCAGCAGATTCCAAAAAGCAAGTCGAACTCACGGCAGCCTACCGTCTCGCACAGCAGCTCGGGGCGTCAGTGGCTGAGGGCCTGGAAGGCAATCCACGCCAGATTAAGCGCTTCCTGAATGCAGTCACCCTTCGAAAGGCCGTGGCCGACGCCCGAGGGCTTTCTAAAGAGGTGGAGCTTTCGATCCTCGCGCGCATCATGCTCATCGAGAGGTTCAGGCCCGAGTTTTACGCTCATGTCGCAAAGCAGGCGATGGCAGCGCCAGGCGGAACGGTGCAGGAACTCAAGGTCCTTGAGACTAGCGCGGCGGGCTCGGTCGGGTCTGGAGATGGGCAATCCGCGAAGCCGGATGCCGATGCGAAGGAACTGCCGCCGGAAGTGGCCGAGTGGGCTAGTGACGAGTGGCTCCGCAATTGGGCTCGGCTTGACCCCGAACGTCCGTTGAGCGCGCTTGACCTGAGGCCTTATGTCTTCGCGACACGAGATAAGAAGGGCATCTTTGCGCGCGGTTCCTCCAACGGCACCGTGGACAAGATCCTCTCTGCGGTGAGCTCTGGCCCTCTGGGTACGACGCAAGTCGACACTGACATTCGCGCTTTGGGCGAGCCCGACGCGAAGCTTCTGTTCACGACTCTGGCGGACCAAATCCTCGCGACAGATAAATTGAATGGAGCACCTCCGCAGTTCGGAGGACTTTGCGCCCTTGTGCGTCATCATCCTCGCTTCCAAGGGCAGCTCGTCGGCTTCCTGAGCAACCTACCGACAGAGGATCTTGGCAGCTGGGCAGCGGCCGGGTGGAACCCACAGGCATTTGAGGAGGGCCCGAAAGCGCGCGCCCGTGAGCTTCTGCAAACGTGGGCCTCAAAGGGCAACAGGCAACTTCATATTGTTGCCAAGGCTACCCTCAAGACCCTTTCGGCTCAAGGATCGCGTTGATGGGTACATCAGCCCTCCCTCGTGGGCAGCGTCCGAGCACGCCACTTGTTCCCGGCTGGCTCGACGGTGCAGGACCACCGACGCTCCCGCCCGCTTTTAATCCAGTCCCTTCCCCACTTGGTAATCCACCGATACCAGGAAACCCGCCGCCTAACGGCCCCATTCCTCCTGCTCCGCCGCAAACGCCCGCACCAACTCCGGATCAACCGCCTCCGCCCGATCCGAACCGGTTCGGACCAGCCAGGTCTAACTTCACACGCTTCTCCCGGAGCGGTGGGGGCGACGACCGCGCCTTAGGGCGGGCTGTCCGAAGTTACGCCAGAAGCGCCACAGGCGGCGCACGCACCGCAACGCGCCGCATGGGCTCGTCCCGCCAAGCGGCCGCGGGCGTTCTTGGGCTCTTCAGGGACTTTGATACGCTCGGCGTCCGCGAAACCTTCCGGCGTCTGGGGCTGGACACGGTTTTGGATGGAGGGGTCGCCGAAGCGTTCGCGGCACTCACTGACGTCATCTGCGGTGAGGGAGGCCCCATCGATGAGGCTATCGCGCGCGATGCCTGGGCCGAGACCGTCGGACAACTTGGGGATCTGGGGATCGACAACCTTGAGACGTTCGATGCCGCCCAGAAGCAGGGCTATTTCGCAACCTTCCTCGGGAATACAATTGTAGGTCGCCTACTTCAGGACATCGCCATCCGCGGGTTCAAGGTCGCCCCAACGGCCGGAGATTTTCGCGCCATTGAGCGAGAGCTGCGGGACTACATCGCCGCAGCAACCCGGGACCAGATCTTGAGCCTCACGCCTCCATCCTTTGCTGATCTGACCAATCGCGATTTGGGACGCCTGGTAGACCAGATCTACGAGACCGCTTGGTCCCTGCTCGAAACCTACGGCGATGAAGAGGCTGCCGCATGAGATCTCACATCATCATTCGACTAGGCCCCACGGACAGCGCCCCCGTCCCATTGCCGGCGGGCGAACCGCATCGAGAACTCGATTTGCGCCCGGACACAACGGCGTTGAAGTTCGGGATTGGTCAAATTCTCGACGAGGCGGCGGGTCATGGCCTTCAAATCTCTGAGGTGGGCGTAGACCTGCTGGTGCTAGCGGTTGCCGTCCAGGCTGCGGACACCCGCATCTCCCGGGTTCGTAACGCAGAGGACTCATTCACGAGGGAGATCGGCCTCTCGGTGCCCGTTTCGAATCCGACGCTCTGGGCAGGGGTGTCCGACCTGGTCGAGAGGATGCTCCGCTTTCTCTCAGGAGATCTCTGGACAATCTCATTTCGCCCGAGGCCAAGTGGCATGGATAGGCTTGCGCCGCCAAGACGGGGATTGCCGCTAATCGGGTTCAACCGGGTTGCGCTCTTCTCCGGAGGCATTGATAGCTTCGTCGGGGCTGTGGATCTCCTTGCCGCCGGCCGGGAACCCCTCTTTGTAAGCCATTATTGGGATGCCGGGACATCGAGCCAAGCCTCATGCGCCAGTCATCTCAATCGGGAATTCGGTGTCTTTGAGCGCCGGCATGTCCGGGCAAGGGTGGGCATTACGGCCGGGGACATGGCCTCATTTGGAAGTGAAGACACCCAACGTGCCCGCTCCTTCCTGTTCGTGTCCTTAGCAGCGGCTTGTGCAAGCGCCCTGCCCGCCGGACACCGCATCATCGACGTTCCTGAAAACGGCCTCATCTCGCTCAACGTCCCATTGGACCCGCTTCGCTTGGGGGCTTGGAGCACACGCACCACGCACCCGTTCTACCTCGCGCGCTGGCAGGAACTGGTTGAACGGCTAGACATCGCCGACCAAGTCGAAAACCGCTACCGTTTCAAAACCAAGGGACAAATGCTCGACGAGGTCTCCCGTCGGGAGTTCGTAGAGCGTTCCATCCCGAGCACAATCTCGTGCTCGTCGGTATCCAAGGCCCGTTGGGGCGGCCAAGCCCCAGGACACTGCGGCTACTGTGTACCGTGCCTCATTCGACGCGCATCAGAATTGCGTGCCTATGGGAGGGAGCCGACCACGTATGTTGGCTTGCCGCAACTGACCGGAACTGTCGACCCGAGAACGGCAAAGGGCGAGCACATCCACAGCTTCGAGCTGATGGTCGAGCGTCTCAGGGTCGCCCCAAACACGGCGACAGGGCTGGTCCGCAAACCCGGGCCACTGTCCGATTATTCAGCCGACGAGATCAAGAGCTACGCAGAGGTGTTCCGGGAGGGTATAGCCGAGGTCGGCCAAGCCATCAGAGGCGTGCACGCTATTGCCTCCTAATCGCCCGAATGGACACCAGACATGCACGATTTTCATTGCCACCTCGACCTTATGGGGGACCCGGGAGCCGAGTACCGGTCCCGCCAGTCGTACCGGGTTCTGACGGTTTCCGTGACGACGACACCAAGAGCCTGGCGCCAGAACCTGGCATGGGCGAACGGCAGTCCGTGGACCAGGCCAGCGCTTGGGCTACACCCAGAGTTGGTTGGCGATGCGCACGTTGATCTTAGTTTCCTGCTCGATCTCATGCCGCAGGCCAATCTGATCGGCGAAGTTGGGCTCGATGGCAGTCCACAGCACAAGGCCAGCTTCGTCCAACAGCAGCGCGCATTCAGAGAGATATTGTTGCGCGCGGGAACCCTCGGCGGGCGGGTTATAAGCATTCATAGTCGTCGCGCCGCCACCCAAGTCCTCGATGAGATCGAAGCCTGCCCTTCTCGTGGAGGCTTCTTACCGATCCTCCATTGGTTCTCCGGAACAGCTTCCGAGCTGGCCAGGGCCATTTCACTCGGGTGCTGGTTCTCTGTGAATGGTTCGATGCTGAAATCAGCTCGCGCACGCCCGATGATCGAGGCAATCCCACCGGACGCATTGCTGGTGGAGAGCGATGCCCCGTTTCGAGGAGGGAAAGGAGATCTGAAGGGCACCTTGCTGAACCTCTCGGACCTCACAGGTCGAGCCATCGACGAGGTCGAGGCGACGACTGACGACAATGCCCGACGTATCCTTCCAGAACCGATTGCGATCTGAACGTCGGCGAGTAAATGCCCCGCATGAAAAAGCCCAGGCTCCGGGGCGAACGGACAGGATGCCTTCGCATCTCTGCCTCGCGCACTACGGGCCGGGGCTGATAGGGTCCAGTCGGGCGCCTGCATCGTCAGGCAAGCGCAGCAATAGGCCGGGCCGGAGTACATCCGTCCTAGCACGGCCTCATCGAAGCGGGCGGTGACGCCCGTCGCTTCGAAGTCCACATACGATGTCCGCTGGGGTAAGCCTCATATGGGAGCGGAAGCCTGCTGTTACAAGGGCTTACACCGTGATCGGGTGGAACGGCCCGCTGTCTGCTCGCGTTGGCAGAGCAGGACCTCATGACGACCGGATCTTACGATCCGCCCAGCGACAGCGCTCCGCCCATGCCCGCCGATCCAGACACCAGCCCCCTCGACCAGATCATGACCCTGTCGCGGGAGATCGTCGACGACTGCCCCTCCTGCGCCGGCAAGGCCTCCCAGATCGCCATGTGGGCCCGCGAGATCCGGGAGCGGCGCCCCGGTCGTGAGGAGCTGGAAGCTCTCGTGGACGCGACCTGCAAAGGCTTCCTGCCCGACGACCAGCGCAAGCTCCTGATCGAGAGCCTCCGCGCCCTGGTCCGCTTCGCCGAGTGAGCGTGCATGCGGGCCCTCTCTGACCCGGACCACCTACCCTCCCGAGCCGCCGTCGGAGCCGTTGCCCCAATCCGGATCGGCACCGCCGCCTGGAGCATCCCGAAGGAGCATGCAGCCCCCTTCCCGGTGGCAGGATCCCACCTGGAGCGCTACGGCGCAGTCCTCAACGCGGTGGAGATCAACTCCTCGTTCTATCGCCCGCATCGGACGGCCACCTATGAGCGGTGGGCCGCGTCGGTGCCAGACGACTTCCGCTTCGCCGTGAAGGTGCCGAAGGCCATCACCCATGAGCGTCGTCTGAAGGACGTCGGCGACCTGCTGGACAGGTTCCTGTCGGAGATAAGCGGCCTCGGGCCCAAGCTTGGGCCCCTCCTGGTGCAGTTGCCCCCGAGACTGAGTTTCCAGCCGGAGGTCGCTGACCGATTCCTGAGTGATCTGAGGAGCCGGGTCGAGTGCCGCATCGTGTGCGAGCCCCGCCATGCCTCCTGGTTCACGCCGGAGGTCGAGGCCCTGCTCGCCCAGCTTCGGATCGCCCGCGTGGCCGCGGACCCAGCGCCGGTTCCTGGCGCTGACGAGCCGGGCGGCTGGCGCGGTCTGTCGTACTATCGCCTGCACGGCTCGCCCAAGATCTACTACTCGGCCTACAGCGCGGAGTATCTGGCAGCCATCGCGGAGGTGCTCGCCAGGGATGCCGCGGCGGGCATCGAAACCTGGTCCATCTTCGACAACACGGCGGCCTTTGCAGCAACGGGTGATGCGCTTACGACCAGAAGGATGGTGCAGGCCTCGGCATTCCCCTCGTCCGGTTTCGTTCCGTGAGCGGCCTCATCACCGATGCTTTGACATGCCGTCCCGTGAGGGATCGCTAATTTGCCGTTGGTTCAACCACGGGAACGAAGCGCGTCCCCCACGCAGCGATCATTGTTGCGGCATACTCGGCATCCGCCGCCCGGGTCAGAAGGTGGTCGGCCGTGTCGAGGGACACAAAGCTCTTGGGATGGCGTGCAGCCTGGAAGATCACGCCGGCGCTCTCGACGCTCACGACCTCGTCCCGGGACGAATGCAGGATCAGCAGGGGACGGCCCAAATGAGCAATCCGGCGTTTTTGATCCTGAGCGTGCAGGTCTTCGACGAAGGCCCGCCTGATGACGAAGGACTCGCCGCCCAACCTCACACACGCCTCACCTTCGTGGAGGATTCGGTCAAGGCTGCGGTCCAGCAGACGGATCACATGCTGCGTGTCGCAAGGGGCCCCGATCGTGACCACGGCGGCGATGCCCGGCAGCTCCCCGGCCGCTGCCAGCGCCGCGGCGCCCCCGAGGCTGTGCCCGATCAGGATCCCTGGGGGATAGCCCTCCTGCTCCATCGCCCGGACCGCGGCTTTCAGATCGGCGACGTCGCCGCTGAAGGTGGCATGGGAGAAGTCGCCCTCGCTCTGCCCCAGCCCGGTGAAGTCAAAGCGAAGGACTCCAATGCCGCGGGCGGCGAGCGCCCGCGCGATCCGCACGGACGCGACCGAGTTCTTGCTGCACGTGAAGCAATGGGCCAGGACCGCGTAGGCTGTCGCAGTGCCGTCCGGCAGGTCGAGCCGGCCGGACAGGCGTTGGCCCTGCGAGCCCGAGAAGTCGAAGACTTGCGTCCGTACGGACATCGCTATGGATAACGGACCGGCGGAGGCGGCGGCTCGGGCAGCGGGATGAACTCGGCCTCGTCGCCCGGCACCGTGTCGAACCGGGCCGCCTTCCAGTCGGCCTTGGCCTGCTCGATCCGGTCCTGCCGCGACGAGACGAAGTTCCACCAGATGAAGCGGGGGCCGTCCATCGGCTCGCCGCCCAGCATCATGAAGCGGGCATCGCTGCGCGCCCGGATCGTGATGCGGTCTCCCGGCCGGAACACCAGGAGCTGCCCGGGCGGGAACACGTCGCCAGAGATCTCGACCTCTCCCGAGACGGTGTAGATCGCCCGCTCGTCGTAGTCCGGATCGAGCGGCACTGAGGCCCCCGCCCGCAGCGCCACGTCGGCGTAGAACATCGGGCTTGATGTCTGCACCGGGGAGGTGGCGCCGAGGATCGATCCGGCAATGAGCCGCACCGTCTTGCCGTCGCCATCGAGCACCGGCATCTGGCCCGCGTCGTAGTGCACGAAGCCGGGCGTGGTCTCCTCGTCCTGGGCGGACAACGCCACCCAACTCTGGATGCCGAAGAGCTTCGAGCCCGTCGTGCGCAGTTCCGGAGCGGTCCGCTCGGAATGGACGATCCCGCGTCCGGCTGTCATCCAGTTGAGTTCGCCGGGACGGATCGGCAGCTCGGTCCCGAGCGAGTCCCGGTGCATGATCTCGCCGTCGAACAGGTAGGTGACGGTGGAGAGGCCGATGTGCGGATGGGGCCGCACGTCCATGCCGGACCCGAGCAGAAACTCGGACGGACCCATCTGGTCGAAAAAGATGAACGGGCCCACCATCTGCCGCTGGGCGGAGGGCAGCGCCCGGCGCACCTCGAAGCTGCCGAGGTCGCGGGCCCGGGGCACGATGACCGTCTCGATGGCATCACAGGCCAGCTTGTCGCCAGGCTGCGGATCGTCGGCGGGGTTCCAGCTCATCAGTTCCTCTCCTTCCCTGCACAGGTGCGACGGGTGCGGTCGGCCTTCGCCGATGCCTCGGGCACGCGTTGCAGGATTGCCTTTGACATAGGACCACGGCCGCCACCGGCCAGAGAGCAGGCCCAGGTCTCTTGGCCCGGGCCATTGTCCCACAAAGGCGGGCCGCAGCGGTTAAGCCGCCTCAGGTCGACCTCGGTCGGCTGGTGCTTTCCCTCTCGGGACAGCACCAAAGACAGCAGGCAGGGATCATGCCCCCTCCCGCTATTCGCTTGACCTCCAAGCCCTCAGATGTTCTTCGAGCGCGTCATCCGTATCATCTGGAACAGAGGGACCACTCCAGGCCGTCGACCCGAATGTGGTGCCCGTTCCGTCCCGCCCGACAATCCGCCAGAAATGCAGCGCGGCACTCCGCTCCCTATGCCCCATCTCGGCGCGTACGGCATCCGCTTCTGGCCGGGTCGCCTCCCGAAGCCGGTAGCGCCGCGACGGGTTTTCGGCAAACCATAGGTCGTCGGGTGTCATGTTGCCTCCAACCAATTCAAGCTCGGCAAGTGCCCCTTAGTCGGCTCTTGGCCAAACGTGCATTCGGTCAGCACCTCCGACGGGGTCCGGCGCATCAAACGTCAGGCATGACGACCATGATGTTTGGCCGTGCCAGCTGCCGTCTTAGATCGCTGCAATCCCGCGCCCGGAGCCCGTTGAGAAATTCCAAACCCGCGTTCCCACCCGGATCGAGGAGATGCACCTCCAAGCTCTCGCCCTGCGGCGCGGCCGTCGCTATCGTGACCAAGCCCGTCGGTGTCTCCCGCTCGATCTTGGCCCCGAGAACGTCGTCGCATTGAACCCGCAGGATGATTTCCATCGTCATCTCCTCGGTTAACCCGCAATAATCCACAAAGAAGTCGGCTCGCGCTCTGACAGCGCCAGGTGGCACTTTATCAGATATTGGGGCCCTGAGGCGCAGTTCAGACGTGCGATGAGTTGATCGGAAACGCGTCACGTCAACGGCAGCAGGCCTGCCTCGATCTGCCGGCGCCGGCCCTCCAGGAACGGCGGCAGCGACAGCGTCTCGCCGAGCGTGTCCATGGGCTCGTCGGTGGCAAATCCCGGCCCGTCGGTGGCGATCTCGAACAGGACCCCGTTCGGCTCGCGGAAGTACAGGCTGCGGAACCAGAACCGGTCGACCGGGCCGCTCGACGGCATGCGCACGTGGTTGAGCCGCTCAGCCCAGGCCTTGTAATCGGCATCGGGAATGCGGAAGGCGACATGGTGGACGCCCCCTGCCCCGGGTTGGGCCACCGGAATGTTGGGCTCGACGGAGACATGCAGCTCGGCCGCCGGCCCGCCCTCTCCCATTTGGAAGACGTGGGTGCGGGTTTCCTCGTTGCCGGGCGTGGCGTAGTCCCGCACGCGGGTCATGTTCAGGATCCTGGTGACGACGAGTTCGGTATATTCGATATCAGGCACGCTCATCGTGATCGGCCCGAGGCCGCGGATCTGATGCTCGGCCGGGACGGGACTGCGCTCCCAAGGATGGGACACCTCCCCCTGCCCGCCATCATCGATCAGGCTGAGGCGCTGGCCCTCGAAATCCTCGAAGTCGAGCGTCAGCCGGCCATCACGCTCGACGACATCGGAGTGCGTGACGCCGAGGTCCTGGAAGCGCTGCTTCCACCAGGCGAGGGTGTCGCCCCCGGAGACCCGCATGGCGGTGCGGGTGATGCTGTGGGTGCCGCGCTGCTCGCGCTCCACGGGCCAGTCGAAGAAGGTGATGTCGGTGCCGGGCGAGCCGCGTCCGTCGGCATAGAACAGGTGGTAGGCGCTGGTGTCGTCCTGGTTGACGGTCTTCTTCACCAAGCGCAGGCCAAGGGTCTGGGTGTAGAAGGCGTGGTTGCGTGGCGCGTTGCCGGTCACGGCGGTGAGATGGTGGATGCCGGTGAGTTGCATGGTCGGTGTCCTTATCGGGCGGGCCCGCAAGCCCGCCCTCCAGAGTGCGTTAGAGTTGGTCGATCCAGGCCTTGGTGAGGGCGACGTCCGTCTGCGACAGCCCGTGTCCCGTCGGGAGCACGCGGTGCTCGACGGTGGCCCCTGTCGTTTGCAGGAGGGAGGCCAGCCGCCTGGCGTTGTCCGCCGGCACGATGGGGTCGGAGGCGCCCGAAAGGATCAGCACCGGCTTGCCGGACAGATCGGCAGCGGGCGGATCCTGGAGCGGCACCATCGCCCGCAACAGGGCGGCGCCAGCAAGAGCTTCCGGCCGGAGCTGCAACACGGCGGCAGCGATGTTGGCCCCGTTCGAGAAGCCGACCGCAATCGGGGCCGCGAGGTTGTACGACTCCCGCGCCTGGGCAATGAAGTCGGCGAGTTCGTGGGCGCGGCGGCGGACATCCTCCTCGTCGAAGATGCCCTCACGCAGGCGGCGGAAGAAGCGCGGCATGCCGCCCTCCAGCACCTTGCCCCGCGGGGAGAGCAGCGCGGAGCCCGGGGCGATCATGCCGCCGAGCGGCAGCAGGTCGTCCTCGTTGCCCCCAGTGCCGTGCAGCAGCAGGATCGGCGGCTTGCCGGGCTCGGTGGCCGGCTTGATGCGGTGGATGAACGAAAGTTCGGTCGTGGTGTTCATGGAAACCTCGATCAGGGCCTTGCAGCCCTGGCGATGCGGAACGGGATAAGGACCCTGCCGCCGGAACGGACCGGGCGGCAGGGCGGGTTGACGTCGGGTCAGGCGACCTTCGGCAGCACGGCCTCAATCTTCTCGCGCTTCGGCTCCAGGAAGCGCGGCAGCTTCAGCGCCTGGCCGAGGGATGCGGCCGGCTCGTCGACGGCGAAGCCCGGATCGTCCGTGGCGATCTCGAACAGGATCCCGTTCGGCTCGCGGAAGTAGACCGCCCGGAAGTAGTCGCGGTTCTTCTGCTCCGTGGCCCGGATGCCGTGGTTCGCGGCGAGCTTCCGGACCATCTCCGCCTGGACCGCGTCGCTGGCGGCGCGGAAGGCGATGTGGTGCACCGTGCCAGCCCCGGAGCGGCCCCGTGGGAAGTTCCCCACCTCGCGCAGGTCGATGATACCGCCAAGCGCCGTGTCACCGGCCTTGTAGCGGATGAGCGAACCCTCGCGGGCGATCTCTGTGAAGCCGTAGATGTCGGTCAGGATCGCACCGGTCGGGGCCGCCTCCCGCACCAGCAGGCTGGCGCTGTGGAAGCCGCGGATCGCATGCTCGGCCGGGATCTCGCCGGTGCTCCAGGCGGGCTCGTTCTCAATGCCGGGGACAGCCACAAGGGCCAGCCGCATGCCGTCGGGGTCCTTGAATGCGACCACGGTCTCGCCGAAGCGCTTCTCCGGTGCCTCGTGGGCCACGCCCTTCTCGATCAGGCGGTGCGTCCAGTAGCCGATGGCGCCCTCGGGCACGCGGAACACCGTCTCCTGGGTTTCCCCGGTGCCGAGCTGGCCCGGAGCGGCATGCTCCCAGGGAAAGAAGGTCAGGATCGTGCCGGGTTGGCCAGCCTCGTCGCCGTAGTAGAAATGGTAAGTGCCGGGGTCGTCGAAGTTGACGGTCTTCTTGACCAGACGCAGCCCGAGAACGCGGGTGTAGAAGTCGAGGTTGCGCTGGGCCGGGCCGGCGATGGCGGTCACGTGATGGATGCCGTTCTGGATCATTGTGGTGTCCTTTTGTGGGGCAACCAGCGCCCCGGGTCTGCTCCAGAGATAAGCGGGTTCGGTCCCGGCGCCATGCGATTTCGATTGCGCCGACGCAATCTCAAGATTGCTTTACGGGCGATTGCATTGCACCACGGAAAGGATCAGGTTTGCCGCCAACGGACCACTTCCGGTCCAGGAGACAGACCCATGATCGACAATCGCTTCGCCCCCTACGGTGCCTTTGCCCTGCGTGCCGGCCTCGGCATCATGTTCATCGCCCATGCCTACCTGAAGATCGCCGTGTTCACGGTGCCGGGCTTCGCCGGCTTCCTTGGCCAGGTCGGCTTCCCCGGCTTCCTCGCCTGGCCGATCATCCTCGCCGAGCTCATTGGCGGCCTCGCCATCCTGACCGGCTTCTACGCTCGTATCGTCTCGGTTGCCCTGCTGCCGGTCCTGCTCGGCGCCCTGCTCGTCCACGCCCCGAACGGCTGGGTGTTCAATGCCCCGAACGGCGGCTGGGAGTATCCCGCGTTCCTCGCCCTCGCGGCGGTGGTCCACGTCCTGATCGGTGACGGCGCCTTCGCCGTGAAGCCGGTCGCCTTCCCGGCCAGCCCTGCCGCCTCGCTGCGCCCGCGGCTCGGCTGACCTGACAACGCCTCAACTTAGCGGCCGCGTCTCACCCGCGGCCGCTCCGACCGACCAACAGACATGGTGGCTCATCGTGGTTGATCCGTACAAGAACCTGGCCTGGGACGACTTTCGCCTGATCAAGGCCATCGCCGATGTGCGCAGCCTGCCCGCTGCCGCCGCACTTCTTGGCATCAACCACTCCACCGTCTTCCGCCGCCTCGCCCAGATCGAGGAGGCGCTCGGGGCCAAGCTCTTCGAGCGCCACCGCAGCGGCTACACCCTCACCACGGTCGGCGAGGAGATGGTCGCCCTGGCGCAGCGGGTGGACGACGACATCACCGCCTTTACGCGCAAGATGGCCGGACGGGAGCTGGCGCCGGCGGGCGAGCTGCGCGTGACCACCAACGACTCGCTGCTGATCCACCTGCTCACACCCCTGTTCGTGAAATTCCGGAAGCAATGCCACGACGTGCGCCTCGACGTGGTGCTGGCCAACCAGGAGCTGAACCTGTCGAAGCGCGATGCCGACGTGGCCATCCGCGCCACCGACAGCCCACCCGAGAACCTGGTTGGGCGGCGGGTTGCCAGCATCGCCTGGGCTCTCTACGGCCGCGCCGACCAAGTTCCAGACCCGGGCGGCGTTGACCCGGAGAGCCTCTTCGAGCGCGACTGGGTGTCCCTCGGGGAGAACCTGGCGACGCTCAAGGCGGTGAAGTTCGTCCAGGAGCACGTGCCGCCGGAGCGGATCGGCTACAGGGTCAATACGGTCCTCGGTTTGGCCGAGGCGGTCGAGCAGGGTCTCGGCATCGGCCACCTGCCCTGCTTCATCGCCGACCGTCGGCCCGGACTGGTCCGGCTCGGCCCGCCCGTTCCCGAGTTCGCAGCGGATCTCTGGCTCCTCACCCATCCCGATCTCCGCCACTCGCCCCGCGTCAGGGTGTTCCTCGACTTCCTGGCGGCGGAGGTCGCCAAGCAGCGCAAGTTCATCGAAGGCGTGGCGGCGGATCCCCATGCCTCCACCGGAAGCGTTGCAACAGATGTTCCGGTTGATGCCTCGCCCTAGGGGAAGGCCATCCATTGTTCTGGCGCAATATGGGATTGCGCCAGAACAATGGAATCCACCTACCGGTCCGGTTTTTGCGGATTAACGTCGCTCTAGTTCAGCCGGATCGACAACACGGAGACTGATGGATGGCGAAAGTTCTTGTGCTCTACTACTCGTCCTACGGCCACATGGAGCAGATGGCCCACGCCGCCGCGGAAGGCGTGCGTCAGGCCGGCGGGAGGCGGTGGTGAAGCGGGTGCCGGAACTCGTGCCCGAGGAGATCGCCCGCAACGCGCATTTCAAGCTCGACCAGCCGGCGCCCATCGCGACCGTGGCCGAACTCCCCACCTATGACGCCATCATTCTCGGCGTGCCGACCCGCTACGGCCGCATGGCCTCGCAGATGGCGAACTTCTGGGATCAGGCCGGCAGCGTCTGGGCGCAGGGCCAGCTCACCGGCAAGGTCGGCAGCGTGATGTCCTCCACCGCCACCCAGCACGGCGGGCAGGAGATGACCCTGTTCTCCGGCATCACCAACCTGATGCACTTCGGCATGATCATCGTCGGGCTGCCCTATGCGTACCAGGGCCCAGATGACCCTCGATGAGATCGTCGGCGGCTCGCCCTACGGCGCCACCACCATCGCGGGTGGGCAGGGGCAGCGCCAGCCGTCGCAGAACGAGCTCGACGCCGCCCGCTTCCAGGGCAGGCTGGTGGCGGAGACGGCCGCCAAGTTGACTGGACAGGTGTAAGACTGCGGCGCGGACGGACTCAGTTCCGCCGCGCCTGCACGACGATGTTCAATGACGGACTTGGACCACGGAGTACCGGCCGCCGTCCGGCAGGGCGTCCGGCCACAGCGTTACCACACCCAACCTGGAGGAAGCCCCATGGCAACGAACGCAAAGCCTGTTCCCGGCAAGACCCTTGTGTCCCCTCAGGACCACACCCTGATCATGATCGACCACCAGTCGCAGATGGCGTTCGCGACCAAGTCGATAGACGCCGTGACCTTGCGCAACAACGCGGCCATGGTCGCGGAGGCGGCGGCCGGCTTCAAGGTCTCGACCATCCTCACGACAGTGGCGGAAAAGACCTTCTCCGGCCCGATCTTCGACGAGATCAAGAGCGCCTTTCCGGTCGCGGACGTGATCGACCGCACCAGCATGAACACCTGGGAGGACGGCCGCGTCACCGACCGGGTGAACCAGATCGGCAAGAACCGGCTGGTCTTCGCCGGGCTGTGGACCTCGGTCTGCATCGTCGGGCCAACCCTGTCCGCCCTCGACCAGGGCTTCGAGGTCTACGTGATCGCCGACGCCTGCGGCGACGTCACCGACGAGGCGCACGACCGTGCCATGGACCGGATGGTACAGGCTGGCGTGCGGCCCATGACGTCCCTGCAATACCTGCTGGAACTCCAGCGCGACTGGGCCCGCACCGAGACCTACGACCTCACCACCGGCATCGCCAAGCGGCATGGCGGCGGCTATGGCCTCGGCATCATCTATGCCAAGAGCATGTTCGGCGGGCAGGAAAACGCCGAGGTGAGCGGCCACGGGCTGGCCACGGACGCTGCCGCGGCCGAGTGAACCCAGCGTCTGAGCGTCCGGCAGGCCGCGATCCTTTTTCAGGCCTGCCGCTGCCTTCGGCGACGTTCAGCGATGTCGAACAGTGTGTTCGCGGCAAGGGTGATTATCTCCGAACCGCGGACGGTTACCCTCCCTCGACCAGCCCCCGTGAGGTCCAGCGTCCTCCCGACGGGCTCTTCACTGCAAGGGAGTTCAACATGGTTCACAATCCCAACCGGCGCACGGTCGTCGCGGGACTCGGCAGCTTCGCCGCCGGGTTCGGGCTGCGCCCGCATGGCGCGGAGGCGCAGTCCATGAACACCACCCCCGACCTCATCCTGTTCAACGGCAAGATCACCACCCTCGACCGGCAGAACCCGCAGGCCGACGCCGTCGCCATGCGTGACGGCCGCTTCGTCGCCGTCGGCACGGAGCGGGACGTCATGGCGCTCACCGGCCCCGGCACCAAGCGCGTCGACCTGAAGGGCCGCCGCGTCATCCCGGGCCTGATCGACAGCCACACGCACATCATCCGTGGCGGCCTGAACTACAACATGGAGCTGCGCTGGGACGGCGTGCGCTCGCTCGCGGACGCCATGCGCATGCTCAAGCAGCAGGTCGACCGCACGCCGGCGCCACAGTGGGTGCGGGTGGTGGGGGGCTTCACCGAGCACCAGTTCGCCGAGAAGCGCCTGCCGACCCTCGACGAGATTAACGCCGTCGCCCCCGACACGCCGGTCTTCATCCTTCACCTGTATGATCGCGCCCTGCTGAACGGCGCCGCCTTGCGGGCGGTCGGCTACACCAAGGACACACCGAACCCGCCCGGCGGCGAGATCCAGCGCGACGCCCAAGGCAATCCGAACGGGCTCCTGCTCGCCAAGCCCAACGCCAACATCCTGTACGCGACCCTCGCCAAAGGCCCCAAGCTCCCGCCCGAGTACCAGAAGAACTCGACCCGCCACTTCATGCGCGAGAGCAACCGGCTCGGCATCACCGGCGTCATCGATGCCGGCGGCGGCTTCCAGAACTATCCGGATGATTACCGCATCGTCGAGGAGCTGCACAACGAAGGGCAGATGACGGTGCGCATCGCCTACAACCTGTTCACCCAGAAGCCGAAGGAGGAGCTCAACGACTTCCAGACCTGGGCCAACCAGGTGAAGCCGGGCCAGGGCGACGACCTCTACCGCCACAACGGCGCCGGCGAGATGCTGGTCTACACCGCCGCCGACTTCGAAGACTTCCGCGTCGAGCGCCCGGACATGCCGCGTTCGATGGAGAACGACATGGAGCCGGTGGTGCGCCTGCTGGCCGAGAACCGCTGGCCGTGGCGGCTGCACGCCACCTACAACGAGACCATCACGCGGGCGCTTGACGTGTTCGAGAAGGTGAACAAGGACGTGCCCTTCAACGGACTGCACTGGTTCATCGACCACGCCGAGACCATCGACGACCGCAACATCGACCGCATCGCCGCATTGGGCGGTGGCATCGCGGTGCAGCACCGCATGGCCTACCAGGGCGAGTACTTCGTCGAGCGCTACGGCGCCAAGGCGGCCGAGCGCACGCCGCCCATCAAGCGCATGATGGAGGCGGGCGTGCCGGTCGGCGCCGGCACGGATGCCACCCGCGTCGCCTCCTACAATCCCTGGGTGTCGCTGTCCTGGCTGGTCACGGGCAAGACCCTGGGTGGCCTGACCCTGTACCCGAGCGCCAACCGGCTCGACCGCGAGACGGCCCTGCGGCTG
This sequence comes from Microvirga aerophila, assembly GCF_003332305.1. GTDB lineage: Bacteria > Pseudomonadota > Alphaproteobacteria > Rhizobiales > Beijerinckiaceae > Microvirga > Microvirga aerophila. The sequence goes on along the minus strand of NZ_QOIO01000058.1, from coordinate 15,310 downwards.
TGGACCGAGGCCAACACCTGGTTCTCCAACGAGGCCGGCAAGAAGGGCCAGATCAAGGAGGGCCATCTCGGCGACCTGGCGGTGCTCTCCGATGACTACTTCGCGGTGCCCGAGGACGCGATCCAGGACATCACCTCGGTCCTGACCGTGCTCGGCGGCAACCCCGTCCACGGCGACGGAGACTTCAAGGACCTCGCCCCGCCGCTGCCGCCGCCGATGCCGGACTGGTCGCCGGTGCGGACCTTCGGCGGCTACCAGAAGCGGGCCGACAATGGCGAGGAGCGCAAGTACGCCTTCGCGGCCGCCAATTGCGGCTGCGCCAGCTCCTGCGGCGTCCACGGCCACGCCCATGCCGCCGCCCTGGCAGCCAACGTGCCGACCTCGGACGCCCGCTCGTTCTGGGGCTCGCTCGGCTGCTCGTGCTGGGCTTTCTGATCGGGAGGGTACCATGAGTGATATCGCCGTCCCTCGGCCGATTGCCCAGGTGCTGGCGCTGCCGGCCCTCGACTACGTCGCCCGTCTCGCCCTCGCGGCGCCGTTCCTGATCAGCGGCGTCGTGAAGCTCCTCGACTTCTCCGGAGCCATGAACGAGGTGGCCGGTCTGGGACTCGGACCGGCGGGACTGTTCGCGGCGGCGGTGATCGTCACCCAGCTCGGCGGGTCGCTCCTGTTCCTGACCCGCCGTTATTGCTGGCTCGGCGCCGGGATCCTGGCGGGCTTCACCGTCGTGGCGACCCTCCTGGCGCACCCATTCTGGGCCTTCGAGGGGCCGGACCTGGGGCGCCAGACCGCCACCTTCTTCGAGCATGTCGCCATCGTCGGCGGGCTCGCGATGGCGGCGCTGTTCGTCAACGGACGGAGTGCCCCCCAATGAGGGCGGCCGAGACCACGGCGTCCACAGGCACACCGGCTCCGCCTCCCGGCAGGTTCGCGCCGCTGCGGCATCGCCTCTTTGCGGTGATCTGGGCCGTCACCGTGCTCGGCAACATCGGCACCTTCATGCGCGATGTCGCCTCCGCCTGGCTGGTCACGGACCTCTCCCCCTCGCCGGCCGCGGTCGCGATGATCCAGGCGGCCGGCTCCCTGCCGGTCTTCCTCCTCGCCATTCCGGCGGGCGTCCTGTCCGACATCCTCGACCGGCGCCGCTTTCTGATCGGCATCCAGATCGGCCTCGCGGTGGTGAGCACCGCCCTCGCCTTTCTCGCGGGGACCGGCACGGTCTCGGTCGCGAGCCTGATTGCCCTCACCTTCCTCGGCGGCGTCGGCGCGGCGCTGGCGGCGCCGGCCTGGCAGGCCGTCGTGCCGGAACTCGTGCCCCGCTCCGACATCAAGGGGGCGGTGGCGCTCAACTCCCTCGGCATCAACATCGCCCGCTCCATCGGTCCGGCGCTCGGCGGCTTCCTGCTTGCGGGACTGGGGGCCGCCGCCGTCTACGGGATCGACGTCCTCAGCTACGTAGTGGTGATCGCCGGGCTGCTGTGGTGGCGGCGCGACCCCGGGGCCGACGAGGGCCTGCAGGAGCAGTTCGGCGGCGCCCTGCGGGCGGGGCTGCGCTATGCCCGCGCCAGCCGTGAGCTGCATCGCGTGCTCTGGCGGGCGGCGGTGTTCTTCGCCTTCGCGAGCGCCGTCTGGGCGCTCCTGCCCATCGTGGCACGCCAGAAGATCGGCGGCGGACCCGGTTTCTATGGCCTGATGCTCGGCAGCGTCGGCGCCGGAGCGATTGCCGGCGCCCTCCTGCTGCCGCGGGTTCGCGCCCGCCTCGGCCAAGATCGGCTGGTGCTGGCGGCTTCGCTGGTCACGGCCGCCGCCACCGTGCTGCTGGCCCTCACGGACTTCGAGGTGGTGGGCGTCGTCGCCGCGTTCGTCCTCGGCACCGCCTGGATCACGATGCTGACCACCCTGAACGCCACCACGCAGGGCATCCTGCCGAACTGGATCCGCGGCCGAGGCCTGGCGATCTACCTCACAGTGTTCAACGGCGCCATGGCGGCGGGCAGCTTGGGCTGGGGCTTCGTGGCCCAAGCCATCGGCACCGACGCCGCCCTGCTCGTCGCCGGCGCCGGATTGGCCGTCGTGGCCGGCCTCGCCTATCGCGCCGCCTTGCCGAGCGGCGAAGGCGACCTCACTCCCTCCCTGCACTGGCCCGAGCCGGCGCTGGCCGAACCGGTGGCGCATGACCGCGGGCCGGTGATGATCACCGTGACCTACCGCATCCGGCGGTCAGACCGGCCCGCCTTCCTGGCGGCGCTCGACCGGCTGTCGGAGGAGCGCCGCCGCGACGGCGCCTACGCCTGGGGCGTGTCCGAGGATGCCGCCGACCCTGAGCGCGTGGTCGAATGGTTCTTCGTCGAGTCCTGGGCCGAGCACCTGCGCCAGCACCGGCGTGTGTCCAAGGCCGACGCCGACATCCAGGCCGAGGCCCGCCGTTTCCATCAGGGACCTGAGGACCCGGTGGTCCAGCATTTCCTGGCGCTTGAACCGCGCCGGGCAGGAGCGCCCGCCACAGAGGAGGCCACGCCATGAAGATTGTTCTCGGATTGCTGCTGGCGCTCGGCGTCGGGGTGGTGTGCCGCCTCGTCGGGTTGCCCCTGCCGGCGCCTCTGGCGCTCACCGGAGCGCTTCTCGTCCTGGCCATGTCCGCCGGCTACGAGGTCGTCGACCGCCTCGCGTCCCACCGCCCGGCCACGCAGCGTGAGAACTGCGGCGGATCGGATGCGGGCATCGGGACCGCCCGCGATGTCTCCCGTCGAACCGTGGGGTAAGCCATGTTTCAGATCGCTTTGGGCCTCGTGATGGCGTTCGGGATCGGCGCCTTCTGCCGCTGGTTCGACATCCCGTCGCCGGCCCCGCCAAAGATTGTCGGCGCGCTCCTGGTCATCTCAATGACCGTCGGCTTTCTCCTTACCGGGCATCTCATCGGAGCGCCGTGAAACGGACAGCCATCAATTGAGCAGAGGAAGATCATGACAAACAAATCATCCCTCCTTGTTCCGTCGGACTGCGCTCTGCTGCTGATCGACCATCAGGCGGGGCTGGCGTTCGCGGTGGAGTCGACGGACCGTCAAACGCTGCTCAACAATACCGCCGCCCTGGCTCAGACCGCGGTTGTGTTTGGTCTTCCCATCATTGCCTCGACATCGGCGACGAAGGTCTACAGCGGGCCTCTGATGCCTGCGATCCAGAAGGTCATTCCGGATGTGCAGGCAATCGACCGAAGGAGCATGAATGTCTGGGAGCACGAGCCGGCTCGCGCCGCGGTCGAGGGCTCTGGTCGAAAGCGCCTGCTGGTCTCCGGTCTTCTGACGGAGGCCTGCGTCTCATTCACGGTGCTTTCGGCCTTGGCGGAGGGTTACGAGGTGTACGTGGTAGGCGACGCATGCGGAGGTCTGACCCCCACAAGCCATGATCTTGCGCTCCGTCGAATGGAATCCGCCGGAGCGCGCATGACATCCTGGGTCCAGGTCCTGCTCGAACTGCAACGGGATTGGACGCGTCACGAGACCTATGACGGCGCCCGCTCCATCGTCGAGACCTATGGCGGGGGATACGGCATCGGCCTGAGCTACGCCCGCGACATGATCAAGCCACCAAGCCCGGCCGGATCCTCGAATTGATGAGCGCCCTGGCATTGATGAGGCGGTCCGCCGAAGGTTCGGAAGCCGAAGGGGCTACGCGATGCTGTTTGTGATCCACGCACTCGACAAGCCCGGTGCGCTGAATGTTCGGCTCGCCCACTATGATGCCCACAAGGCGTTCCTGACTGATCCGAGCGCGTACGGCGTCCGCATCGTCATGTCGGGTCCCCTCACCGCGGATGACGGCACGACGATGATCGGGAGCCTATTTGTGGTCGAGTCCCCCGACCGGGCGACGGTCGAGCGCTTCAACCGGGCCGATCTCTTCCATGACGCCGGCATCTGGGAGCGGGTCACGATCACCGGATTCGTGCGCCGGCAGGGATAAGGGTGCGGCTCGGGTGCTCCGCCGGAGGCGATCACGCCCGGCGCAATGATAACGGGTCGAGGGAGGGAGGCATGCTTCGCAGGATGGACGGCACATCAGGCCCGGAGAGTTCTAAAAATCCCAGGGCTCACTCCCGGTTCGGACCCTCCGTTCCACCGTCGGCTGCGGGCGCCATTCTTCTGGCGACCGTCCTGGCAACGGTTCCGGATGCCGTCGCCCAATCCGGCGGGCAAGGCCAGCCGTCCGGGGAGCAGAGCGCTGCGGAGAGCCCGTCGGCGCCACCGAAGCTGACCAACCTCCGCTACACGGAGGACTACTCCTACCTGCGGGATCCATCCAAACGGACCGGAGCCTGGTGGGAGCCGTTCAAGTACATCCCGCTCGATGCCTCCGGGACCAGCTACCTGACCCTCGGGGCGGAACTCCGGGTCAGGGAAGAGGCCTATTGGAACTTCAACTGGGGCGAGGTCCCGGTCGACAACTATCAATGGTACCGCGTCCTGCCCTATGCCGACCTGCATCTCGGGCCGAACGTGCGCCTGTTCGGCCAGATGATCGGGGCTTGGGAGACCGGCAAGGAAACCGACGTCACCGGGGTCGACGAGACTGGGATCGAGTTTCTCCAGGGCTTCGGCGAGCTCAGGCTGCCGTTGAGCCAGGACGCCAATCTGACCCTGCGCGGGGGACGGCAGCTGCTGTCGTACGGCTCCGAGCGCCTGATCAGCCTGCGGTATGGGCCGAACGTGCTCCGCTCCTTCGACGCGGGCTTGGCGTCGGTCGAAACAGGCGCTTGGCGTGTCGACACCTTCTACGCGCGGCCGGTGCGGAACAAGGTCGACAGCTTCAACGACCGCTTCAACGAGGATCAGTCGGTGTGGTCGGTCTACGCCACCCGCGCCCTGGATGAGATCAGCCCCACGTCAGGGCTGGACCTCTACTACATCGGCTACCGCAACACCGACGCGGAGTTCAACCAGGGCAGCGGGGACGAGCTTCGGCACACGCTCGGCAGCCGGTTCTTCGGCAAGGCGCAGGGCTGGGACTGGAACTTCGAGGGGATGTTCCAGTTCGGCAGCTTCGACGGCGGCAACATCCGGGCGTGGTCGGTCGCCTCCGACACCGGTTACACCTTCGAGGATGTCACCTTCAGCCCGCGGGTCGGCCTGAGGGCGAACATCATCAGCGGCGACCGCAACCCGAACAATCCGAACCTGCAAACCTTCAACCCGCTGTTCCCGAGGGGAAAGTACTTTGGCGAAGCCGGTCTGCTCGGTCCCTACAACCTGATCGACCTCCATCCCACTCTGACCCTTCACCTCAACGATCAGTGGACGCTGTCGGGGGCCGCGGTGTTCTATTGGCGCGAAAGCCTGGGTGACGGCATCTACGACCCCGGTGGCCGACTGGTGCGGCCCTCGGACAACAGCCGGGCCCGCTACATCGGAACCCAGGCCGACCTGGTCCTCGGATGGGAACCCACGCGCTGGTTCAGTGCGGAACTGGCCTACTCTGTGTTTTCGGTAGGACCGTTCGTCGAGGACACGGGCCCGTCCAAGACGACCCACTTCGTCGGGTTCGAGACCGTCGTGAAATTCTGATCGCGCAGAGGGGAGAATGGACCACCCGAACGGCGGCACGGAGCGGAGCACGCAGCGCATCGAGGCGTTCAGCGACGGCGTCTTCGCCATCGCGATCACGCTGCTGATCCTGGATCTCAGGATCCCCGCCCGGGAAGGATCGGACGCCGCCGGCCTGCTGAGCGCGATCCTGGGGCTCTGGCCGTCCTACTTCGCCTATGTCCTCAGCTTCGCGATGATCGGCATCTACTGGGCCAACCATCACTACCTGTTCAAGCTCTTTGCCGAAACCGATCATGGCCTCAACCTGCTCAATCTCCTGCTCCTCATGTTCATCGCGTTCCTGCCGTTCCCGACCCACATCCTCGGAACGCACTGGCCGGACGAGGCGAGCCGCCCGGTGGCGGTCACGTTTTATGCAATCGGCCTGCTGCTCCCGACCGCCGCATGGCTCGCCGTCTGGCTTTATGCCTGCCATGACCGCCGGCTGGTCAGGCGCGAGTTGGATCCGGGCTTCCTGCGCAAGCTGACCCTCCAGTTCATCGGGTCGGTCGCCGTCTACGCCCTCGCCGTCGCGGTCGCGGTGATCGACCACAGGTGGGGCATGGCGCTGTGCACGGGTTTGACGCTCCTCTACCTCCTGCCGCCGAGGACGCCTGTCTATCGTCATGATGGCGAGGCCCCGGCACACGTCGCGCCCGCACCTGTCCGCCCCGGCTGGTCCAAGGAGTAGCAACATGGCACCCCCCATCGCCGACCCGAAGGATCCCCTCCCCCTGGTTCTCATCGTCCTCTCCGCCGTCACCGGCTTGGTCGACGCGGTGAGCGTCCTGGGGCTGGGACAGGTGTTCGTCGCCAACATGACAGGGAACACGGTCTTCCTGGGCTTTGCCGTCGGCGGGGCGCCGGGGTTCGAGGTCCCCCGCTACGTCATGGCGCTCCTGGCGTTCCTCGCCGGCGCCCTGGTTGGCGGATGGGTGGCCAACGCCTTCGCCCAAATGACCCGCAGGCAGTGGCTGCTGACCGTCGCGGCGGTCGAGGCCATCCTGTTCTGGGCCGCCGCGGTGGTGGCGCTCGGGTACGACCCAGAAAGCCTGTCACCGGCATCCCGGCTGTTCACGTTGATCGGCCTGACCGCCCTCGCGATGGGCCTGCGCAATGCCACCGTCCGCCGCCTGAAGGTGCCGGACCTGACGACGACCGTCCTGACGCTGACCCTGACCGGGCTTGCCGCCGACTCCTCGCTGTCGGGCGGGGAAAATCGGAACTGGCGCCGCCGCGTCGCCGCCGTGGTGGCGATCTTCGTGGGGGCCGTGATCGGCGCGGTGCTCGTCCGCATGAGCGGGCTGGTCGTCCCGCTCGTCCTCACGGGGGCCGTGGTCCTCGGCGTGACACTCGCCTATGCGGCGCATCCGGCGTCGCGGGCGAACGCCGCACAGCCCGACGGTCCATAGCGTCCGTTCCGACCGTGAACCTCATCCGAGGCGGCCCGGCGAGGAGACGGGCCTTGGATCGGAGGTTCGTCGATGGTCAGGCTTGTGCCGGGCCCGACACCTTCATCTCGGCGCCACAATCGGCGCAGGTGCCCAAGGACGGTGCCGCGATCATCTGGACGGTGTTGCAGTGCGGGCAACCCTTGAGAGCGGGTACCAGTGCCCCCTGCATCTGGCTTGCGCCCTGACGGAACGCCTCGCTGAATTGGACAGCTTGTTCGAACATGGTTGCCTCCTTCGGAGGAAGCATGATGCCGTTGACGGTGAAATTCTCCTCCCGATGGTCCGGCCCGTCAACTCACGACAGTCACTGGCCGGAGGCTTGGTCCGACCACAGATCGCTCTTCGGGGGCGGCACCGGATAGCCAATCGCCTTGCCGAACGAGGTCCTGTGACATCCGCCAATTGCGGAGCACACGACAATCAGGAGAACAAGGCGGGTCAGGTGGGACAACATGATGGGATGGGCCTCGGTGCAGTTTGGTTCCATGGCATCCGTTGTGGATGCAGGGGCGGCGGGGGTCAGGGAGTCTTGATTTCGGCCATGAAGCGGATGGTGGCCTCGATCTCGGACGGGTGCAGTCCTCGCAGTTGCCCTTCGGCGGCATGGCCTCGACACCTTGGATGGCCGATTGGGTCAGCGCGGGCAGACCTTTCTCAAGTCGAGGGGCCCAGTCGCGGGTCGACCCCGCCTTCGGAGAGCTCACCATCACGTTCGACGGGTGATGACAGGCGGCGCAATGGTCCTGGTAAAGCTGTGCGCCGGAGCGTGGCTCGGCCAAGGCTGGCACGGCGGACACAACCAAGGCCGCAAGGATGAAAGTGACACGACGCATCGATCTTCGCCCCAGGGAAACGTCAACGGCGCCACACGGCTCGTATGACGCACGCAGGAGAGAGGCGGCCACCTCCTGGGTGGCCGCCCGGGTTCGCGGGTCAGTGGCCTTCCTTGCCGCCGAACATCGCGCCGGCGTAGATGATGCCGAGGCCGTAGCCGCCGCCGTGCTCCTTGGCGATGTCCATCACGGCCGCATAGGTCGCGCCGCGTGCCCAGTCGCGCTGCAGCTCAAGCAGGTACTGCACCCAGGTGATCGGCTTGGCGCCGGCCTGGACCATGCGCTGCACGGCCATGTCGTGGGCCTCCTTCGAGACGCCGCCGGAGGCGTCGGTCACGAAGTAAACCTCGTAGCCCTGCTCCAGGGCCGAGAGCGCCGGCAGCACGCCGCAGACCTCGGTCCACAGGGCCGCCATCACAATCTTCTTCTTGCCGGTCTTCTGCACGACGTCGACGACGCGCTGGTCCTCCCAGGTGTTCATCGTGGTGCGGTCGATGGGCTTCTGGCCCTGGAACACGGCCTGGACCTCGGGGAAGATCGGGCCGCTGAACGACTTCTCGGCGACCGTGGTCAGGATCGTGGGAACGTTGAAGGCCCTAGCCGACTTGGCGAGGCCGGTCACGTTGTTCCGCAGCTCGCCGATGTCCATGGAGCGGGTGGCGAAGGCCATCTGCGGCTGGTGGTCGACGAGCACGAGAACGTGGTTGTCGGGGGTGAGCAGGCTCTTGGCCGGCGGGGCGGCTTCGGCCGGAGCGGCGATGCCGAGGCCCATCGGCAACAGAACGGCAAGGGCCTTGAGAACGCTTGAGAAACGCATGGTTTTATCTCCTTCAGAGGCTGGTCGTTGTGTGCGCCTCGTCGTTCCCAGAGATGCTTGATTTCCTCCGCTCGAACAATTCTGGTTGTTTTGAACTGTCTGTACGTTCCCATTGAACAATGGTGGTGCCATATAGGGATCCAGACCGTTTCGCCTGGAGGCATCCGTGATCCGTGACCTCATTGCCCTGAAGACGTTCGCCACCATCGCCGCGCTTGGCAGCTTCGCCCGGGCGGCCGACAAGCTCGGGATCTCGCGGGGCATGGCCAGCAAGCACATCGCCGACCTGGAGGCGGAGCTCGGGGTCAAGCTGCTCAACCGCACCACCCGCCAGCTCAGCCTGACCGAGGCGGGCCAGACCTTGAATGCGACCGCGACGACCCTGTTCGGCCTGCTGGACACGGCCGAGCAGGACATCCGGGCCTCGACCACCAGCCCCCGCGGCACCTTGCGCGTAAACGCGCCGATGTCGTTCGGTGTCCTGCATCTCGGGCGCATCGTGAGCGACTTCCTCAAGCAGTGCCCGGACGTTGAGGTCGAGCTGACGTTGGACGACCGCGTCGTGAACGTGGTCGAGGAGGGCTACGACATCGCGATCCGCATCCGCCGCCTCGACGACTCGTCGCTGATCGCGAAGCACCTGGCGCCGGCCCGCATGGTGACCTGCGCCTCGCCCGCCTACCTGGAGCGCCGGGGCGAGCCGCAGCACCCGCACGACCTCGAACACCACGATTGCCTCGTCTACGACTATCTCTCCCGGCACGGCACGTGGAGCTTCGAGCGCGACGGTGTGCGGGAGGATGTGCGCGTCGACGGCCGGCTGTGGGGCAACAACGGCGAGGTCCTGATGCAGGCCGCCGTCGAAGGCCACGGCATCACCTTGTCGCCGACCTTCATCGCCCACGAGGCGTTGCGGGCCGGCACGCTCAAGCCCGTCCTGTGCGACTGGTCGGTGGTCGAGCCAGCCTTCTTCGCCGTGATGCCGCCAGGGCGCAACAACGTGCTCAAGGTGCGGGCGTTCCTCGACCACCTGTCGAAGTCGCTCGGCCGGGATCCGTACTGGGACCGGGACCTGCCGCTGGAGCGGTTCCGGACCCAAGCGGTCTGATCGTCGTCGGGACCCATGCTGAAGGAACGAGCCATGCAACCCTTTGTCTACGAAGCCCTTCCCACCCGCGTGGTGTTCGGGTCCGGCACTGTCGGTCAGCTCCGGGCAGAGGCCGAGCGCCTCGGAGTGCGCCGGGTCCTCGTCCTGTCTACGCCCGGCCGCGGCGAGGCGCAGGCGCGTGAGATCGCAGCCCTGCTGGGGGATCTCGCCGTCGGTGTCCATGCCGGCGCCGTCATGCACACACCGGTCAATGTCACCGAGAAGGCGCTGCAGGTGGTCGAAGAACTCGGGGCCGATGCCGTCGTGGCAGTCGGAGGCGGCTCGACGACCGGGCTCGGCAAGGCCATCGCGCTGCGCACCGACCTGCCGCAGATCGTGCTCCCGACCACCTATGCCGGTTCCGAGATGACGCCGATCCTGGGCGAGACCCAGGACGGCGTGAAGACGACGCAACGGACCCCGAAGGTGCTGCCGGAGGTCGTCATCTACGACGTCGACCTCACGCTGGGACTGCCACCGGCGATTGCCGCGACGTCGGGGGTGAACGCCATGGCCCACGCGGTCGAGGCGCTGTACGCCCGGGACCGCAACCCGGTGACCTCGCTGATGGCGGAGGACGGCATCCGGAGCCTTGCTCAGGCGCTGCCGAAGATTGTCGGCGATCCGCAGGACAATGAGGCCCGGACCGATGCCCTCTACGGCGCGTGGCTGTGCGGCGCGTGCCTCGGGGCGGTCGGCATGGCCCTGCACCACAAGCTGTGTCACGTGCTCGGCGGAAGCTTCGACCTGCCACACGCCGAGACCCACACCATCGTCCTGCCGCACGCTGTCGCCTACAACGCGCCGGCCGCGCCCGAGGCCATGGAGCGCATCGCGCGGGCCTTGGGGACGTCGGACGCCGCGCAGGGCCTGTTTGCCCTGGCGGGGCGCCTGGGCGCGAAACAGGCGCTGCGGGACATCGGCATGCCGGCGGATGGGATCGGGCAGGCCGTCAAGGCTGCGGTGGCATCTCCCTATTGGAACCCCCGCCCCATCGAGGAGGTCGGGCTGCGCGATCTGCTGACCCGGGCCTGGAACGGCGATCCGCCCCGGGCGTGATACGCCTGACGGTTTTGTGATGTGCGCCCGTGCAATCCCAGGATTGCGCCGTGACAGGCAGGGTCCGGTTGTTTCGGCCGGCCCGCGAAATCATAATTCCTCGTGTCGTCAGCGGCGGTGCTGCCTGTGACGGCCCTCCAAAGTTCCTCCCGAAACTTCGGGCCGCTCCTCGGGGCGGCCCGTCTTTCAGGGGCCTCCCACGACCATCCCATGACGGAAAATGTCATGATCGCCCGCACCAATGATGTGGCGCTGCTCACCGCGCGCCTGGCCGTCGCCGCCCTCTTCCTTCCGGCCGGCATCGGCAAGCTGTTCGGCCTGTCCGGGTTCGCCGCGTCGCTCGCCGGAAAGGGCGTGCCCTTCCCGGAGCTTCTGGCTGCGCTCGGGGTCGCCGCCGAGATCATCGGCCCAATTGCCCTGGTGCTCGGCGTGTTCCCACGCCTCACGGCGTTGCTGCTGATCGCCTTCACGGTTGTCGCGACCCTGATCAGCCACAGCTTCTGGACCTTTCCCGAGGCCGCGCAGCAGGCCCAGCAGACGCAGTTCTTCAAGAACGTCGCCATCATCGGTGGCTTGCTGTTCTACTTCGTGAGCGGTCCGGGCGCCTACAGCGTACCATCGCGGTTCCTCCGACGCGCGGGCACGCCCAAGGAACCCGGCCTGCAGACGGCCCGCGGCCAGGCCTGATCAACCGGCCCGGGACTGAACACCCTGCACGTGACGCCCCCGTCCCGTGTATCCAGGTGGCCTGTCATGATCGCCCGCATCGCATCCTTCCTTCTCGGCATCGTTGCGCCCCCGGCCCTGGTCGGCTGGCTTGTGTTCCTGCACTGACTACGCCGTTCGCGGCCCGTCCGGTCGACGGCCGGATGCGGCGCGCTAGATCCAGTCCGGCAAAGCCAGCGGGAGCGCCCGATGAGTGATCATGTCTACAAGGTGGTGGAGCTCGTGGGCTCGTCGCCCACCAGCATCGAGGATGCCATCCAGACGGCCATCAAGCGGGCGGACCAGACCCTCAGGAACCTGCGCTGGTTCGAGGTCGTCCAGACCCGCGGCCATGTCGAGGACGGCGAGGTCCGCCAATATCAGGTCGTGCTCAAGGCCGGGTTCAGGCTTGTGGGCGGCGCCTGATTTCCCCGGTGGACCCGCACCGCATCATGCCTTGGGAAGCCTGATTGCGTGAGCTGCCAGACGGCGGCTTGGCCGCCGCTTTTCAGCAGCATTGCGACCGCGAGGGGCCACTCCGCGATGTTTCCTGATATCGAACAGTGTGTTCGAAACTCAGGGGATTATGTCCGGTACAAGAACCATTACCTTCCCTCCATCAGCACCACAAACGGCCCTTGGAGGGATTTCATGTCCACCGTTCTCGTCCTCAACAGCAGCGCCAGCGGCGCGGCCTCCGTGTCCCGGCAACTCGTCGAGCGCGCCGTGGCCGACCTGCGTGCGCAGGATCCCGGCCTCCGCGTCGTGACGCGTGATCTCGGCGCCAACCCGATCCCGCACCTGACCCTGGAATCCGCCACTGCCCTGCGCGGCGCCGACCCGGTGAACCAGGAACAGGCGGCCGCCCAGGCGCTGTCGAACGAACTCATCAGCGAGCTCAAGGCCGCCGACGTGATCGTGATCGGCGCGCCGATGTACAACTTCGGCATCCCGTCGACGCTCAAGGCCTGGTTCGACTACGTGCTGCGCGCCGGCCTGACCTTCCGCTACACCGAGGCCGGCCCAGAGGGGCTCGTGACGGGCAAGCGCGCCATCGTGGTGGAAAGCCGCGGCGGGCTCTACAGCGAGGGGCCGGCCCAGACCATGGACGCGCAGGAGCCGCATCTGCGCACCATGCTCGGCTTCATCGGCATCAGCGACGTCTCCTTCGTGCGGGCGGAGCGTCTGGCCTTCGGGCCGGAGATCCGCGACCAAGCCATCGATGGCGCGAAGGCCGAGATCGAGCGCCTGACCGGGACAGCCCTCGCCGTCGCGGCCTGACGCCAGGGTGCGCCAGACCGGCATCTGTTTGACAAACCAGCGTGATGGGGTGCGGGGCGCCGACGGTGCCCTGCTTCCCTCCCCACGCCGTCCCGGCCGGAACGGCGTAAACTCTGCGGGGTGGACCACATGGACCGTAACAATGACCAAGGCTCGCTGGGAGCCACCATCGCCGCCGTGATCGTGCTCGCCGGGACGGTCGGCGTGCTCTACCTCCCGCTCTTCCTCTGATAGGGCCCAGCCTCCGGGTCTGGCGCCAGGCATCTGCAAGGCAGCCATTCCAGTTATGGCGGCGCAAGCTCGAAATGCGAGCGGTCCGTGTCCTTGAACCCGTGAAAGCGGCCACCCCACCGGATTGGCGCACCCAGTTCGGCGGCGGCCTTCCTCACCGCCACGGCGATCCGGTTCTGGGTCGTCGGATCAAAGAAGACATGGCCGTCCGGGTCGAGCGGCCACAAATCGACCGCGAGGCCGAGCCGGTGTGCGCTGTCCTCGGTCTTCGACCACCCCCAGGCAACAGCCTTCCGTTGCAACTTGCCGCCACGCAATCCCGAGCCGATGACGAAGGGAAGGCCTGGATTGTCGGCCTGCGTCTTCCGCACCACGCGCGCCAGCACCGGGTGGAGGGCTTGGAGGTTGGCCTGGTGGTTTCCCACCGGGTCCGGGTTCCAGACCCGGAACATTGCCAGTTGATCCCGCCCATATTCATCTCGTGCGGGGATCTTCGCGTAGACGCCCTCCGGCCCGTGGATTGCTGGGACGGGGCGGTTGACGGCCGTTCTCGTGCCACCATTGCCGACGGGTTGAGCTACTGCGTTTGCGCCCAGGCAGACAGGCACGGCGATGAACAAGCCGAACAGGAGCGAGTGGCGGTGGCGCGTCATGGAAGCGCAACCGTGGCAACAGGATGGTACCGAACTAAGGCAGGCCGCGCCGCGCCAGATGGCACCACACGGACGCAGGCGCCGGCTGTATAGGACGAAGTGCCTACTCCTTTCGCGTCGTTGACACGGCCAAGCTGTATGTTCACTTTTCGTTCTCAGATGCTGCATCGTCCATCAACCTGAAGCGGTCCGTCGCGCGAGCGGCGGGCCGCGTCTCTGGCCAACCTGTCCGCCAGTCCGGCGGCCGGGCGCGCAGGGATTCGTGAGGTATGCGTCATGAGTGCATCATCTTCCCGGATCCTTCGGTCTCTCCTTCAGCCGTTCACAAGCCGCACGGATGGCTTCGAGCCGGCGCGAGAGCTCGGGGTCCGAGATCTGCCCGTACGCGCTCATGAACACGTCGAGGCGTTCCGCCAGGACCGGGTCCGATGCCCCAAGCAGCGGCTCTATCGCCTTGGTGACCGCCTCCGCCGCCGTGTCCGGGTTCTTGAAAGTGGCAAGGGCCGCCTTGGCCTGGGTCTCGAAGAGCTCTCGCAGCGCCTGGGCGACCGCCTCGCGATCGGCCTTGACCATGCCAGCAGCCTCGCGGGCATCGTTGATGGCGTCGAGGACGGCGCCTGGGGCCGCCGCTGCCTGCGCCTGGAGCAATGCTGCAAGTGCGGATCCGTCAGCCGGCACTCGCGCGTGGACATGTGCCAGGAAGTTCGAGCGTGGGAGCGAGTGGAGCTTCGTCGAGAGTGCGGCTGCCGCATCCGGCGCGAGCACCGACGATTTCAGAATTTTCAGAACCTCCTGGACGGTCCCAGGATCAACGTCGAGCAGGAAGGAGACCTCGGCTTCCAGCCTGATGCGCGGTGTCATCAATACCTGGCGGGCCCGCTGAAGATCCTGCTCGGGGGCGACTTCGTCCGCGACTGCGTCCCCAAAGGCATCCTCGATCTCGCGGGCATCAGCCGTCATCTTCACGCCGAGGATCGCGAACGGGTTTGACAGCAGGTCGAAGCCTAAAGGCGTTGCGGAACCGGTCATCGTCCGGCCTCCGGCTGGCTACCCATGTGGACGTCGTCGCGTCTGAGGCTGCGGGCACGCAGCCACGCATCGACCGCCTCGTTCGCGATGGCGGATGCAGAGGTCTCAAGATCGACGGCTGCCCGCTTGAGATCCTTGATGAGGGAGGATTCAAGATGAAGACGGATCTGCCGGCGTGCGCCGGCAGCATGAGAGACTGTCTGTCGTCAGAGTTTTTGAGACAGCGGGTGATGTGATCTAAGGGAGGCTCTGGCTCATCTGGGTTTCAGATTAGGCGGCCTGCATCTGGTGCTGCAAGCGGCGGGTTTGGATAGTCTGTCGTTTGATCCTTTCGCGTTCCATCAAAACGGTTTCTCCGCGCCCGAAGTAGACGTCGGCCGGTGTGAGATTGTCGAGGCTCTCGTGGTAGCGCCGGTGATTGTAATGCGTCACAAAGGCCTCGATCTGCGCCTCCAGATCACCCGGCAGGAAGTAGTTCTCCAGCAGAATGCGGTTCTTGAGCGTCTGGTGCCAGCGCTC
>NZ_QOIO01000057.1 GCF_003332305.1 Microvirga aerophila | reverse complement strand
CGAAGTCAGAACGGAGTGGGATCGGCATGGCGAACCTCCATGGCTCGCCAAGTTGAATCACACCCACCCCGACGCAGAAAATCACGAACGAGTCAGCCCTTCAGGGACTTAGTATGATTCGATCCTTCATCGTTGGGCAGACAAGGGGTAACTATAGGGCAAGGCCAAGGTTCCTGGGAGCGAGAACAAAATCATGACCTCCTCGTCCTCCGTTGTCATTCGGCCGGTTCGCCTTGAAGATGGCGCCGAATTGATCACGGCTAATCTTGCCAGCATCTCGCTGCACGAGCCTTGGGTCTCGCCGTGCCGCGACGAAGTCAGCTTCCATGCTTATTTCAACCGCTGCCAGGACGGGAGATACTTGGGTCTCATTGCGCGCGAGAGAGCAGGCGGCCGGATCGCGGGCGTGGTCAATCTCAGCGAGATCGTGGGCGGCTTCTTCCAGAACGCCTATCTGGGCTATTACGGCATTGCCGGCATGAGCGGGCGCGGCCTGATGACGGAGGCCGTCAGGCTCGGCGTGTCCTATGCCTTTCACGACCTCGGACTTCATCGCCTCGAGGCCAACATCCAACCCGGGAACGCGCCCTCCCGCGCACTGGCGAAGCGCCTCGGGTTCCGGCAAGAGGGCTTTTCCCCGCGTTATCTTAAGATCGCGGGAGATTGGCGCGATCACGAACGCTGGGCGATCCTCGCGGAGGAGTGGCGCGGTTGAGAATTAGATGGCCGGAACGGGGCCGAGCGCCTTCTGGAGAAAGAAGCGGCTGGATCCGACCGGATAGTTTTCGAGCTCTCCGAAGATGACATAACCGAGGCGTTCATAAAGCTGTCGCGCCTTTGGGTTGAGCGTATCGATCCACGCCGCATGACAGCCCCGCTCGCAGGCTTCATTCTCGGCTATGGCGATCAGCCTTGTGGCAAGCCCATTTCCGCGCAGCGCCTCCGGCACGAAGAGAAGCTCGATCGCCAGCCATCCGCCAGCCATGCGTCCCAACAGGCCGCCCACGAACGCTTGGCTGTCAGGGTCTCGGATGCCGATGGCGAGATCCTTTCCGTCCGGATGGTTCGGAAATAGGGACCGGTTGTATGAGCGGACGCCTTCGAGGATCGTCTGAGTGAGCGCGGGACCCGGCTCTTCGACGAGTTCGATGATGGGAGACAGCGTCATGAGCGCAACTCCGCGGAGGTGAGTTTCCTCACGGTTTCGACGAGCACGCGCGCCGCCACGTCCGCATCCTCGACCGTGATCGACTCGGCCGGATTATGGCTGATGCCTTCCTTGCAGCGCACGAAGAGCATCGTCGACGGGCAGAGGCCGGCCATGGCCACCGCATCGTGACCTGCGCCGGACGCAAGGTGAAGCGGCGCGATGCCGGCTTGCCGAACCGCGTCCTCCAGCTGCGTGATCAGATTTTTATCCATCGGCGTGGCGGGCGAATCCATGAACGGCTCGATGGTGAAGGCGACGCCTCGCCTGTGCGCGGCCGCTTCGCATTCGGACACGATGTCCTGCACCATGGCGTGACGGACCGCGTCGTCCGGAGCCCGGGCGTCGAGGGTGAAATCGACCCGCGCTGGAATGACGTTGATGGCGCCGGGCTGCACCTGTGCGACGCCCACGGTCGCCACCGTGTCGTTGCGCTTGGCGCCGGCGCGCTCGACGATGCCGATCATCTCGGCGACGGCCGCCAGGGCATCGCGCCGCATCGCCATCGGCACGGTGCCCGCATGCCCCGCCTCGCCGGTCACCGACGCGCGAGCGCGGGTGATGCCGTTGATGGCCGAGACGATTCCCACCGGAAGATCCTTGGCCTCCAGCAACGGTCCCTGCTCGATATGAACCTCGAGATAGCCCTGGTAGCGGGCCGGGTTGCGCGCAATCGACCCGATACCGTTCTCGTCGCCGCCGAACTGCGCAAGCGCATCGCGCAATGATACGCCGTCCTGATCGGTTCCATCGAGCCAGGCTGGGTTATAGCGGCCCGACAGCGCGTGGGAGGACGACAGGTTGGTCGGAAAGCGAACGTTCTCCTCGTCGCCGAAGGCCACGATCTCGATAGGGCAGGCCGGTGTGACGCCCTGCTGGCGCAAAGCCTCGACGGTGACGATGCCGAGCACGACACCCAGCGTTCCGTCGAACCGGCCGCCATCCACCACGGTGTCGATATGCGAGCCGATGATGAGCGCAGGCGCATCCGGGTCGGAGCCCTCCAGACGGCCGACGACGGTGCCGATGGGGTCGATGTGGCTGTCGAGGCCGGCCTCCTGCATGAGGCGCAGGGTCGTCTGCGCGGCGTCCCGATGGGCGCGCGAGAGATAGAGCCGGGTGAGGCGTCCCGGCTCGTCGCTATGCTGTGCGAGGGTGTCGAGCAGCGCCATGGCGCGGCGGCCGAGGGAGAGGTCTGATGGGTTCGTCATGGGACGAACATTTTCAGGAACCGGCCCGCTCCGCAAGAGGAAGGCGGGCCGTCTCCCGCAGATGCGTTACGCCGCGACGCCCAGCTTCTTCTGCAGGCTCGTGGACGAGGTCGTGTATTGGAACAGCAGCCGCTTTTCGGGATACACGTAGCGGTGCACCTTCTGAGCCGCCAGCGCGCCCTCGTGGAAGCCTGAGAGAATGAGCTTCAGCTTGCCCGGATAGGTGTTGATGTCGCCGATGGCGAAGATGCCCGGCACATTGGTCTCGAACTTTTCCGTGTCGACCGGGATCAGGTTCTCGTGCAGGTTCAGGCCCCAATCGGCAATGGGGCCAACCTTCATGGTCAGGCCGAAGAAGGGCAGCATCACGTCGCAATCGACGTCGAAGGTCGAGCCGTCATCCTTCTTGATCACCGCCCCTTCAAGAACGGGCGCTTCGCCCTTAAGGGTGGTGACCTGTCCGAGGTGCAGATCCATGTCGCCGGAAGCCACCAGCGAGCGCATCTTTTCCACGGTATGCGGCGCGGCCCGGAAGGCATCGCGGCGGTGAAGGAGCGTCAGGCGCTTGGCGATGGGCTGCAGGTTCACGGTCCAGTCGAGGGCAGAATCGCCGCCGCCGACGATGAGGATGCGCTTGTCGCGGAACATCTGCATGTGGCGCACCGCATAGAACACGCCGGTGCCCTCATAGGCTTCTATATGCTCGATCGGCGGCTTCTTGGGCTGGAACGACCCACCGCCCGCGGCGATGATGAGCGCCTTGCAGGTGAAGGTGGTTTCGTTCTCGGACGTCTTCACGCGGAACAACGGGGCCTCGGGCGTTCCGAGCGACTCGACGCTTTCCACCATCTCGTTCAGGTGGAAGGTGGGATGGAACGGTTCGATCTGCGCCATCAGGTTGTCCACGAGCGCTTGGCCGGTCACCATGGGAAAGCCCGGAATGTCGTAGATCGGTTTTTCGGGATAGAGCTCGGCGCATTGGCCGCCCACCTTTGGCAGAATGTCGACCACGTGACATTTGATGTCGAGGAGCCCGAGTTCGAACACGGCGAACAGGCCCACAGGCCCCGCACCGATGATGACGACGTCGGTTTCGATATTGTCGGTCATGAACAGGCTCCTTCGAGAGACCCGGGGAAAGCACGGTCTCCCGTCGTTGGCAATGCGGCAGGCTTGACGGTCAGCCGCCGGCGGGGGCGAGGGTGAGTTCCAGTCCGTCGAGGTCGGGGGTCCAGATGATCTGGCAGGACAGGCGGGAATTGGCCTGGGTAATCACCGTGTCGAGCTGATCCTCCTCCTCGTCGGAGGCGGGGTAGAGCTTTTCCAGCCAGTCCTCGTTCACGAAGACGTGGCAGGTGGCGCATTCGCAGGCTCCGCCGCACAGGCCCTCGATGGGCAAGCCCCAATCCCGGATGATCTCCATGACCCGCCAACCCTCAATGGCCTCGAGGGTATGACGCTGGCCTTCTCGATCGGTCACATGGATGACGCCCATGAAGCGGGAAATCCTTAAAAACGCTAGAAATCTGGAGAACGGCGCGGAGCGCGCCGGACCCGGTGCATATCGGTCGTTTGGGTTCGCGCGTCAATGTCCTGACGCGAGCCTGAGCAATTTGGCCTCAGACCCCCAGGGTGTCGGCCCGCAGCTCCGCATCGGCCATCAAGGCCTCCATGGAGCCCTGGAACCGGATCTCGCCCCGCTCGATCACGCAGGCCCGGTCGCTGATTCCCGCCGCGAAAGCCCAGTTCTGCTCGGACAGCAGCACCGCGACCCCTTCGGCCTTCATCGCCCGGATCGCCCCGGCCATCATCTGGACGATCACGGGTGCGATCCCTTCCGAGGGCTCGTCGAGCAGGATTGCGTCCGGGTTGCCCATGAGGGTGCGGGCGATGGTCAGCATCTGCTGCTCGCCGCCCGACATCTGGTTGCCCCGCCGTCCCCGCATCTCGGCGAGGTTCGGGAAAAGGTCGAAAAGCCGTTCCGGCGTCCACGGAGAAACGCCCGCGCGGGCGGCCTTGCGGCCGACCTCCAGGTTCTCGTCAACGGTCAGGTCCGTGAAGACCCGCCGGTCTTCAGGCACGTAGCCGAGTCCCACACGGGCGATCCGGTATGTCGGCAGGCCCAGCAGAGACGTCTGCCGGAAAGCAAGGCGGTCTGCCGTCGCGGTGACAAGTCCCATGATGGCCTTGAGAGTGGTGGTCTTGCCGGCCCCGTTGCGTCCCACGAGCGCCACCACCTCGCCCGGATGGAGCTGGAACGAGAGGCCGAACAGAACCTGCGCATGGCCATAGGCGGCGGTCAGGTTCGCCACGTCGAGCAGGGGCGCGGTCATGCGGGGCGCTCCAGGGCCGGTGCGTGGAGCGCATGCTCATCCCCCAGATAGGCCTGCCTGACCCTGGGGTTCTGGCGGATTTCGTCGGGCGAGCCGGCGGCGATGATCTCGCCGCGCAGGAGCACAAGGACCCGCGCCGCATGGCCGAAGACAACGTCCATGTCATGCTCGGTGAACAGCACCCCGATCTGCCGCGAGGCCGCAATGGACGAGGTCAGGTCCATCAGGGCGGCCCGCTCCCGGGGAGCCATGCCGGCCGTGGGCTCGTCCATCAGGAGGAGCTTGGGACCGCCCGCAAGGGCGATGGCCAGCTCCACCCGCTTCACATCCCCGTAGGCCAGGGCCGAACAGGAGCGGTCGGCCGCATCCGCCATGCCCATCAGGGCCAACAGCTCGAGGGCTTGGCCGCGATAGTGCTCACGGGTCGGCTTCCAGAGGCCTTGGGCTTCCCGATGGCAGCTGACGAGGGCCATCTGCACGTTCTCGACCACCGTCATGGACAGGAATGTCTGGGCCACCTGGAACGTGCGTCCGACGCCTTTTCGGAAGCGGGCCTGCGGGGAGGCCGCCGTAATGGCCTGTCCGTCAAGGAGAATGGCCCCGTGATCGGGGCGGAGCTGGCCGCCGATCATGTTGAATACGGTGGACTTGCCCGCCCCGTTGGGGCCGATCAGCGCCAGCATCTCGCCGCGCTCAAGGGTAAAGGCGACGTCCCGGGCCGCGACCACCCCGCCGAAGGATTTGCCCAGGTTCTGCACGGCCAGCAGGGTCATGCCCGCTCCTCTCGCCAGTGCCGGATGGTGCCGACGAGACCGCGCGGGAAGATCAGCACCATGGCGATGATGCTCAGGCCCAAGAGCAGCCGCCAGAGGGAGGTGAGCGGCATGATCTGGTCGCGCAGGGCATGGAGGACGCCGGCGCCTACGAGCGGGCCGGTGACGGTCTGGATGCCGCCCAGAAGCAGCATGGTGAGCGCATCGACCGAAGTTGGAATTCCGAGGAGGCTGGGATCCACCGAGCCGCGGGAAAAGGCATAGATGCCGCCCGCCATGCCGGCCGCCGCGCCGGACACCACGAAGGCGAGCCAGCGGTGCCGGCGTACTTTAAGGCCGATGGCCTCCGCGCGGGACTCGGAGTCCCGCGCCGCCCTCAAGGCATAGCCGAACGGCGCGTCGATCAGGCGCTTCAGGAGGAACACCGTCGCGGCGACGAGCGTCAGGGTCAGCAGGTAATAGGCGCTTTGACCGCTCGCCCAAGCCGAGGGCCAGACGCCCACGATGCCATTGTCGCCGCCCGTCACGTCCACCCACTGGAACGCGACCGCGTAAAGGATCTGCGCGGCCGCCAAGGTCATCATGGCGAGATAGATGCCCGACAGGCGCACCACGAAGGCCCCGATGAGGGCAGCGCCCGCGCCTGCCAGGACGAGCCCGAGGGGCAGGGCGGCCTCCATGGGAGCCCCGAGCCATTTGACCCCCAGCGCCGCCCCATAGGCTCCAAGGCCGAAAAAGGCCGCGTGTCCGAAGCTGACGAGACCGCCGACGCCGATGAGGATCTGCAGACTGAAGGCGAAGAGACCGAAGATCAGGATCTCGGTCGCGACCTTGAGGAGATACTGGTCCGCCACGAGGGGCAGGCAGGCAAGCAGCGCCACGATGCCTATGCCCCATATCATGCCGTTGCGCTGGGGCTTGCGGCTCGCAATGCCGACCGCGTGGGTTCCGCCGATCACCTCGGGCCGCCCGAACAGGCCGAAGGGCCGGACCGCCAGAACCACCGCCATGAGCAGGAACACGACCACCAGGGTGCCTTTGGGAAAGATCAGGATGCCGAAGGCCTGCAACTGGCCGATGATGAGGGCCGCGAGAAATGCTCCCGGCACGCTGCCCATGCCGCCCACCACGGTGACCACGAAGCTCTCGGCGATGATCGACAGGTCCATGCCCGTATTGGCCGCAACGCGCGGGATCTGAAGCGCGCCGCCGAGGCCGGCGAGAAACGCGCCGAGAAACAGCGTGCCGGTGAAGAGCAGCGCCTGGTTCACGCCAAGCGACGCCACCATCTCCCGGTCCTGCGTCGCGGCGCGCACCAGCACGCCGAAGCGGGTCTTTCGCAGGAGCAGCCACACGAGGCCAAGCACCACCGGGCCCGCCGCGATCAACACGAGTTCGTAGGACGGGAAGCGGCGGCCCAGGATCTCGACCGGCTGGCGCAGACCCGGGGCTCGCGGGCCGAGAATGTCCTGCGGCCCGAACACCTGAACCACCAGATCCTGCACCACGAGCACGACCCCGAAGGTGGCGAGCAACTGAAAGAGTTCCGGCGCTCCGTAGATGCGCCGCAGGAGCAGGACCTCGATCAGGACGCCGATGAGGCCGACGACCAGCGCCGAGACGAGAATGCCGGCCCAGAACGTCACCGGGCCGAAGGAGAGTTCGAGGAGCCACGGCACCAGGGTCGCGGCCGTGTAGGCTCCGATCATGTAGAGGGAGCCGTGGGCGAAATTCACGATCCGGGTGACGCCGAAGACCAGGGTCAGGCCGCATGCGGTGATGAAGAGCGACGAAGCACTGGCAAGCCCGTTGAGAGCCTGAATGGCTAGGAACGAGAGATCCATGGACTCGCCCTCAAACCGTCACTCCTTGCGCGCGGCCTTGACCTCGGCTTCTGTCGGAAGGAACGACGTGCCGTCGTGATATTTCCAGTCGGTCATGCCGCCGGTCGCGCCTTTGAGCACGAGCTTGCCGACCCAGGCCCCCATGCTGGCCTGATGGTCGATGCCGCGCATGGTCACGGGGCCGATCACGGTGTCGAACTTGGCGTCCTGGAACGCCTTCACAAGGGCATCCGATTCGGCCGATCCAGACCGCTCGATCGTATCGCGGATCATGTAGACGACCATGTAGCCAAGAAGGGAGCCCAGGCGAGGCGTTTCGTTGAACTTGGCCCGGTAGGCATCCACGAAGGCCTTGTGCTTCGGCTCCGTGATCTCGTCCCAGGGATAGCCGGTAACGGTCCAGCCCTCAGGCACCTCGTCCTTGAGGGGCAGGAGCCATTCAGGCTCACCGGTGAGGAGCGAGAGGATCGACTTGTCCTCGAACAGGCCGCGGGTATTGCCCTCGCGGACGAATTGCGTGAGGTCGGGACCGAAGAGCACGTTGAAGATGCCGTCGGGCTTCGCCTGTTCGAGAGCCGACACGGTTGCGCCCGCCTCGATCTTGCCCAGAGCCGGATATTGCTCGGCGACGATTTCCGCGCCTGGGACGCGCTCTTGAATGAGGCGCTTGAACACCTGCGCGGCCGACTGGCCATATTCGTAGTTCGGCGCAACGATGGCCCAGCGCTTTGCGCCCGAGGCCTTCGCCTGCTCCACCAGCATGCCCACCTGCATGTAGTTGCTGGGGCGGACGCGGAAGGTGTAGCGATTGCCCTGCGCCATGGTGATGGCGTCGGTCAGAGGCTCGGCCGCCACATAGACGATTTTCTTCTGGTTGGCGTAGTCCGCCATGGCGACACCAACATTCGACAGGAACGAGCCGAACAGAAGCGACACGCCCTCGCGGGTCACGAGCTCATCGGCCACGCGCGTCGCGTCGCCCGTGGTTGCGCCATCCTCGCGGGAGATGATCTCGATCTTGCGGCCGAGGACGCCGCCCTTGGCGTTGATTTCGTCGAGAGCAAGCTGCCATCCGTTGCGGTACGGAACCGTGAAGGCGGCCCAGCGGGCGTAGGAGTTGAGCTCGCCGATCTTGATCGGGGCCTGCTGCGCCGACGCGGGCGCTCCAAGAGCCAAGGCCATTCCAAGAGCCAGCCAGCGGATCATCGATACCTTCGCCATCTCGTTCCCTTCCATGAAGGATTTGGGAGGATGTAGGGCCGATTGGCGCATGAAGGAAGCCTGAATGGTGAGCAGAGCAGGAATTCCTGCCTTGCTGAGGTTTGTGGCGGGTGACAGATTGAGCGCCCACTCTTCCCTGGCTCCTTGTTGATGTGATCCCATGCTCCTTGATGCTGATCCCGCCCGCGCCTTCATGCCCTATCCCGCCGCCGCCGTGCGCCATGCCGAGACCGGGCCGCTCTCCGGGCTTACCTTCGCGGTCAAGGATCTGTTCGATGTGGCAGGCTACCCGACCAGCAGCGGATCGCCTCACATGCTCGCCCTGTCGGGCATCAAGACCCGGACGGCGCCGAGCGTGCAGAAGCTGCTCGATGCGGGCGCGCGCTTCGTCGGCAAGACGATCACGGACGAGCTCGCCTTTTCGCTGAGCGGCAAGAACGCCCATTTCGGCACTCCCATCAATGGAGGAGCGCCCGATCGCATTCCCGGCGGATCGTCATCGGGGTCGGCCTCCGCCGTATCGAACAAGATGTGCGACTTCGCGCTCGGGACCGATACCGGCGGCTCGGTCAGGGGACCAGCGAACCATTGTGGGCTCTTCGGCCTACGCCCGACCCACGGCCGGGTCAGCCTCGAAGGCTGCCACGATCTCTCCCCGTCCTTCGACACCTGCGGGTTTTTCGCCCGAGACGCGGCGACCTTCACCCGAGTGGGCGAGGTTCTGCTGGGCGAGGACACCGCGCCCCTGCCGCAAAAGCCCAGGGTTCTGCTCGCCAAGGACACCTTCGGGCTGCTCCAGGGGCCGGTGCGGGAGGCGCTCCAACCCGCTCTTCGGCAAATCGAGGCGGTGGTCGGCCGAACCCAGGAGGTCAACGCCGCCCAGGACGGCTTCACGACCCTCTATTGGGCCATGCGGTATATTCAGAGCCGGGAGGCCTGGGCCACGGACGGGGCCATGATCGAGCGGTTCCAGCCGCCTCTCGGACCCGGCGTGAAGGACCGGTTCGAGTTCTCGAAAGCCGTCACGGACCAACAGGTGACCGAATCACTCGGCATCCGCAGCGTGTTCCGCGAACGGTTCGGGGCCCTGTTCGGCCAGGATGCGATCCTGGTTCTGCCGAGCATGCCCGATATCGCGCCCCTTTTGTCCGAGAGCGAAGAATCACTGAACGACTACCGCAACAACGCCCTCAACCTCCTGTGCCTGTCCGTGCTGTCCGGCCAGCCGCAGGTTTCCATCCCGCTCGCTTCCCGGGCGGGAGCGCCGCTCGGTCTATCGATCATGGGACCGGCAGGCTCGGACATGAGCCTCGTGTCCCTGGCGGCTCGGATTGCGGACGCTCCGGTCGGGGCTTGATCGAACCCTCGGCGCGGCAGCAGAGTTACGACCCGGTGAGACAAAACCAGATGCGGGAACAGCCATGACCAGTCCAGTCGTCCATTCGAAGACCCCGCACGTGGTCGTTCCGAGCGCCTGCGTGGTGGGCGAGGGGGCCCTCTGGGATCATCGCACCAGCACGGTCTTCTGGGTCGACATCAAGAATCCCGGCGTCTGGCGATACCATCCGGAAACCGGCAAGCATTCCCGGGTCGACGCGCCCGAACGGGTCGGCTTCATCGCCCTGACGCCGGATCCAGATATCGTCATCGCGGGCTTCAAGTCGGGCCTCGCCCGGTTCCATCTCTTCGGCGGCGAGATCCAGCCTCTCGTCTCGCCCGAGCCGGAAAGCCCTGGCAACCGGATCAACGACGGTCATGTGGGGCCAGACGGAGCGCTCTATTTCGGCACGATGCACGACGAGGAGACCGATCCGACCGGAGCCTTCTGGCGCTGGGACGGAAAGGAGCTGACCCAGTTCCACGAGGGCATCACCGTCACCAACGGCCCTGCCTTCAGTCATGACGGGCGCACCCTCTACGCCACCGACACGTCCAACGGCACCATCTACGCCTTCGACCTGGACAACGGCCAGCTCGGCAAGCCCCGGGTGTTCGTCCAGTTCGAGGAGGGCTGGGGCCATCCGGACGGCATGGCGGTGGATGCCGAAGGACATCTGTGGGTGTGCCACTGGGGTGGATCGCGAATCACCCGCTTCGCACCGGACGGAACGGTCGAGCGGATCGTCCCCGTGCCCACCGCCCAGGTGACGAAATGCGCGTTCGGTGGGCCCGATCTCACCACGCTCTACATCACCACCGCGGCCATCGGCCATGATCCGCATATCGATCCCATGGCGGGCCATCTCTTCGTGGTGGAGACCGACACCCGCGGCCAGATGGCCAACATCTTCGAAGGATAAGCGATGACGATCGAGCGGTTTGGCGTTGTCGACGGGCAGGACGTCCTGGAGATCGCGCTGACGGGTCCCGATGGAACCGAGATGCGCGTGATGACCTGGGGGGCGGTGATTCGCGACCTGGTCGTGCCGTCCGCCCGCGGACCGCAGCGGGTGCTGCTGGGGCTGAATTCGGTCGAGGATTACATTGCCCATTCGCCCTATTTCGGCGCGATCGTCGGGCGCTATGCCAACCGCATCGGCCATGCCCGCTTCACCCTGGACGGCGAGACGTTCGTCCTCGATGCCAATGAGGGTCGCAACCAGCTCCACGGGGGCTCGAACGGGTTCGGGACGCGTCTGTGGAGCGTGATCGACCACAAGCCCGCGAGTGTTACCCTCGCGCTCGTATCCGCCGATGGCGACATGGGATATCCGGGACGCCTGATCGCCACCTGCACCTATTCGCTCCACGAGGGCGCGACCGTAAGGGTGGCCCTCGAAGCAACCTGCGACCGGCCGACGCCGGTCAACCTCACCACCCATTGCTATTTCAATCTCGACGGCAGCTCGGATATCTCGTCCCATCATCTGATGATTGCCGGCGATTTCATCACGCCCACCGCACCGGATCTCATTCCGAGCGGCGAGATCAAGGCGGTGGAAAATACCCCTTACGACTTCAGGAACTTAAGGCCCATCGGCGCGTCGCAGTTCATGAACCCGAGCGTGTCCTACGATACCAACTACGTGCTGCGGGGAGAAGGCGAGCTGGCTCACGCGGTGACGCTGCAATCGCGCAAGAGCGGCGTCTCGATGGAGCTCTGGACCACCGAGCCTGGCATTCAGTTCTATGACGGTCATCTCATCGACATTCGGGTGCCGGGATTGGGAGGAGCCCGTTATGGCCGGCATGCCGGGCTCTGCCTTGAGCCGCAGCGCTTTCCCGACGGCCCCAATAAGGCCCACTTTCCAGCATGTATCTTGGAGCCGGGAGCGGTGTCCCGACAGATCAGTGAGCTGAGATTCGCATCTTTCTGAGGAACCCGCTTCGTCGTGTGCCGTTGTGTTCAAGGCGTTGCGTTTCATCAAAAACACGAATCAAGAAGGAAGCGGTCGCTATGCCGGTGCTCGATGCAAAAGCCCTGAAACTGGACCCGAACGGGTCGGCTTTCCTGCTGAGCGTCCTGCGCCGTATCCCATCCTCTCCCAAGGATGCTCCCAAGTCCGGCACGGCGCGGATCGATCTGATCAAGCGCCGCATCGAACTTCTCGATCGCGTCTCCAACTCCTGAGGCGTCACGCCTCCCCGGCAACCGCCAATCCCCGTTTGACGAGAAGCGCATCCGGCGTGGGCAGCCGCCCGCGGAAGGCCCGATAGGCCTCGGCCGGATCGCGAAGATTGCCCGCCGAGTAGATGAAGCGCTTCAGCTTGTCGGCCATGTCCCGGTTGAAGGCATCCCCCGTCTCCTCGAACGCCGTGAAGGCATCGGCGTCGAGCACTTCCGACCAGAGATAGCTGTAGTACCCGGACGAATATCCGTCGCCGGAAAACACATGCGCGAAATGGGGCGTGCGATGGCGCATGATGATCTCACGCGGCATGCCGATGCGCTCGAGCGATTCCTTCTCGAAGGCTGAAACGTCCAGATCGCCGGAATGCTTGCGGCGGTGAAGATCGATATCCACGAAAGCCGACGCCAAATATTCGACCGTTGAGAAGCCCTGGTTGAAATTCCGCGCCGCCATCAGACGCTCCAGCAGCGCCTCGGGGATCGGCTCGCCTGTCCGGTAATGGGTCGCATAGCGGCGCAGGATCTCGGGCTGCGAGAGCCAATGCTCGTAGAGCTGCGACGGCAGCTCGACAAAATCGGTGGAAACGCTCGTG
The DNA here is from genome assembly GCF_003332305.1 of Microvirga aerophila. Taxonomy (GTDB): domain Bacteria; phylum Pseudomonadota; class Alphaproteobacteria; order Rhizobiales; family Beijerinckiaceae; genus Microvirga; species Microvirga aerophila. The sequence goes on along the minus strand of NZ_QOIO01000057.1, from coordinate 23,679 downwards.
CCCGCAAGAAGTGGATAGGTCACGTTGGAGAGCAGGCCGTGCAGCGCGTGGCCGAACTCATGGAACAGCGTGCGGGCATCGTCGAAGCTCAGGAGCGACGGCTCGCCGGGTGCGGCTTTGGCGAAGTTCATCACGTTCACGATGATCGGCCGGATGTCGCCGGTGAGCCTTTCCTGCGACCGGAAGGCGCTCATCCAGGCGCCGCTGCGCTTTGACCCGCGAGCGAAATAGTCGCCGATAAAGATGCCGACAGGCGCGCCTTCATCATCCGTCACCTGCCAGGCGCGAATGTCGGGATGGTAGCGCGGAAAATCCTGCAACTCGCGGAAGGTCAGCCCGAACAGGCGATGCGCCGTGTCGAACGCCGCGTCGATGATGCGGTCGAGCTGGAAGTAGGGCTTGATGGTGGCCTCATCGAGATTGTGCCGGGCCATGCGGACCTGATCCGCATAGTAGCGCCAGTCCCACGGCGCGATCTCGATGTTGTCGCCCCGCATTTGCGCCTGCGCCTGCAGGGCGTCCCGCTCCTTCTGCGCCCGGCTGCGGGCCGGCGTCCAAACCTCGTTCAGGAGCGTGAGCACGGCATCGGGCGTCTTCGCCATGGTGTCGGCGAGCTTGAAGTCCGCGAAGGTGTCATAGCCGAGGAGTTCGGCGCGCTCGGCGCGCAGCGCCACCATCTCGGCGATAATGGCCTTGTTGTCGGTGGCGTTGCCGTTATCGCCCCGCGCGGCCCATGCCTTGAAGGCCTGCTCGCGCAGATCGCGCCGGCTGGAGAATTGCAGGAAGGGCTCGATGCTGGAGCGGGACAGGGTGATGATGTGCCGTCCCGTCAGGCCCGCCTCCTCGGCAGCTTGCGCCGCCGCCTCTCGCAGGAACGACGGCAGGCCCGCAAGGTCCTCTTCGGTCTCCAGAATGAGCCTGTAGGATTTCTCATCCGCCAGGACGTTCTGCGAGAATTGCGTGCCGAGACTGGCAAGCCGCTCCGTGACGGCGGCAAGCCTCTTTTTCTCGTCCGGGGCGAGTTGCGCGCCGGCGCGCACGAAGATCGTGCGATAACGCTCAAGCACGCGAGCCTGCTCGGCGGTAAGGCCGAGATTTTCTCGCTCATTGTAGAGGGCATCGACGCGCCGGAACAGCGCCTCGTTCATGAAGATGCTGTTGCGGTGCTTGGCCAGGACGGGGGCCATTTCGCGCTCGACTGCCTGGATGGCGTCGTTGGTGTGCGAGCCTGCGAGATTGAAGAACACGCCGCCGACTCGCTTGAGGGCCGCGCCGCTGCGCTCCAGGGCTTCGACGGTGTTAGCGAATGTGGGCTCCTCAGGCGATTCGGCGATGGCGGCGATTTCAGCCTGCTGCTCGGCGAGGGCCGTGGTGAAGGCGGGGCTGAACTGGTCCGGCGTAATGCTTTCGAAGGGCGGAAGGCCGTGGGGGGCGGTCCAGGGGCGAAGCAGGGGATTGTCTGTCTGGGTCTGGTCGGATGCAGTCATGGACCTCTTCGCCTTATGTGATTCAAGGGCTGATTCTTAAAGCAACCGGCCCGAAAGTGGACCCCGTTTTCGGCGCGATGCTCCCATTGAACCGCGGGGCATCGCTAAGACGGAAGATAGCTCTTCGCCGGCGGCCTCATCCGCCTGCCGGAAGGGGCGATGATCCGGCGCTGGCGGGGCTGGTCGCCAGATGGCGCTTGAGAAAGGCCAGGGCCCTTTGCGTTGCGTCCCTCTGGGCCTCGCCTCGAAAGCCATGGGCCTGCTCCGGATAAACCTTCACCTCATGCGGTACCGCCTGCTGGCGCAGCAGGGCCTCGATCGCATAGGCGTTCGCCACCGGGACGATGGGGTCCATGCCCCCATGCAGGATCAGGGTCGGCGGCAGGCGCGCATCCTGGGCGATGACCCCATGGGGCAGGGGGCCGAAGTAGTTCACCAGAGCCTTGATCCTGCGGTCCGCGCTGGCGACCGCAAGGCCCAGGGCCGCTCCCAGGGAAATTCCCACGATCCCGATTCGGTTCGGGTCCGTCGTCGCGAGACCGGACACCCAGACGAGGGCGTCATTCACGGTCTCCATCCAGGGCTGAAAATTCTGAAACAGCGTGCCGAAGGAGGCCCGTCTCTCGCCTGTCCGGTCGAGATAATGGACGAGGTGGACCTGATAGCCGGCCGCGGCCACATGCCGGGCTGCGTCGAGGTATTGCCCGTGGCCGTGGAGGCCATCGGCGCCATGAAGCATGAGAACCGCCGGACGCCGGGATGGCGGGCCCGCCTGGAACACGTCCACGGTAATATTCCGGCCGCCGCTCTTGAACGTCTGGCGCTGTTCGGTCACCGGCATCGGGCTTAGGCCTCCGTCTTGGGCATGAGTGGCGGGAGACGCAGCAAGGGCCGCGCCGATGAGGAGCGTTCGTCTGGTAACCGACATGTGTTTTCAGGTGCTGGGCGACTTGAGTGAACCCATAAGATGGGAGCGGGTTTCGCTTCTCCCCAGACGGCAAATGGTCCCAGGATTCCCCTTGGGCTGGAACGGCCAAGGATCGATCCGGGCCTCCGAACGTTGTCGTGCTGGCCGCTCAAGGCCGGACAGAGATTCGCCCATGTCTTCCGCCCAAACACCAGCGCCGCCCCCGGAAACGGAAATCCAGCCTCCTGGAGTCCCGGGGATGAACGGCCTGATGACCCTGGCGGTGGGCGTCGTCATCCTGGCAGCCCTTTATATCGGCCAGGATGTGTTCCTGCCGGTGGTGCTCGCGATCCTGCTCGCCTTCGTACTGGCTCCCTTCGTGGACCTCATGAGGCGCTGGCATCTGGGTCGCGTGCCCGCCGTGATCATCGCGGTCCTGTTCACTCTCAGCGTCATCGGGGCGCTGGGCACGGTAATCGGCTTCCAGGTCGTGGGTCTTGCGACCGACCTTCCCCGGTATCAGACCACCATCAAGGAAAAGGTCGGCTCCCTGCGCGAAGGGACGATCGGGCGTCTGCCTTCGCTGGTCAGGGAGTTCAACAGCGCTGTCAAAGAGGCTCCCAAGGAGACGCCGGAGCCTCCTCCTTCCGCAGCAGGCGTTCCGGCGAACCCGGCTCCGCCAGCGCCGGAACCCGGCCCGCTTCCGGTCGAGGTGCACGAGCGCGAGCCGACCCCGCTGGAGATCGCCCGCAGCATCGCGACGCCGCTGCTCCATCCGCTTGCAACAACGGGCATCGTCTTCGTGGTGCTGATCTTCATTCTTCTGCAGCGGGAAGACCTGCGGGACCGGATGATCCGCCTATTCGGCTCCACCGACCTGCATCGCACCACGGCCGCCATGGACGACGCCGCCAGACGCCTCAGCCGGTACTTCCTGACCCAGCTCGCCCTCAACGCGAGCTTCGGGGTTTTCATCGGCATCGGCCTCTGGCTCATCGGCGTACCGAGTCCGGCCCTCTGGGGGGCCTTCACGGCCCTGCTGCGATTCGTGCCCTATATCGGCTCCTTCATCGCCGCCGCTTTTCCGGTCATGCTCGCCGCTGCGGTCGATCCGGGCTGGTCCATGGCGCTCATGACCCTGGCACTCTTCGTCATCACCGAGCCCCTGATGGGGCACGTGGTCGAGCCCCTCGTCTATGGACAGAGCACAGGCCTGTCGCCCTTCGCGGTGGTGATCTCGGCCATTTTCTGGACTTGGCTCTGGGGACCCGTCGGCCTGCTCATTGCAACCCCTCTGACCCTCTGCCTCGTGGTGCTCGGGCGGCACGTGGAAAGGCTGGAGTTTCTCGATGTGCTTCTGGGTGACCGGCCAGCCCTGACGCCGGCCGAGAACCTCTACCAGCGCATGCTGGCGGGTGATCCGGACGAGGCGCTCGAATCCGCCGAGCTCCTGCTCAAGGAGCGGTCGCTGACGTCCTACTATGACGAGGTCGCCCTGCGGGGCCTTCAGCTGGCGGCCAACGATGCGAGCCGCGGCGTGCTGACAGGCCATCAGCTCGAGCAGATCAAGAATGTCGTCCAGGCATTGGTGCACGATCTGGGCGGCCACGACGATGTGGAGCCTGAAACGGACAGTCAGGAGGTCGAGCCGATCGCCTCCCCGAGGAGCGAAAAGCCCGACATCAAGGAGCCGGCGATCGAGTCGAAGCCTCGGGAGGATGCGATCCCGGACGCCTGGGCGGCGCCTGGCGCCATCATGTGCATCGCCGGCCGGGGAGCATTGGACGATGCCGCCGCCGATATGCTGGCTCAGCTCCTGGGCAAGCATGGAATGGGAACCCGCACCGTGCCCCATGCGGATGTCTCGCGCTCGACGATCTTCAGGCTCGACGTCACGGGCGTCCAGATGGTGTGCGTCTGCTATCTTGAGATCGGCGGCACGCCCGCGCACTTGCGCTATCTCCTGAGGCGCCTGCGCAAGCAGGTTCCCAATGCGCCGATCATGGTGGGCCTATGGCCCTCGGACGACAAGATCCTGCAGGACGAGGCGCTGCGCAAAACCCTCGGGGCGGATCACTACGTCGCGTCCCTGCGCGACGGCGTGATCTGCTGCCTGAAGGTTGCGACAGGCGAGGGAATAGCCGCCGAGGCAGCAAAGCCTGCACTCTCGGCGGAGCAAGCCCCTCAAAGCACGGCAGCGGTCAAGCGACTTCCGCTGCCGGCTTGATCCAAGAGGTCGTCAGGCCGCCGTTTCCTTCAGGAAGTTTTCGGCGTAGTGGCAAGCGACGTAACGCCCATCGAGAAGACGGGGCTGCGGACGCTCCACCTTGCAGCGCTCCGTCACATAGGGGCAGCGGGTCGAAAACACGCAGCCCTTGGGCGGATTGAGCGGCGACGGCAGCTCTCCTTTGAGCACGATGCGCTTGCGCTTGACGCCGGTGATTCCCGGCGTCGAAGACAGGAGCGCCTGCGTGTAGGGATGAAGCGGACGCGCGTAGATGCGCTCCTTCGGCCCCTGCTCGACCGCATGACCCAGATACATGACGAGCACGTCGTGAGCGATGTGCCGAACAACGCCGAGATCGTGAGAGATGAACAGGTACGCAAGGCCCATCTCGGCTTGCAGATCCGCCAGGAGGTTGAGCACCTGCGCCTGGATCGACACGTCGAGCGCCGAAACCGGCTCGTCCGCCACCACCAGTTTCGGCGACAGCATCAGCGCGCGCGCGATGGCGATGCGCTGGCGCTGCCCGCCTGAGAACATGTGCGGGTAGCGGTTGTAGTGCTCGGGCCGCAATCCGACCTTCGCCATCATGGCCCGGGCCCGCTCCGTCCGCTCGGCGGACGACAGACTGGTGTTGATGGCCAGCGGCTCCTCCAGGATCGTGCCCACTTTTTTACGCGGGTTGAGCGATCCGTAAGGATTCTGGAACACGAACTGCACCGTGCGGCGCAGGTCCTTGGCCTTGCCGGCCGGTTGATTGACCGCGTCCACACCGTCGAGGGTCAGCGACCCTTCGGTGGGCTTTTCGATCAGGGTGACCATGCGGGCGAGGGTGGACTTGCCGCAACCGGATTCACCCACCACAGCCAGGGTCTTGCCGGGCTCGATCGAGAAGGAGATGCCGCCGACCGCCTGGAGGCGTCCGGGCTCTTTGAACAGGCCCCGTTTGACCTCATAGACGCGCCTGAGGCCTTTGGCTTCAACGATGGGAGCGCTCACGATGCGGCCTCCGCTCCGACAGGATGATCAGCTTGGATTTCGGCGTTCCGGTTCGGGTCGCCGAGCGGGTAATGGCAGCGGATGTGTCCGCCGGCCCAGGGCTTGAGTTCAGGGCGCACATTGCGCGAATGCTCGGTCGCATAGGCGCAGCGCGGGCTGAACAGGCAGCCTTTGGGCCGGTCGTAGAGACCCGGCACCACGCCCGGAATCGTCGCAAGGCGCGTGGCGCCTTCGCTGCGCTCCGGCAGGGCGGCCAGAAGGGCTGCCGTATAGGGATGCTGCGGCGACGCGAAGAGGTCCGTTGCCGAGCGCTCCTCCATGATCTGACCCGCATACATGACCATCACGCGCCGGGCGGTTTCGGCGACGACGCCCATGTTGTGGGTGATCATGACGAGCGCCATGTTGCGCTCTTTCTGCAGGTTCATCAGCAGATCGAGGATTTGTGCCTGGATCGTCACGTCGAGCGCCGTGGTCGGCTCGTCGGCGATCAGCAGCTTCGGGTTGCAGGCGATCGCCATGGCGATCATCACGCGTTGGTTCATGCCGCCCGAGAGCTGGTGTGGGAACGCGGACAAGCGGCTTTCCGCCGACGGAATGCCCACCTGCTCCAGGAGTTCGATGGAGCGGCGGCGAGCCGCCTTGCGGTCCATGCCTTCGTGCAGCCGAAGCGTTTCAGCGAGCTGGAAGCCGATGGTGAACGAGGGATTGAGGCTCGTCGTCGGCTCCTGGAAGATCATCGCGACGTCCTTGCCCGTGAGCCGGCGGCGCTCGGCCTCCGACATGGTCAGGAGATCGCGTCCATTGAAGGTGAGCTTGTCGGCCTTCACGCGACCCGGGAACGGGATGAGGCCCATGACGGCCAGCATCGTGACGCTCTTGCCCGATCCGGATTCGCCCACGACGCCGAGAACCTCGCCCTCGTCGAGCTTGAGGCTCACGCCGTCCACGGCGCGCATGATGCCGCCTTGCGTCGGAAATTCCACCGACAGGTTTTCGATTTCGAGAAGGGCCATGATTCAGCGCTTCAGTTTTGGGTCGAGGGCGTCACGAAGACCATCCCCGAGCAGATTGAAGGCAAGCACCGTGATGAGGATCGCCAACCCTGGGAAGGTCACGACCCACCATGCACGGAGCACGAATTCGCGAGCGTCCGCCAGCATGGTTCCCCATTCGGGGGAGGGCGGCTGCGCGCCGAGCCCGAGAAAGCCGAGGGCTGCCGCGTCGAGGATGGCCGTCGAGATGCCGAGCGAAGCCTGCACGATGAGTGGCGCCGTGCAGTTGGGCAGAACCTCCCGGAACATCAGCCGGGTGGTGCCGGCGCCGCTGACGCGGGCGGCCGTCACGTAATCCTTCGAGGTTTCGGTGATGACCGCCGCGCGGGCAAGGCGCACATAATGCGGCAGGATCACCAGAGCCACGGCCAGCATGGAGTTCATGAGGCCTGGCCCCAGCACCGCCACGATCACGATGGCGAGCAGAAGGCTCGGCAGGGTCAGGATGATGTCCATCAGACGCATGATGAAGATCTCGGTCAGGCCCCGGAAGAAGCCAGCCACGAGACCCAGCACCGTGCCGGCCACGATGGAGATCGCCACCACCACAAGGCCGATGAGCAGCGAGAGCCGCGCGCCGTAGATCAGGCGGGACAGGATGTCCCGGCCGATCGGATCCGTGCCGAGCGGATAGGCGATCGAGCCGCCCTCCTGCCAGAATGGCGGCTTGAGGGCGATGGACGTGTCGGTGACATAAGGCGAGTGCGGTGCGATCACGTCGGCCAGAAGAGCCACCAGCACCACCGCGATGATGATGACGAGACCAGCCACCGCGCCGTGATTGGCGCTGAAATAGCCCCAGAACTCGCGCAAGGGATGGGGAGGGGTTGCCGTCGGTGCGGCGACGGCAGGAGCTTCCATGGTTTCAGCGGTCATCGGTTATGCCTGATGCGCGGATTGATGAGGCCATAGGTCAGATCGACGAGCAGGTTCACGGCCATGACGACGATGCCCAGCAGAAGGGCGCCGCCCTGGAGAACCGGATAATCGCGCCGGAAGATGGCGTCGATGAGCCACTTGCCGACCCCAGGCCAGGAAAAGATGGTTTCGGTCAGGATCGCGCCGGTAAAAAGCACACCTACCTGCAGGCCGATGACCGTGACGACCGGGATGAGGGCGTTACGGAGTGCATGCAGAGCCACGATGCGGAACCGGGACAGGCCCTTGGCCTTGGCGGTGCGGATGTAGTCTTCACCGAGAACCTCCAGCATCGCCGAGCGGGTCATGCGGGCGATGACCGCAAGCGGCACGGTGCCGAGCACGATGGTAGGCAGAATCAGGTGCTTGACCGCCGACCAGAAGGCGCCTTCCTCGTCCGACAGCAGCGTGTCGATCAGCAGGAAGCCGGTGGTGGGTTCGATGTAATAGAGAACATCGATGCGCCCGGAGACGGGGGTCAGGTCGAGCTGGACGGAAAAGATCAGGATGAGGATCAGGCCCCACCAGAAGATCGGCATGGAGTAGCCGGTGAGCGAAACGCCCATGACTCCATGGTCGAAGATCGAATTTCGTCGGATCGCCGCCAGCATGCCGGCCGGGAGGCCGATCAACAGGGCAAACACGATGGCGCAGAGCGCAAGTTCTACGGTGGCCGGAAACAGCGCCGAGAACTCGGTCAGCACCGGCTCCTGCGTGATCATCGACTTGCCAAGATCCCCCTGAAGGACGCGGGACAGGTAGATGCCGTACTGCACGATGACCGGCTGGTCGAAGCCGTATTCCTTGCGCAGCTGCTCATGGCGCGCAGGGTCGATGCCGCGCTCGCCGGCCAGGGTTTCAATGGGATCGCCCGGGACGAGCCGGATGAGGAAAAAGGCCAGCAATGTGATCCCGAGAAAGGTCGGAATGATCAGGCTGACGCGGGTGAGGATGAAGCGGAGCATCGTCTCAATGTAAAAAGGCGGAGCGGCCTTTAGCGCCGCTCCGCCATAGGTTGAGTGTTAAGGCTTACTTGTCCTTGAGGTCCACGCCGTAGAAGGTGTGGCGACCGAAGGGCGAGAGCTTGAAGTCGACGACTTCCTTACGGACCGGCTTCAGCTGCACCGCATGAGCCACGGTGAACCAAGGAGCCTGCTCCTTGAAGATCACCTGAGCCTGCTGGTAGAGCTTCGTGCGCTCGGCCTGGTCGGTGACGACCTTCGCCTTGGTCACGAGATCGTCGAAGGGCTTGTGGCACCACTTGGCGATGTTCGAGCCCGAGGCGGACTGAGCCGAGGCGCAGCCGAGTAGGGTGTGCAGGAAGTTATCCGGATCGCCGTTGTCGCCCGTCCAGCCGAGCTGAGCCATCTGGTGTTCGCCGGCCTGAGCCCGCTTGCGATACTCGCCCCACTCGAAGCTCTTGATCTCAGCCTTCACGCCGATCTTGGCGAGATCGGCCTGCATGAGCTCGGCGATGCGGCGTGCATTCGGGTTGTAGGGACGCTGAACCGGCATGGCCCAGAGGTCCGTCTCGAGGCCGTTCGGGTAGCCGGCTTCAGCCAGGAGCTTCTTGGCGGCTTCCGGGTTGTACTCGTCTTCCTTGACGGAGTCGTTGTACGACCACATGGACGGCGGGATCGGGCTCTTGGCCGGAACGCCCGAGCTCAGGAACACGGCGTCGACGATAGCCTTCTTGTTCATGGCCATGTTGAAGGCCTTGCGGACGCGCACGTCGTCGAAGGGCTTCTTCGTGGTCTGGTAGGCCAGGTAGCCGATGTTCAGGCCAGCCTGATCCATGAGCGTGACGTTCGGGTCCTTCTTGATGGCCTCGATGTCAGCCGGGTTCGGGTACGGCATCACGTGGCACTCGCCCTTCTGGAGCTTGGCCCAGCGAACGGAGGCGTCCGGTGTGATCGCGAACACCAGATCGTCGATCTTTGCCTTGCCGCCCCAGTATTCCGGGAAGGCCTTGAAGCGGACGATGGCGTCCTTCTGGTAGTTCACAAGGAAGAACGGGCCCGAGCCGATCGGGTCTTGGTCGACCTTCTCAGGCGTGCCGGCCTTCAGCATGGCGTCGGCATATTCCTTCGACTGGACGCCAGCCCACTGCATGGCGAGGTTCGACAGGAAGGGAGCCTCAGGCTGGTTGAGGGTGATCTTGACCGTATAGTCGTCAACCTTCTCGACCGACTTCAGCAGCTTGGGCATGCCCATGTCGTTGAAGTAGGAGTGGTTGGGGCTCGTCACCTTGAAGTAAGGATTCTCTTCCTTCCACTGACGCTCGAACATGAACACGATGTCGTCGGCGTTCAGGTTGCGGGTCGGCTTGAAGCCTTTGTTGGAATGGAACTTCGCATTCTTGCGGATGTGAAAGGTGTAAACCGTGCCGTCAGCGGAAACGTCCCACTTCTCGGCCAGGCCGGGAACGACCTTGGTGCCGCCGCGCTCGAAATCCACGATGTTGTCGTAGATGTGCTCGTTCACGTCGAACGAGGTGCCGGTGGTGTTGATGCCGGGATAGAAGTTTTCCGGGCTGCCTTCCGAGCAGTAGACGAGAGTCTTGGCAGCCAGCGGGGCTGCGGCCAGGAAAGCCGGAACGCAGATAGCTGCGAAAAGGGCTGATTTCTTCATTACATGGTCCTCTGAGACGGCCTACTCATGGCCGTTCTGCGACGAAGTTAAGGTGCGAAGCCTCGATAAAGTCAATCTGTCCTCGCGGCGATCCAGAATTTTCGGAAAAAATATACCATTTCATGCTTACCGGCGCAGGTGCGCCAAGCCGCCAAAACCTCAATTTTCCGCGATTATGGCGACGTCCGGCGAAGTGCCCTATGGGAAGGTCGCAATCGCCCTTCGGATCACGACGAAGAAATCTCCGCTGGCCCGCGGGGTCGGGCCGCCTCCATGACCTTGACGCCCAGTTCGACCCGGCTGAAGGGTTTCTGGAGAACAGGGTAATTGTCCGGCATCCGTTCCGGATCGGCGTAGCCGGTGACCAGCAGGATGCCGAGGTCCGGCTGCTGCTTCCGGGCCTTGTTGGCGAGATCGAGGCCCGTCATTCCCGGCATGGCGAAATCGGCAATCAGCAGGTCGAGGCCGGAATCCGCCCGCAGGATGTCAAGGGCGGATGGTCCGTCGGCCGCCTCCACCACCCGATGGCCCATGTCGTTCAGATAAGCCGCCGTAACGGCGCGGACTTCCGCATCGTCATCAACGAGGAGGATTCGCGCCTTGACGGTCGAATCGACCAGCGATGCCTCTTCGTGAGCGGAATCGGATCGATCGGTGGCGGACTTGGACATGTACAGCTCGACCGTCGTTCCGACACCCACCGTGCTGTTGATGACCACGGTGCCGCCCGATTGCTGGGCAAGGCCGTAGACCATGGACAGGCCGAGCCCCGTTCCCTTGCCGACCTCCTTCGTGGTGAAGAACGGCTCGAGGACCCGGCTCAGGATTTCCGGCGGCATGCCCTCTCCGGTATCCGCCACGGACACCACGACGTAATCGCCCTCCGGTAGATCGGTGACCTCGCCTTCGCCGACGGTCCTGTTGCGCGTCGATAGGGTCAGGACGCCATTCTCCGTCATGGCGTCGCGGGCGTTGATGCACAGGTTCAGGATCGCGAGTTCGAGCTGATCCGGATCGACCATGGCGGCCCACAGATGCTCCGCCAGCTGCCTCTCGATGCGGATGAAGCCCCCGAGGCTGCGCATCAGGAGGTCGTTCATGTCGGTAATGACCTGATTGACGTCCACGGCCTGCAGCCTGAGATCCCGCTGCCGGCTGAAGCTCAGAAGCCTCTGGGTTAGGGACGCCCCTCGTTCCGCCGCATAGGTCGCATTCTGCAGAAGCCGCGTCAGACGCGGATCGTCGGGAGCCCTGCGTTTTGCGAGATCCAGGCTGCCCAGCACGGCCATCAGAAGGTTGTTGAAGTCGTGTGCGACGCCACCCGCGAGGGTTCCCAGCGCCTGCATCTTGTCAGCCTGCCGCAGGCGCATTTCCATCAGCTTGCGCTCGGTGATGTCGCGCTCGATCGTGGCAAGGTTCGTAACCGCCCCATCCTGGTTCAGAATCGGAATCTGGTTGATCAGGAACCATTGCGTCGCGCTATCGGGCGACGACCGTTCCTCGATGCGTTCGCTGGGCTTGCCGGCCGCGATGGTTTGCCGCTCCGTTTCGTCGATCAACTTGGCCTGCTCGGGCGCGACGAGTTCGCGCTCCTTGCGGCCTAGGCATGCGTCGGACGTGAGGTTGAGGCTCCTGGCCTTGCTGGCGTTCAACCGGACAAAGCGGCCCTCGAGGTCCTTGAAGGAGATCTGGTCGCTGGTGCTCTCCATCAGGCCGCGCAGGAGTGCACGTTCCGTATCGAGTTCCCGGGCCAGCATGCGGCGCTGGTAGGCCGCCGCCACCATGCTGGACAGCGCCGCAGGCTCCCAGGGCTTGGGCGCATAGGCCATGATGCGGCCCTTGTTCACCGCTCCGATGACGGCCTTCAGATCCGCATAGCCGGTAAGCAGGATGGCCTCGGCGTTGCTGTGATGCCGGGCCTGGGCCAGGAACTCATCCCCTTGCATCTCGGGCATGCGCTGGTCGGAGATGATGATCGCGATGTCAGGTTCATTCTCGAGGATGTCGAGCGCCTTCAGGGGCGATGTGGTCGACAGGACGCGGTAGTCGTTCTCGAACAGGTCTTCGAGCGCGACGAGAATATCCGGCTCGTCGTCGACGACCAAAATCGTTCCATTGCGTGATTGAGCGTCGCTCGACCAAGTCATTCAGTATTCTGCCTTGGGATCGTGATGGTGAAGCAAGTCCCTCCGGCGGGGCCGGCATCGACCGTTATGGTTCCTTTGTGAGCCTGCACAACGCTATAGGCGATTGCCAAGCCAAGTCCAGTTCCGGCCCCGACCGGCTTGGTGGTGAAGAACGGCTCGAAGATGCGCTCGCGCAGGTCCGGCGGGATCCCTGGGCCGGTATCGCTGATCCTGATTGTATAGGTTTCGTCGGTGCTGTGGGTTTCAATGTCGATGACGCCGGTTTCGCCGATGGCGTCGGCAGCGTTTCCGACGATGTTCATCACCACCTGATTGAGCAGGGCCGGCGAGCAGTAGAGATCCGGAACCGCCTCGTAGCGGCGGCGGACGTCGATGCGGGGCCCGAGCTTGTGGCCCAGCAGCGACAGAACCGTCTCGATGGATTCCTGAACATTAACCGTCTGAAAGTCGCCTTCATCGAGGCGTGAGAAGCGCCGGAGGTTGAGCACGAGCTCCTGGATCCGGCTCAGGCCCAGCTTCATGGCTCCCACTCGCTCGAGGGATTTCGAGACCGGGCGCTCCAGGTCAGGTTCTGGGGGAAGTTTCGCCGCGACCTCGGTGAGCAGCCGCTCGACGGTGCCCTGATGCGCGAGAATGAACGCCAGGGGATTGTTGATCTCGTGGGCAATGCCGGCCACCAGTTCACCCAGGGAAGCCATCTTGGCGGCCTGGACGAGCTTGGACTGGGTTTCCTTGAGCCGAAAATTCGCCTCCGCGAGTTCCCGGTTGGCCGTCGCAAGCGCTTCGGCGGAAGCCGCCTCGGCCCGGGCGCGCTCGAAGGCGAGTTCGCGCTCCTGGAGTTCCGCCTCGATGCGCCAGTTCTCATCCTGGAGAAGCTTGCGCCGAATGAGGGAGCGGATGCGAATTCTCATGGCGTCCGCGTCGGCGGACCACGGGATGATGTCGTCCGCGCCCGCCTCGAAGGTTCGCGCGAGGGTGTCTCCACCATCTTCGTTGCCGAGGCCCACGATGGAGAAGTTCGCAACCTCCATGCCGGGCAGGGGAGCTAGGCCCCGATAGGCGTTCAGTTGACGACAGAGATCGGTCCCGTCGAATCCGGGGCTGAGGAGGTTGACGAGCACGCAATCCCAGGCCGTGTCGTGCGAACCGATCAGCCGGAGAGCCTCGGCCGGATCGGCCGCGGACGTCACCGCGTAGCCTTCGTGGGAGAGCAACTGCTGGAGATGGGCGCGCTGGCCGGGACTGTCGTCGACCACCAGGATGCAGGCTCGGCGGAATGCGCTGAAACTCGGCGCCTCGCGGCCATCCTTGGGCTCGGCCGCCGGGGAGTGGCGCCGGCGGAGAAGGGCCTTGATCCTCAGGATGATCAAGGCCTGTTCGGCGGATTTGGCGATGTAGGCGTCGGCCCCACTCTCCAGGCCCTGCCGTTCGACAGCGCTTTCCCGGGCCTCCGTCAGCATGATGACCGGGATGGCGCGGGTTCGCACATTGAGCCGCATCTGGCGCGTCAGTTCGTCCCCGTTCATGCCGGGAAGGTGAAAATCCGCGATGACGAGATCGGGCAGCCCCCCGTTCAGGCTGTCGAGGGCTGCTTCCGCCGTCGAGGCCCAAGAAACGTTGAAGCCGTTCCCCTCCAGCACGAGACGAAGCTGGAGCGCCTGCGTGGGAGAATCCTCCACTAGGAGAATGTTGGCCGGCTGCGTGCCTGCGCCAGCGCTCATTCACCTTCCCCCTGAGCGATGCGCAGGAGGCGGGGGGCGATTAGGTCGAGGGGCAGGCTTGCGCGCACACCTCCCATGCGGGTTGCCGCTGCGGGCATCCCGTAGACAACGGCGGTGCTCTCGTCTTCGGCCACGGTATAGCCGCCCGCTTGCCGCAATTCCACGAGGCCCTCGGCCCCGTCCTCTCCCATGCCGGTCAGGATCACTCCCAAACCCCTCGGTCCGGCCGCCTTGGCCATGGAGCGGAAGAGCAGGGTCGCGGAGGGCCGTTGGCTGGCAAGGGCCGGGGCCGAGCTGATCTGCAGCGTTCCCACCGGCGACAGGAGCAGGTGACGATCGCCCGGCGCCACGTAGACGTTTCCGGCGACCGGAATTTCCTGATCGCGCGCAATTCGGACTTCAAGCGCCATCAGGCCGTTCAGCCATGAGGCGAAACCCTCCATGAAGGGTGCGCCCATATGCTGAACGAGCAGGATCGGAATGGGGAAGCCTGCCGGAAGGGCACCGAGGATCTTGGCCAGGGCGGGAGGGCCTCCGGTGGACGCCGCGATGCCCATGATGCTGGGGCGGATGATCCTCCAGTCCGAATCCGGCTTCGACGGCGTGTCGGACGTGCGCCACTTGAACGAGCGCTGCCGCACGACCGGCACCTGGCTCATGATGTAGAGTTGCGTGCAGATCGTCTCGGCGATCGCATCGAAGCCGGCGCTGGTCAACCCGACCGGCTTCTCGACCACGGTCAGGGCCCCGGCCCGCAGGGCGTTCATGGAGATTTTGAGGGACGTGTCCTCGATGCTGCCCGCGATGACGACGATCGGCGTCGGATGCTCCGACATGATCCGGCGCGTGGCCTCGAGCCCGTCCATCCCGGGAAGACGGATATCCATGGAGATCACGTCCGGCTGGACGCGTCCTATCTCCTGGATAGCCTCCTCGGCGGATCCCACGGCGGCCGCCACGACCAGGCGCGGGTCGCGGGAGATGATGTGCAGGAGAAGCTGGCGGACGACGAGGGAATCCTCGACCACCATGACGCGAACCTGCGACGGAGGGGGCTTTGCGATCATAACAACTGCCCGATCGTCGCCAGAAGTTCGCGCTGGTCGAACTTCTGCTTCGTCAGATAGGCCCCGGCCCCAAGGTCAAGCCCTCGGCGAACGTCTTCCGGATCGGCCCGCGATGTCATGAGAATGACGGGAATTGATGCGATCCGCGGATCGGCCTTGACCGCCTGCAACAGGCTGAACCCGTCCATGCGCGGCATTTCCACGTCGGCAAGCACGAGGTCGACGAGCGTTTCGCCGGAGCGCAGGACATTGAGCGCATCCACGCCATCGACGCTCAGAAGCACCTGGTAGCCCTGCGCTTCCAGAATGCTCTTTTCGAGAGTGCGGGTGGTGATCGAATCATCCACCACGAGAATGGTCGTGACGTGCCGCTCCTGATCCGGCCCCAGGCCGAGGCCGCCGGCTGCGAGGCGGCTCTCGTTCTTGATCCAGTGCTCGATCACGAGTTCCGGGCTCAGCACGAGCGCGGGCATCTCGTTCTCGAGCAGAGCCGTCCCGGACACCATCTCGCTCAAGCCAATGGCCTGGACGTCACTGACCAGCATGGTGCGGACATCATGGAAGGTGTTGACCGCGAGCGCGCAGTACCGGCCCCCGTGCCGGAGCAGAACGGCTTTGATGTTTCCAGACTCGATGGGAACGTGCGCATTCGGGGATCCTGTGAGCGCCGCAAGGGCGATGACAGGAACAACAACGTCTTCCCCCCTCAGGTCGATCCGTAACGTCGGGCGGCCTTCCACAGTTTCGAGCGTGGAGGCGCGAACCTGCAGGAGCCGCTCGATGGCGTAGGACGGCAAGCCGAACATGCGATCTTCCGCCTCGACCAGCAGAAGCGGTTGCCGGGCGGCCGTGAAAGGCACGTTCAGAAGAACCTCCGCTCCCCAAGGATAGCGGGGCCGCAGAAGGGCTGAGCCGTGAAGCTTGCGCGTCGCTTCCGCCACGACGGAAAGGCCCATGCCGCGGCCCGACAGGCGATCGACTTCGCCGGCGGTGGAGAAGCCTGGAGCAAAAACGAGCGACAAGAGCTGATCCAGGGCCGGCGGCGGTTCGCCACCGGCCCTGGGCGCTAAAAGGCCGCGCTCTATGGCGACCTGCTCGATCCGCGCGAGGTCCGGCCCCCGCCCATCGTCGCGGATGCTGACCGCGAGACGGCCGCCGCGGGATGCCAGCTCCAGGACGATCTCTGCATGTTCGGGCTTGCCCTTGGCGCGCCGTTCATGCGGAGGCTCCACCCCGTGGCTCACCGCGTTGCGCAGGAGGTGCATGACCGGATCCTTGAGCGCTTGAAGCACCTGGCGGTCGACCTGAATCTCAAGGCCGGTGGCGCGCACGTGCACGTCCCGGCCTTGCGCCCGCGCAATCTCCCGCACCATATGGCCGAAGCCGCCGAAGACGGTTTCAGCCGGGATGAGGGAGACGCGGTCGATGTCGTCGCGAACCTGTCGCGCAGCCTGATCGATGGCCCATATGGATTGCTTACGGTCGCGGGACAGCGCGGAAAGCTTGCGGAACAGAGTTTTCAGATCCTGGTCGAAGTCGCGCAGGCGAGGGATGGAGTGACCGGACGCCGGATGCTCGACGTTGGACTTTCGGGCGGCGGAAACGATCGACGCAACCTGCACCTGCAGGGCATCCCAGTTTCGCCTGAGATTCCTGATGTCGAGTTCGATCTGCCGCAGCTTCTCGTCGGCGGCCTCATCCTGCTGGAGTTCCGCCATCAATTGATGCATCGAATTCGAGAGCTGCTCCATCTGGTCTGCCGAGACCCTCAGATAAGCGCCCGTCCCGGTCTCGGTCGAGCCAGGGGTGTCGGTTCTCGGAGCAGGCTGAGTCTGAGCATCGGCCTGTCTCTGCGCCTGAGGCTTTCGGTCCTCAGGTGTTTGCTCCGCGGTACGGGGAGGTGCTGAGGGGGTTGGAGCAAGGGGCGCGAGGGCCCCTGCGACGAGGTCTTCTATCGAGTCGAGGTTCAGGCGCACCGCCGCAATGGTCGGCCCGTCGAGGGACCGCCGTCCTTCGAGGATCTGCGCAAACAGCGCTTCCAGCTCGTGCGCGACCTCCTCCACTGGAGGCATGTCCACGGCCCGGGCAGCGCCCTTCAGGCTGTGTGCGCGACGAAAGATGTCCGTGAGGTCGACGTCGCTCGGGCCCGGGCTATCGAGGGCGGTCCGGATCGCATGAAGATGCTCCCGGTGTTCGGCCTCGAAGGCAGCCAGCAATTGCCTGCGGATGTCCGTCACGGTGTGCGGGTCTCCGATCCTGCCCGGATCACAACCGGTAGCGCTCGGCGAGGCCGAGAAGCTGTTGGGACAGGTCCGACAGGTTCGCTGCCGCCGTGTCGAGCTGGCGGGTGCCCGCCGCCGTCTGCTGGCTGGCTTGGCGAATGTTCTGAAGAGCGCCCATGACCTGCTCGATACCGAGCTGCTGCTGGTTGGTCGAGGCAACGATCTGCTGGAAGGTCTGCACACTTTCCTGAATGCTGCTGGAAATCTCCGTGATCGTCTGCTGGGTGGTGTCGGTGCGCTCCTTGCCGGCCGTGACCCGCTTCACCGCTTCTTCGGTGAGCATGACCGAGGTGTTGATGCCGCGCTGGATGTCGCCGAGGATCGAGCGCACCTGCCCGGTGGCGTCCTTGGCCTGATCGGCCAGCACCTTCATCTCGGACGCCACCACGGCGAAACTGCGCCCGTGCTCGCCTGCGGCCGCTGCCTCGATGGCTGCGTTCAGCGCCAGAAGATGTGTGCGCTCCGAGATGTCGTTCACGCTGGTGATGATCTCGCCGACGGCCTGGGTCTTTTCGCTGAGCGCGACGATGTTCTCGGCCACCATCTCGGCCTGCTCGCGGATGGAATCCATCGCCCGCGCGGTCTCGTCGACCGCCTGAAGGCCGGACATGCTGGTCTGAGCCGTTGCCTGCGCCGAGGCGATGACCTCCTGCGCGCGCTTTCCGATCTGGGCGCCCGCATGGGTGATTTCGTCCACGGTGGCGGCCGTTTCCTGCACGGCCGCAAGCTGCTCCTCGACGCTGGCGGCTTGCTCCTGGGTGGAGGCGCGGATTTCCGCTGCGGCGGCGTTCAGGTTCTCCGTGGTTTCACGGCTTTGCCGGGCGAGCTGGCGCAGCCCTTCGACCATGCCGTTCAGCGTTCCGCCGAGCCGTCCGATCTCGTCATTGCCCACGGTGGCCATTTGACCGCCCAGCTCACCACGGCCGACGCGCTCTACGAACTCCATGAAGGAGTCGAGAGGCTTCGCGATGGAAGAACGCAGCGCATAGGTGATGAACAGGCTCAGGAGCGCAGCTCCCGCAAGGGCGATGATGATGGAGGTGCGGCTCTGTTCGTAGACTTGCCCGACGCGAGTTTCTCCGATCGCGATGGCTTCGCCTTGGATCTTGCGGATCTCCTCGAGCAGGGAGTTCCACGCATTGCGACTGGTGTTCAAGGCTCCCACCGTGGCGATAACCGCCGGAAGGTCGTTGTTCTGAAGCGCCGTGAACTGCCGCTCGGACGAGACCCTGATTTGGCGGAGCTCCCCGCTGGCGCTGTTGAGCAGCTCCGCGGTGCGACGCCAGGCATCGGCTCTCTCGGCCGTGACGGATTGGGCCCGGAACCCGTTTGCGCTCGCGACCGCTTGCGCCACAGCGGCTTCCGTCGTGGCGGCGCGGCGGCTCCATTCGCTGATCAGATCCTCGAAAGATCCCTGCTGCTGCTGCCCGACGGACCTCAGGAGAAAGCGCGACAGGGCCTCCTCCCGAACGGCTCGCATCTGGTTCTGCTGTTCGGCGATCGTCTGGACCTGGCCCATCATGGAAAGATCGCGGGAGACGATCGTCCCCGTCGTCCGGCGAACCTCGCCGAGCTGGTTCAGGGCATACATGCCGAGCCCGGTCATCAGCGTGACGATGACGGCGAAGCCGAGAAGAATGCGATTCGCGATCGAGATCGTCACGTTAAACTCCAGACACGGGGGAATTGGGCAGGAAAGGACGAAGGAGACGGTCGACGTCGAGGAGAGATAGGACTCTCTCCTGATCGGCAAGGCCGGCCTTGGCTTCCGCATAGCCAGTAACGGCATCCGACCGGAAGCTGCCCGCCTCGCTCGTTGCAAGCGGCGCAACGGTTGAGACCCCGTGGGCCCGGTCGACGAGCAGCGCCACCTGCGGCTGCTCTCTGCGCAACAGCACAAGATGCCTGCTTTCGCCGTCTGATGGCGTCCCGGTGCTGCCGAGGGCCGCTCCCAGGTCGATCACGCTGACGAGGCGTCCGTTGCGGCCGAACACGCCCGCCAGAGCCGGCGGGCCGTCCGGAATGGGCATGCAGGCTTGGAACGGCAGCACTTCGGAGACAGCCTGGACGGGGATGCCGTAGCGCTCCTGGCCGGCTCCGCAGATCAGCACCTGGGTCTCGTCGGGAGCGGGGGCCGCAAGGCTGGTGCGGCGCGAGGCGAGATGTTCGGTTCTCTCGTCGAGGATCACGCGAGCGAGCTCCTCCGCCGACAGGACTTTGCGTCGATTGATTTCCCTGAGCTTCTGCCGCCGCAGCGATTTCGCCATGATCAGCCCTTTCGTTCCGATCGCGCCGCCGCATCGAGATGCAGGCGGATCAGATTGCGCAGATCCTTGGCCGTTGCCCCGTCTGCTTCCGCGAGAACCTCATCCTCGGGCATCGATCCCGCAATGCGCGCGGCATTGGCCAGGGCCCGCCCGGCGCCCGGTTGCCCGTCCGCCAGGAGCTGAAGTCCGAGGTGGTAATGAGCCATGGCAAAGCTCTTATCGAGATAAATGCTGCGACGGAAGGCCTGCTGAGCTTCCGCAGGCCGCTTGAGGGCCTGAGAAATCAATCCTTGGTAAAAATGCACGACCGGATTCAACGGCTGGTCCAGGAGCGCTTGCAGGCACAGGGAATGGGCTGCCTGAAAATCCCCCGCATCGGCTTTCCGCCTGATTTCGGCCAGCAGGGTATCGGGCGAGTGGCTGGGAAGAGCGGCCGGACGGGCCTTTGCCGGCGGCGGACGGGGCGCAGGCTCCTTCCTGGCGGGCTTTTTCGTCCCGAGCGCGGCCGGTACGGACGGGGTCCAGGCCAGCTCCGGCGAAGGCTGGCTTCCGATTGCCGGGACGAAAGCCTCGGCGCTGCCGGAGCGGCGGCGATATGCGACCGTACCCGGCAGGCTTAGGGCCTGCATCATGGACCCGAAGGTGGGATTGGGCTCGGCATGCCCAAGGAGCATCCAGCCATCCTCCAAGAGGCAATTGCGCAGAGCGCCGACGATGCGGGTGACGGTGTCGGGATGGAAATAGATCAGGACGTTGCGGCAGAGGATGAGGTCGAATTCGGTGAACTGGAGCGGGGAGGTGCCGTCCAGGAGGCTCAGCAGGTTGTGCCTTTCGAACCGGACGAGAGACCGGAACTCGGGACGAAGCTGCCATTGCTCCTGGTCCGCCGGGGTGAAATAGCCGGCTTTTTCCTCGGGCGAGACCGACCGGAGCGCCCATTTGCCGAACCGTGCCCGCCGCGCGGTGGCGAGGAATCCCTCGTTGATGTCGGTGCCTATGATGCTGACGCGCCAGTCCGCCACTTTCTCTCCGAGGAGCTGACGGATCAGGATGGCCAGCGAATAAGGCTCCGCGCCGGTCGCGCAGCCGGCGCTCCAGACGCGAAGCCGCCGCTCGGCGCTCTTGCGCTCTATGATCTCGGGAAGGATAGTCCCGCGCAGGGCCGTGAACTGCTCCGCATAGCGGAAGAAGAACGTCTCGCCGATGGTGATCTCGGCTTCCAGGCGCGCCCATTCGGCCTCGCCGGAAGCAGGATCGTTCAAGAGAGCGAGATATTGCGCGCTGTCGCGCAGGCCTGTCGCATTGAGGCGCTTGCGGACACGCTCCCAGAGCAGGTCGTTCTTGTCCTGGTAGTAGAAATGCCCCGTCCGCTCGATGACGCGGCCTTTCAACTTGGAAAAGCCCGCATCGGGAACGAGTTCAGGAGCCTTTCGGGCGGCCATCAAGCCGGAAGTGCCCATTCGCCCAGACGGGATTGCGCATGGCGGCCAAGTTCGCTCAGAGCCTGCTGTTCCTCGGCAAGGAGGACCCGCTCGATGGACAGGAGATGAACGAGCCCGCTTGCGTGGGTGATCTCTGCTTCCACGCAGCCATTGAGGGTATTTTCCGGCGCGACCGCGGACAGGGTGGATTCCTCCACCTGAAGCACGTCGAGCACCCGGTCCACCAGAAGGGCCGCGCGGCCTGACGGCGTCAGGCTGTCGACGAGGATCAGATGTCGGTATAGATCCGTTTCGGCGTCGGCCGTCTTGTTGAGCTCAAGGCCGAACAGGATGTCGAGCCGGATGACCGGAACGGCCGTGCCGCTCAAATTGAAGAAGCCCGCGACGGGACGGGGTGTTCCGGGCGGACGCCATAGGCGCGGCAGCGGCAGGAGTTCCCTGGCGGCGCTTCTGCGCAGCGCGCATGCGATTCCACCCACATCGAAGAGAATGATTTGCAGGCCCGCCATCGCTCACGTCGTCTCAAATCAAAGGAAGAGGCCCGAGAGCGGCCCGCAGCGCTCTATATTGGGCGGCGTGGAGCAACCTGCAACATGCGGCCGAGTTTCGGTCTGGTTACCGGGCCGGCCGGGTAATTTCGGCGACGGCGTTGAGACCCACATTGGCCTCCTCGGAGAAGCCGGTTCGCTGAACCGCACGGAAAATCTGTTCGGCGTCCTGGTAACGGCCGAGCTTCAGATACGACCAGCCTTTGATCAGCATCAGGTCGTTCTGTTCCGGAACGATCCGACTGCGTTCGCCGAGCATCAGGATCGTTTCGGTGTAACGCCCGTCCCGGTAGGCCGCGACTGCGCGCTGCGCCAGGATCGTGGCCTGAAGCTCGACCCGGCGCGTGCTCGTCTGAGGCGCCTGGGCGGCCGCGATGGCCGCCTCCGAGGTCAGGTCCTTGCGCAGATAAGCAAGGGTCTTGCCGTAGCCCGCCTCCTCCCGCGTCGTGGCGCTGCCCGTCTCGATGGCATGGTCGAAGGCCGCGACGGCTTCGAGGGGACGGTTGAGTTCCATCAGGCCCCAGCCGAGCGTCAGGGCGGCGCCGGAAGACAAGTTACGCGGATTGCGCGTGATCGTGCAGTTGCGACTGCTCCGACCCCCGGGTTGGGCAGCCCGCCGTGGCGCCTGCTCATAAACGACCCGGGTTTCAACCGTCTGACGGGGAGCAGCGGCTTGTCTGACTGGCGTGATGTCCTCTGTGAGAGGTGGAGCAGCCTGTTGCGCAATGGCAGCCGGCAGGGGCACCGGCGCTTGCGCTCCCGGCACACGGCGGCGATTGCCGCCCGCAGCCAGCTCCGCGATGCGCTCCGAGCGGCCGCGCCACTGCGCCACGACGGCGTTGAAGCCGACGCGGTCGTTCAGACGCTGGGTCGAGAGCGCCAACCCATAGGCGGAGGCTTCGTCGTCCGCTTTCCAGCTCAGGGCGGTCCTGAACCATTGCCGCGCCGTCGAGATCTGTCCGGTATTGTAGGAGTACCAGCCCACAGCCTGAGCGCCGTTTGCGAAGCGCTGCGCGGCAATGGTCTGGACGGTGCGCGTCAGGACGGCCGGTTCCAGCCGGAGCGGCGGATCCTGGCTCAACAGGGCCGTTGCGATATCCAGGTAGATCCTCATGTTTTCGGCGGCCTTGTCGCGCCATTCATACGCGAAGGCTTCCGCTTCCACGAAACGATTGAGGGCCCTCTGGGTCAAGGCATAACCTTCGGCGGCTTTCGCCCCGCCATCGCGGTCGAGCGCTGTCTTGAACCAGTCGAGGGCCTTTTGAGGATTGCCATGGCTTAGTTGTACCAGCCGAGCAGAAGCGCGTTCCCGGCCTCCGTCCTGTTTTCGGCTAGGCGTTCCACGACCGCGAGGTCGTCCGCCGAGACGGTCTGCTTCGGGTCGGTGGAGGCGCGCTGGACCCGACGCCTGGCCACCTCGTCGCGGATGCTGCTGAAGTCGTCCGGCTTGTCCCCGGTCTTCCGCTCGAACCGCAGCAGGTCTGCAACCTGCTGTTCGGGGAGAAGCTCCAGGGCCTTCTGCAGAGTGCCCAGCCGTTCGGCCGGATCGGCGCAATTGGTCAGCAGGTAGACATAAGCATCCCGCGTGCGGTTGATCTGGTCGGTTTTCGCGTAGGCTTCGGCAACCCGCCAGAGAACGTCCACATTGGCGCAGGTCAGAAGGTTTGGCGCTTCCGTCGCCACGCTCAGCACCGTTCGCCATTGTCCGCTGTTGGATGCGTTGATCAGGCGTCGCCGCGCCTCCGTCACTTCCAGGGCCGTCACCAATTCCTGCGGCGGCTTCCATTGCGGATTGGACGCCTGTCGTTCGGCGATGGCGGCGCGGATTTCCGCGATCTTATCTTCCGTATAATTCTTATCTTCCGTATAATACTAAGTCCCTGAAGGGCTGACTCGTTCGTGATTTTCTGCGTCGGGGTGGGTGTGATTCAACTTGGCGAGCCATGGAGGTTCGCCATGCCGATCCCACTCCGTTCTGACTTCG
>NZ_QOIO01000056.1 GCF_003332305.1 Microvirga aerophila | reverse complement strand
CCTTGAGGATCTGCTTCTCCAGCGAGAGGTCGGCGACAAGCCGGCGCAGACGGGCATTCTCCCGCTCCAGATCCTTCAGGCGCTTGGCTTGCTCGATCTGAAGCCCGCCATACTCTTTGCGCCAGCGGAAGTAGCTCTGCTCCGATATCGCGGCCTCCTTACAGGCAAGCGCGATGCTCTTGCCTTGCGCGAGCTGCACCTCGATCTGGCGCACCTTGGCGATGATCTGCTCCGAACTGAACCTCTTCTTCGGCATGAGTGTCTCCTTGGTTCCAGGTCAATCCTCTCAATCAACTTGGTCCAATTCCACCCAGTCAGGTCACCTGCCCGCAACGCCGCCGAACGGGCCGCCGCAGGCGCTGCCCCGGCTGACCTGCATCGGACGACGCAAGGGACCAGCGCAAAGGCGCACGCCCTGTTTGAGTGGACGTCACGCATCGACGATGGAGCAGGCCGTGGATGTCAGCCAGCGACCTCAACCTCGACGGCGCAGATCTTCTTGACGTCCGGGACCGACACGGGCGTCGGCTCGCATGATGATGTACGGCACCCGCCATTCCGCCAGACGCAGCGGCAACACGAATCATAGCTAAGCTTATCCTTAATATACTTATCAAAATGTTCCCATATAGGATGAAATTGTCAGCAAAAAACTCCTGTTAAGCCTGCAATGACAAGAATAGTTATGCTTCATGCGAGGCTTATTCTCTCGAAATAAGAGCATTTGACGATATTAGTACCTCCACAGGGCCACAGATACCACCGTAGAGTAATTGCCCCGAATTGTACAAACTGGCATTAGGCCAGCATAGGCTCATCACCCCGACCAGACGTTCGACAGTTATCCCATTTCAGGGATGAGTCGTCACGCATGTCGCAAGGGTAAACACGCGAGAGCCAAGGGGCGTTACCTCGTATACCACTGAAGTATACGTTTATTCTTGTTCATCAAGACCGGCTTCTACTGTGCGCGGCCTGCGATTACGCATGGCCCGAGGGAACTCTTCATGGCCACCATCGACCTTCGCCGACTGGACTCGAACCGCGTCGGCACTGCGACCGTTACCAATGGCAGCGACATCACCTGGGGCGAAATTCTCACGGCCTTCGGCTCCGGCCAGCCCCTCGAGAAGGTCCTGCGCGACCTGTACGACCAGGGCCTCGTCAAGTTCACCTTCACGGACGGCACGGTGGCGCGGGACGCCAGCGGCAACGCCTACCGCAGCCTCTCCCTCAACACCTACACAGCCGCCCAGAAGGGCAAAGTCGTCAGCGGGATCGAGGTCGAGGGCAGTAGCGGCAAGGACACGATCTACGGGACCGACAAGGCCGAGGTGATCCGGGCGGGCAGCGGCGACGACCTCGTGGTTGGCGGCGGCGCCGCGGACATGCAGACCGGCGGACGCGGCAAGGACACCTTCGCTTTCAAGGCCGCGAGCGATTCAGAGACAAGCAGGTTCGACACCATCACTGACTTCAAGGCTAGTGAGGGCGACAAGATCGACCTCTCGGCGCTGGGCCAGATCACCTGGGGTGGACAGAAGGCACTGGGCGGGGGCGCAGCGTCAGCTTGGTACACCACCAGCGGCTCAACGGCCTCCCTCTGGGTCGACACCAACGGTGACGGCAGCGCCGACATGCGCATCGATCTCAAGGGCGTCACCAGCATCGCCCAGACTGACCTGATCGGCGTTTTGAAGCCCTCAACCCCGCCTTCTCCGACCCCGGTGGCAACGGCCAACCCGGACACCGCCTCCGTCACCGAAGACGCCCAGAGCGCTCTGGTGTCCGGCAACGTCCTCACGAATGATGCCGCTGGCCTCAAGCTCACGACAATCAACGGCAAGACGCTCTCGACGCTCTTCAAAGCGGCAACGGTCACGGGGAAACATGGCACGCTCGCCATCGGCCAAGACGGCAAGTGGGCCTACACCCTGAACAACAGGGATGCCGCCGTGCAGGCGCTCGGCGTCGACGGGACGCTGGCCGAAACTTTCACCTACGTCGCCACCGGGAAAGATGGAAAGAGTGTCACCTCCACCCTGACGGTAACCATCAAGGGCAGCAACGACGGCCCAGTGCCCGTGAAGGACGCCGTCGAGACCGACGATGCGACCGCGATCGACATCGTGGTCCTGCAAAACGACACCGACAAGGATTCGACTGACAAGCTCACGGTCACCTCGGCGAGCATCACCAATGGTCTGGGCTCAGTGTCCATCAACGCTGACGGCTCCATTCACTACGATAGCGCCGGCAAGTACGACAGCCTCGCCCCCGGTCAGACGGCGCAAGTGGTGATCACCTACAAGATCTCGGACGGCCATGGCGGCACCGCAACATCCACGGCGACGGTGACCGTCACGGGCAAGGCCAACGGCGGGATCCAGACCGTAGCTGATCCGATCGATCTCGGTAAGGTCGAGGGAACAGACCAGGCGGACACGGTGGTCTACAGCGGCAGCAGCTCGGTCGGCTCGGCAGCCCAGCCCTTCGTCCTTCCGGACGCGATCGAGAACTTCAAGGTGGAAGGCAGCGGCTCGCTCAACATCAAGGGCAATGCCCTGAACAATACCTTCGGCCTCGGCACGGCCAAGGAGGACAACGTCGATCTGTCGGCAGGCGGAGCCGACACCGTGACCGGCAAGGCCGAAGAGCTAGACGGCGCCAACATCACGGGCTTCGGCACCGATGACCGTGTCGTGGTCGAGGGCGCCTCGACAGTGAAGATCATGGATGTCACGGCAGGATCGGCAATCCTCCACCTCGACACGGACGGGAATGGGCTTGTCGACACCACGATCAGGCTTGAAGGCGACGGACTCGATGGATCGAAGCTGAAGCCCAACGACTTCACGATTGCCTCCGGGGATGGCAGCAGCACCATCAAGTTCGCGCCGACCAATGTCGCCCCGACGGCCCAAGACGGCACCGGGTCCGCGGCCGAGGATACCTCCATCAGCAGGAAGGTCACCGCCACCGATGCGGATAAAGACGCCCTGACCTACAGCATCGTAGATGCTCCGGCGGCGAACAAGGGCTCGCTCGACTTCAAGTCGGACGGCACATACACCTTCACACCGGCCGCGGACTTCGCCGGTACGGTGACCTTCACCTACAGGGCGAACGATGGAGCAGTGAACTCTAATATCGCTACCGTGACCCTTGAGATCAGCCCGGTCAATGACGCGCCGACAGCGGCGCCCGTCGCAGTCGAGGGCGCAGAAGAACAAGTGATCAGCGGCAAGGTGGTCGGCTCGGATCGGGACGGAGATAGCCTCAACTATAAGCTTTCGGCCAGCGGCGCGCCGGAGAACGGAACCGTGACGGTGAACTCCGACGGTTCCTTCTCTTACCAGGGTAAGGACAACTTCCATGGGGACGACGCCTTCACGGTCGAAGTATCGGACGGCAAGGGCGGCACCACAACCGCTCAGGTCGCTGTCACTGTGGCCTCCGCGAGCGACGCTCCGGTGGCACAGAAAGGCACAAATTCCGGCGTCGAAGACACGGTCATCACCGGCAAGGTGACGGCCACGGACGCGGACGGTGACACGCTGACCTATGCTGTCCATGGCGACGCGCCGGCAGGTCTGTTCTTCAACCTGGATGGCACCTACACGTTTACGCCAGCACAAGACTTCCACGGCGAGGTGACATTTGAATTTGTTGCCAGCGATGGCATCCACAACAGCGCGCCGCAGACCGTAACGATCACCGTTGCGCCTGCCAACGAGGCACCGGTGGCGAAGGACGGCTCGGGCAATGGCAATGAGGACACCACCATCAGCGGGTCTGTCTCCGCTACGGACGGGGATGAGGATGCCCTGACCTATAGCGTGGTGGATGCCCCGGAAGCGGCCCAAGGGACGCTTGTGTTCAATGAGGACGGCACCTACACCTTCACGCCCGCCAGGGATTTTAACGGCACGGCGACCTTTACCTACAGGGCGAGCGACGGGACGAACGACTCGAACGTCGCCACCGTGACGCTGACCGTCAACCCTGTAGACGATACGCCGCCCGTCGCGTCCATTACCAGCGGGACGGCTTCGGAAGCGGATGGCGAGATCATCATCCCGGTCGCGCTGAGCTACGCGTCCAATCAGGACGTGAGGCTGACCTACGAAGTGTCCACTCCTGACAAGGTGATCACCTTCGCCAACACGACCGAAGGTAATCTTCCCGCCGCCTACGAGGGCGTCCGGTGGACCGGAATCTTCGCGAGTGGCGATGACAAAGCCGTTGTGGCTACAACGGGTGGCGGTCAGTTCCAGTCTCTGGATCCGAATGGTTTCGCTATCTCCAGCCTGACCGTCTCCTCGGACGATCTGAACCAGTTGGGCGGGCAGCAGATCGTCACGATCCAGGCCATCAAGGGCGGCGCTGTGGTTGCCACGAAGGAAGTGACGCTCACCAATGGTACAGCGTCCACTCCTGTGAACTTCGGTCCGGAATTCTCCGGCATCGACGCCATTCACATTGACGGGGCTGCTGACAGATTTGGCAACGATATGCCGGTCAAGATCGACAACGTCGTGCTTGCCGGATCCAAGCCCACAACAGGCACGATCACGATTGCTGCCGGGCAGACGACCGGTTCGATCAAGATTCCAGTCGTCAATGACAAGGTGTTCGAAACTGGCGAGACCATCACTGTTCGCTTGATCGGCGTTGACGGGGCGACCCTCGGTGAGAATTTCGAGGCGGTCGGCACAATCACGAACGATGATGCTGCACCTCTTCCGATGATCACGTTCACCAAGATCGTGGCCGGTGACATCCACGAAGGCACATGGCCTGTGGAATTCGAGGTCACGCGCGATTCCCGCCTCGATGAGGAACTGACAGTCAATTTGGAAAGCGATCTCTTTGGAGATCAGACTGTCACCTTCGCTCCCGGAGAAACCAGCCAGTTGGTTTTCTTCAATACGGCCGATGATGAGGTCGGCCAGCCGACCCGGACTTACGAAATCAAGCTCGGACAGAGCCCGAACTATGTTCCCGGCGCGACAACCAGCATCAGCGGCAACTACCTCGACAACGATGGCGGTCCGGTGGTCAACACGCCTCCCGTCGCGTCGTCCCAGATCACGTATATCAACGAAGTGGATTTCACCACTTACGGCGGCACCTACTCCCTCGCAGCCTATGGGGATGATGCCCAAGGGGACAAGCTGACCTTGAAGCTCGTTGGTAACCAGCCTGAGAACGGCACGATCACCTTCGATCCGGACCTGAGACCGGGGGCTTTGATGTTTACGCCCAACCCCGGCTTCCTGGCCACCTTGGACAAAGGAGAAACCTACCAGTTCACCTACCAGTTCACGGTAAGCGACGGCGAGTTCGAGAGTGCGCCTCAGACCGGCACGGTCATGGTGTTCGGTGACGGCCTGCCTGTTGGAGCGCTTCCTACGGTGAGCGTCAGTGCGACAGACGTGACCGAGGGTGGCGCGATCACCTACACGTTCACCCGCAATGGAAGCACGGCTGCTCCGCTGAATGTGGCGTATACCCTGGGCGGTACCGCCACGTCCGGATCCGACTACACCGCGCCCGTGTCCTCCGTGACGTTTGCGGCAGGGTCCTCGACAGCCGCCGTGACCGTTCGGACCACGAACGATACAGCCGTTGAAAGCGCTGAAACCGTCTCTCTGACGCTGGCTGAGAGTGTTAATTACACGATCGGCCAGGGCACCGCGACGAGCACCATTGCGGACAACGACACCGCAGCCCAGGCCCTTCCGACCATCTCAGTCACTGATGTTTCGATCTCTGAGGGCGGCAATCTGAACTTCAAGTTCCCGATGTCTGCCGCATCGGCGGAGAGGCTGACCGTCGCCTACGAGATCGTTTTTGGGACGGCTACTACGGACGATATTTCGTTTGCGCAGACTGGCACTTTTATCATCGCTGCTGGGCAGGCCAACCGTGGGCTCAACGTCCTCACGATCGAGGATGCGCTTCCCGAGGGCGACGAGACGGTCACGTTCCGGATCACGAGTGTGACCACGGATAGCGGTGCGCCCGGCGCGACGATCGTGGACGGCGAAGGAGTCGGCATGATCACTAACGACGATGGCCCAGTCGTCCCTACGCCCGCCCTGCCGACGCTGTCCATCTCCGACGCAACGGTTGCCGAAGGGGATGCAGCCACCTTTACGGTGACTCTGTCGGCTCCGTCCGCCACCCCGGTCACGGTTACTTGGGGGACACTACATCAAACCACCAGCGCCGATGATCTCCCGCCGGCTGGCGGCACGCTAATCTTCGAGCCGGGGCAGACCAGCCAGACGATCACCGTCCCGACCACCGAGGATACGACGGTGGAAGGGACGGAGGAGTTCCATGTGGTCCTCTCCGCGCCCAGTGGCGCAACCCTTGCGAAGGCAACGGGTGCCGGCACCATCACCAACGACGATCAGGCGCAGGGACCGGCTAGTGAGCCCGGGATCATCATCCAACAGACCGGGGGCTCCACTCAGGTGGAGGAAGGCGGCGCGACTGATACGTTCACGATCGCTCTTGCGAACGCACCCACGGCTGACGTGACCGTCATGGTTTCGGGTGATTACTTCCAAGTGGCTTCGAACCCCGACGACCCCTACGGCGAGGTTTATCTCACCTTCACGAAGGATAACTGGAACGTCCCGCAGACGGTGACGGTCACGGCGCTTGACGATGCAGACCCTGAACAAACTGGGACCGGCAGCCTCTACATCTCCACCCTCGGAAGCGCTGACCCGCGTTACAACAACTTCTATCCAAACAACGGCCTCGTTTCTGTGTCCGTGACCGATAACGACAACGGCAACACAGGCAACACGGCTCCTTCCGCCCTCGATGTGGCAACGGACACCTACGACACCGATCTCAGCCTCGATGTCGCGGGCTTCGGCTATGACACGGAGACGGGAGACAGTGTAACCTACGAGATCCTCACCCAGCCTGCGGAAGGCGCGGTTACCGTTCTGACTGACGGGAAGTTCCACTTCGAGGGCAACGCCGAGTTTCTGGCTGCGCTCAAGCGTGGGGAGATCAAGCCAGTCACCTTCCAGTATCAGGTGAGCGACGGGGAGCTGACATCTGAGCCCGCGACGATCACAATCAACGTGCATGGGACGAACCCTGGCGACGAGACGATCCAGGCGTTCACCCGGACCACCTTCAGCCAGACGGACTTTTTCCCCCTCGACGGCAAGGACGGCAATGACACCGTCGTCTTCGATTCGGTCACGCTCACGTCGGGGACCGGCCTCGAGATCTCGCTTGGCCAGACGATTAAGTGGACGGAGTACGCTGGCAAGCCGATTGTGAACATCGAGAACATCACCATCAAGAATACGACCGGGAACCTCGCTCGTACGATGACGGTCGGCGGTGATGATCAGGCCAATGTGATCACCATCGAAAACACGAACCACAAGCTTTCGATCCTTGGGCGTGGCGGCAACGACACCATCAACTTCAAGGGCATTGGCAACGGCCTGACCTCAGTCATCAACGGCGGTGCGGGCGATGATACCGTAAACGCCTACAGCGCCGTCATCGTCAATGTCGCTGACGGCAATGACACGGTGAACGTGTTCAACGGCAGCAATGTCACCGTCCAGAACTTCACCGCGGGCGACAAGGTCAACTTCGGGGCTGGCATCCAGGCCAGCAACGTGTCGGCCGCCGTGGCGGGAGGGAACACGGTCTTCACGATCAACCAAGGGGGTGTGACGAGCACCGTCACGGTGCAAGGCGCGACCAACCTGGTGGCCGGTACGGACTGGACGGCCGGAGGCGTCGCCGAGCCTCCTCCGCCTGCACCAGCAGTGATCAACGCCGAGTCGGCCTCGTCCGAAGTCACCGAAGGCGGGATCGCGACGTTCACGTTTTCCCGCACGGGCGACCTGAGCCAGCCGCTTACGGTCGCCATCGATACCAGCTTCAGCTCGGCCGTTCCGGGCCAGGACTTTACTGCCCCGGCGACGATCACCTTCGCGGCGGGCTCGGACACGGCCACCCTCGAGATCCAGACCCTCACGGATGCCGCGACTGAGGGCCCTGCCACCATCGAGGTGCGGATCGCGCCGGCCGCTGGCTATACGGTCGGCACCGCAGATAGCATCGCCACCGATCTCATCGACAGTCAGGGCACCGATCCTGAGCCAGTTCGTCCGTCGCTGTCCATTGACGACGTGACTGTGAAGGAGAGCGCAGGCACCGCGACCTTCACTGTGACGCTCTCGGCGGCGGCTGCGGCAGCGGTGTCCGTGGATTATGCCCTGGCCGGCGGCCCAGCCGGATTGATCTCGCCTGCGTCCGGCACGCTCACCTTCGAGCCGGGTCAAACAACCAAGACCATCGAGGTCCCCATCTCCGACAACGGGACCGTCGCGACCGGCCCTCAGAAGTTCGTCGTGAACCTGTCTAATGTGTCTGCCAACGCGACGCTCGCTGACCTCATGGGCGAGGGCACCATTATCGAAGACGACCTGCCCACCGAGATGCCGGCGCTCACCATTGCGACGACCACTGGTCTTGATGAGAATGGCACGATCTCGTGGAATGCCATTCCGGGCGCCGCGAGCTATGTGCTGATCGGAATCGAGCCGGACGAGCCTAACTTCCCTCCTCACACTCTCGGTTTTGCGGTCGCGCCGAACACCTCGTTCGCCATGAACGGCAATGACGAGTTCACCGGCATGGTCGTCACCGTCGAGGCTCGCGATGCTAACGGCAATGTGCTTGCCCGCTCGGAAAACCAGACGGACCTGATCGCGAACGTCAACGACGTTCCGACTGGTCGCCCGGTGATCAGCGACAACACGCCCGAAGTGGGCCAGCTGCTGACGATCTCCATCGGCGACCTCGCGGACGGTGACGGCATGCGCACGGATCGGCCGGATGAGTACGGCTACATTTGGGAGCAGTCGCTCGATGGCAGCACTTGGGCCCTGGTCAGCACAACCGACTCCTACCAAGTGACGGAGGTCGACATCGGCTACTTCATCCGAGGTGCTGCGCGCTACACGGATCGCGGCGACCTGTTGGAGACGGGTTACTCACTGACCACCGCGAAAGTTAACGATCCCAACCCGAACACGCCTCCCGTGGCCTTTGATGACGCGGCCGAGACCCCGGTGGGTGAGGCCATCGCCATCGAGGTGCTCTCGAACGACTTCGACTTCGAGGGTGACGCCAAGACCATCGAGTCGCATGGGCAGGGCCGGAACGGGACGGTCACGGTTCAGGACGGTAAGCTCGTGTACACGCCGAACGCCAACTTCGTGGGCATCGACACATTCGAGTACACCGTGAATGGTGGTGACACCGCAAAGGTGACGGTGACGGTCAAGCAGAAGGCGGAGCCCCTCACCCTTCTCACGGTGGATAACGTCGACGAGAAGAGCACCCTGTCGTGGACGGCTGTCCCGGGCGCGGTGTCCTACGTCTTTATCGGATTGGAGCCGGACGATCCCGGAGCGCCACCGCATGAGCTTGGGTTCGCGCTCGCGCCAGCGACCTCATTCAGCATCAACGGCGATGACGAATTCGTTGGCATGGCGATCCACATTGAGGCCCGCGATGCGAATGGCGCCGTGATCACCCGGTCGGTGAACGAAACCTTCGCGATCGCAAACATCAACGACATCCCGACCGGGAATCTGTCGGTCGATGATATGACTCCGGCTGTGGGCCAGACGCTGACGCTCGGCATAGGTACATTCGAGGATGGCGACGGCTACCGGGACCGCGGTCGTGCCGAGGAGTTCGAGTGGGCGTGGGAGCGCTCCCTGGATGGCGCAACCTGGACCACCATCACAGCTGGACCATCCCCGTCCGCCCAATCCTATACAGTCACGCAGGCCGATAATGGTTATTTTCTGCGCGGCAGGGCGATCTACGAAGATCGTGCTGGCGATACTATCGAGACGGTCTACTCGCTAACCACAGGCCGCGTTGGCGCAATTGATACGGGTGGCGGTGGCGGTGACGGCAGCGACGGTGAAGGAGGCGGCAACGATGGCGAGATCGTATTCGGCAGCTTGGTCGTCACCAACGGCGACACTGCGACCGAACTTGGTGCAGACGGTTCGCTCACTATCAAACTGTCTGAACGTCCGGCTGCTAACGTCACCGTGACCCTCTCTGGCGACAATCAGGTCACGGCGCTGGGTCCGAATGGCTCTGCGGAGCTGGTCTTCACGCCTGTCAATTGGGACATCCCGCAGACCGTGAAGGTGATCGCCAACGAGGACGGGGTGGAGGAAGGTCCGCACACGGGCGATGTCTGGTTCGATACGACCAGCCCAGACCAGCGTTTCGACGGTCTCGTTCAATTGCAAACTGTGAACGTCACCGACAGTGCTCCTGAACCGGACCCGATTCCCGACGTGACCGTGGCCTATCTCGGCCGCGTCGATGTCACCGAAGGTAGTGAGATCACCTTCACCTTCCATCGCTCGGAGGGAACCAAGGATCTCGCCATCCTTTGGGAGCGCACGGGTATCATTGATGAAGCCGACATTGCTGCCATTAAGTGGAACGGTGTGGAAGGCGGCTTTGCGGGCTTCAGGGGCTTTGCGCAGACGGCGACGTTGACCATCGTTCTGCGTGACGACACCAACGTAGAAGAGATGGAAAGCGTCGGCGTAAAAGTCCTACCAAGCGAACTGTACCTCTGGTCCGATCCCTTTGAGGCGTCCACCAATGTTCTCGACAACGACGAGGCACCGGTCAACACCAAGCCGGTGGTCGAGAGCAAGACGGTTGTCCTTACCGAGGATCAGATGACGGCGCAGATCAAGCCGCTGATCACGGATGGGGATGGCAATCCGACCACCATCAAGGTCGTCGGCACGCTGCCGACTTACGTGACCCTCGATGAGGCGAACCGGAGCTTCCACTTCAACGGCGAGGCATCAGCGTTCGATCGCCTAAACGACGGTGATAAGGAGACGATTACGTTCGAGTATGTTGCGAATGATGGGACCGAGGATTCCGATCCTGGCCTTATCACGATCACCATCAATGGGATTACCGATCAGGCAGCTCCTCAGCGGGACGTTGAGACCGCGCCCGGCACCGATCCGTACAGCTACGACCTGGGCAACGGCGGCCCTGCAGGGCAGCGGACGGCCAATAACGACATCCTCAACGATGGTGCAGGCCTCTCCTCTACCATCCCGGGGTTTGGTGGCAACGACACGATCTATGGTCGCGACGGGAACGATAACCTTGTTGGTGGAAACGGCAACGACACCATCTACGGCGGCTCCGGGGACGACCAGATCAACGGTGACGGCGGTGGTACCGACGCTAGAAATGTCGGGACCCCTGGGGATGATTTGCTATACGGTGGGGACGGAAACGACACCATCAACGGTCAGGACGGCAATGACATCATCGTCGGCGGGCATGGTGCAGACGACCTGACGGGTGGCAACGGTGACGACACGTTCGTCTACCTCAGCATCTTTGATCGGGGTGACACCGTCACCATGCAGGGACAACTGGCGGCAAACGATGTGTTCGACTTCCGCGAGTTCGACTTCGGTCCCAATGATGCGGGACGTCAGGGTCCGGCCGGTGGCTTCCAGTTATTCAACCAAGCCCCGGTTCCCGGTCAGATGGTGGAGGATGCGTTCTATTATGACGCGTCCAACGGCAAGCTGAGCATCAACACCGGGCAGGATGGTGTCGAGGACTTCTCCATCACGGTCAGGACGGCTCAGGCCTTCCTGCAACGGCTCAACAACGACGACTTCCTGATCTAAGCACGAAAGCCCCGGAGCGATCCGGGGCTTTCCCTTTGATGGCTTGAGGGGGAAGAGACAGTGGGATGCCGTCAGTTCCGTTAGGGCTGGAACTCTAACCTGTTACGTTGGTCGTTTATGGCTCTCGGGGACACCTGGGCTCACC
This sequence comes from Microvirga aerophila, assembly GCF_003332305.1. Classification (GTDB taxonomy): domain Bacteria; phylum Pseudomonadota; class Alphaproteobacteria; order Rhizobiales; family Beijerinckiaceae; genus Microvirga; species Microvirga aerophila. The sequence goes on along the minus strand of NZ_QOIO01000056.1, from coordinate 25,303 downwards.
GGCCTTGCATAGCGCTACCCGGTTGCCGCCCCAGAACGCCAGGGTCTTGTCCGACCAGATCATGCGGCCGGCTGCGATACGGCCAGCCTGCAGTCGGGTTCCGCCAGGGCCAGGATGGGTTTGATCAGAAGCCAGATCAGGCCCGCGGCGATGACCTAACGAAGGCGACAAAACCCTCAAGGAAGCTTCGAAGCTGCTCCTCGACCTTTTGGTCCGTGAGGTTTCCGTCCTGGCCGAAAACCGTCTGGGCGCGAGACACCAGCAGACGTTTCTCAGACCACAGGATTGCTCCCAATGTATGCAAGACAGGCAGCCATGCGTTTTGTGACAGGATCGTCCCAAAGCCGCCCTGGGAGGCCCCGATCACGGCTACAGGCTTTCCGCCGAAGACCCGCTTGATGTCAGCCGGAGGCCGTGAAAGCCAATCAACCGCGTTCTTGAAAACGCCCGGGATCGAGTTGTTGTACTCCGGCGTCACCAGAAGCAACCCATCCGCTGCGGAGATAGCGTCCTTGAGCGCCGAGACCTGGTCCGGGATGCCTTCGGCGGTCTCCAAGTCCCCGTCGTAGAGAGGGATGCCACGGATTGAGCCAACGGCAAGCTCTGACCCATCCGGCATCAAGCCCGAGGCCGTCTGTAGAAGTGCGGAGTTGAACGAGCCCCGACGCAGGCTTCCAGATAGTCCAATCAGTCTTGTCACGAGAACCTCATCGGTCGGTGAGATCTAACAATAACTCTGATTCTGGGTGATCGCACTTCGAACGGCCAAGCCTATCATACTGCACTTTCGAACGGGGCTAACCATCTGTTAATGACTCTCTGTCCGAAGTGGTCTCGTCATGGACGAGGCGACTTGCTGCTCAAAGTTCTGCGTCGGGTCAAAGGTCAAGGAGCCCCCCTTCCCTTCAAGAACCTCCGTTTAGACTGATCAATCAGACAAAAGCGGTGCTTCCGAGTAGAGCCATAAGCCGCCCTTGGTTTGCAGGTGTGGCAGCGATTCCAGGCCAGTACGATTGTTCGGATCCGGGAACCATCCGGAACAGCTCACATCCAATGGAGAAGCGCGGACGAGAAACAGGTCCGACGTGTTACAGGAGGATGCCATGAGGACTGCTTTCGCCACACTCGCCCTGGTTGCCGCCTTCAGTCTTCCGGCCATAGCTGCCGATCAGGTCGAGAAGGCTCCGCCCGCAGGCGCCTATAAAAAGGTCAGCGAACTTGTGAAGCTGCCCGATTTCCTGCCGGGTCTCGGTCAGCTCTATGTCGATCCCAAGACCCTGCCGGCCGGCCCGTTCCTGGCCTACGACCGTGACGGGCGGCTTGTCAGCACGGTCTACATGCTTCCCATCGACGACCTCGCCAACAAGGCCAAGCGCTTCGACGATCTTACTGCGCCCGGTGGCAAGGTTGATCATGTGGACGTCTACTTCAATGCAGGTCATCCGGGGGTCGAAAAGCCCCATGCGCATGTCGTCCTGTGGCATGTCCCAAAGGCCGATGAGACCCGGGTGGCGGCGAAGTGACACCAACGCGCCGCCACATCCTGCGGACCGGCGGAGCTCTCCTCGCCGGTCTGGCATAGCCCCGGCCCCCGCTGGCCAGTGCGCCGGTCGAGATCAGGATGCAGGGCAACAATGACGGCTCGCACGTCTGGTTCAATCCCATTGGTCTTCACGTGCAACCCGGTCAGACCATCCGCTGCGTTAACCTGGATTCCGGCAACTCTCACACGGCCACGGCTTACCATCCAAGGAATTTCGAGCGCCCTCTCCGTATGCCAGAAGGGGCTGAGCCATGGAATTCGGACTACCCGTTACCGAACGAAACCTTCTCCGTCACGTTCGTCCAGGAAGGCATTTACGACTTCTTCTGCGTCCCGCACGAACATGCCGGCATGGTCGGCCGAATTGTCGTCGGCCGACCCGACAGGCTTCCCATGGACAACCCATTGAGGCAGCCAGTCATCGGGGAGCCAATTCCCGAAATCGCGCTCCAAGCCTTCCCATCCGTCGATGAGATCATGCGCCGAGGTATCGTGACACGGTCGTAGGCATCTGTCCGCTAGGGCAGCGGGAACCTTTTCCCCGATGCTTCATCTAATAAGGCAGAGACAGGAGCTTGGCCATGCAAACGGCGGCGGTCACGGCGGCATCGTTGGACATGCTCGATGATGGAGCCCTGGTGGAACGAGCCCGGAACCGGGACGCGGCCGCTGTCCAGCTCATTATGCAGAGACACAACCGCCGCCTCTACCGCGTTGCCCGCAGCGTCCTGAATGACGATAGCGAGGCGGAGGATGTGGTTCAGGAGGCCTATGTTCGCGCCTTCACGCATCTCGATGGTTTCCGAGGCGAGGCGCAGCTCTCGACCTGGCTCACGCGCATCGCGCTCAACGAGGCACTCGGTCGCCTCCGACGACGGCGCACTATGGTCGGATTGAAGGACATCGATGGAATCAACGATCAGGGAGCGTCCCGCGTGATCTACCTGCCGTCGTTAAGTCAGGACAGCGACCCTGAAGCGGCTGCGGCCCGGGCCGAAGTCCGGCGCCTGCTCGAGCGAGCGGTGGATCAATTGCCTGATCCGTTCCGCATGGTCTTCGTTCTCCGGGATATCGAGGAGATGAGTACTGAAGAGACAGCCATACATCTCGGCCTCCGGCCTGAGACTGTAAAGACGCGACTTCATCGCGCCCGGCGCCTCCTTCGGCAGTCCCTTGATAAAACCCTGTCATCTGCTGTGAGCGATGTCTTCCCCTGCGCCGGGACTCGCTGCGCCCGGATCACGGAAGCCGTGCTGGAGCGGATCAATCTGCTGGGCCAGCCAAAAAAATAACCAGTGCGGAATACCCCGCCAACTAAGGAATGGAGTACGCCATGCGAGCAGAAAACGCCGTCCGGACAGGGAATCCCCAAAGCACCGCAAAGATTGCTGGGCATCCGTTGCATCCGATGCTGATCCCATTTCCGGTTGCTTTCCTCGTAGGCACTCTCGTATGCGACCTGCTCTTCTGGAACACCGGCAACACCGCCTGGAGCGCGGCTTCCCTTTATCTGTTGGGGGCGGCTTTGATCATGGCGGCGCTCGCCGCCGTCGCCGGTCTGACCGATTTTCTCGGCGATCGGCGTATCCGCAGCCTGTCGGCCGCTTGGCACCACATGATTGGCAACGTGGTGGTAGTCCTTCTGTCATTGTGGAACTGGTATCGTCGCTATGAAGCCGGGGACGCTGCGGTATTACCGACCGGGCTTCTCATCTCGCTCGTCGTGGTTCTGCTGCTGCTGTATACAGGCTGGCGGGGGTGGGAGATGGTTTATCGCCACCGGGTCGCAGTGTCGGATCAGGGAAGCTGATCCGGATGCACGACGTCGCTTTCCGCGATGACCTTTCCGCTGTTGGACACATTGATCCTGAGATTGGCGACTATGGGATCATTGGTGACTGCCGTACCGCCGCTCTCGTGTCTCGCGCAGGCTCTATCGACTGGCTCTGCCTGCCGCATTTTTCCGGACCGAGCATCTTCGCCGCCCTCCTCGATCAAAACCGTGGCGGACGGTTTGTCATTGAGCCAACGCAGGAGTTTCAGTCGTCGCGGCGCTACTTGCCGGAAACCCCAGTCTTGGAAACCACGCTTCGGACCGCCTCCGGCGCAGTGCGCCTGACCGACCTGATGCCGATCGGGGACGTTGCGGACCATCTCGCCCCCACGCGCGAGATCCTTCGGATTGTGGAGGGCATCGATGGAGAGATGACAGTGAATGTGCGTTTCGAGCCGCGCCCGGACTACGGGCGGCAGAAGGTTCGTATCCGCTCCCGTGGCGCCCTTGGATGGTCCTGCGCCTGGGGCGACGAACTCTGCCTTCTGAGCTCGGACGCTCGCCTTGAGGTGGCGCCGGATGAAGCCGCGATTATCGGACAGGTTCGCATCAGAGCTGGCGAGCATGTTTACTTCTCGCTCGCCTACACGAAAGGCGACATCGGCGTTGTCGCCCCTTTAGGGGAGCACGCTCAGGCACGGCTCGAGGCAACCGTGCAATGGTGGAGGAATTGGACGTGCCGCTGCACCTATGAGGGTCCGTATAAGGAGGCAGTCCAGCGCAGCGCCATCACGCTGAAGCTGATGACCTTCGCTCTGTCAGGTGCGGTGGTCGCCGCCCCGACCACATCCCTTCCCGAAGCGATTGGGGCTGATCGCAACTGGGACTATCGCTATTGCTGGCTTCGAGACGCCGCCCTCACCATGAGGGCGTTCACAGGCCTGGGTTATCAGGATGAGGCTGGGTCATTCCTGCAATGGCTCCTTCAGGCCACACGCCTGACATGGCCCAAGCTCCAGATCATGTACGATGTCTATGGTCGAACAAACCTTGTGGAAAAGGAGCTCGCTCACCTGTCCGGCTACAGGAGATCCCGTCGTGTCCGGGTCGGCAATGGGGCCCACACGCAAATCCAGCTCGACGTCTATGGGGAGGTGGTATCAGCCGCCTACCACTTCGTCAGTAGCGGCGGACGGCTACAGGCCGACGAGCAGAAGCTGCTTGCAGGCTTCGGCGAGATGGTCTGCAAGCACTGGGGGGAACCTGACCAAGGCATTTGGGAAATCCGCGGAGCCAAGCGGCATTACACCTTCTCGAAGGTCATGTGCTGGGCAGCGCTCGACAGCCTGATCAAACTGCATGAGCAAGGATGTGTCCGGATCGACCTAGAGCGCTTGCAGCTGGAGCGCGACACCATCGCTCAGGCCATTGAAGCTCGCGGCTTCAGTGAAGCCCTAGACAGCTATGTTGCCGAGTTCGATGGCGACCGCCTGGACGCCGCGCTGCTGCTGATGGGTTGCTTAGGCTACAAGGATCCCGGCGACGCACACATGCGCGCTACCTTCGACAGGATACGCGAGCGCCTAGGATGCGATGGCCTCCTCTATCGCTATGAACAGGGAACAGACGGGATGGCGGCACCAGAAGGCGCCTTCGGAATTTGTAGCTTCTGGGCCGTCGACAACCTGGCGAAACGCGGGGACTTGACCGATGCCAGAGAAGCCTTTGAGCATATCCTTTCATTCGCCAACGACCTTGGTCTTTACGCAGAGGAGATCGATGTTGTGACCGGAAAGGCCCTCGGCAACTTTCCGCAAGCCTTCACCCATGTGGGCCTGATCAACGCTGCCATGGCGCTCGCCGACGCGCAATGGGGCTCATGCCGATGACCGCTTTGAGCCTGCCTCCGCTCTGGAGCATGATGATCTGGGGACTCGCGGCGACGGTTGCGATGACGACGATCCTTCAGGGCGCGCAGGGACTGGGCCTCTCCCGGCTCAGCTTGCCGTTTCTGGCTGGCACGTTCTTTACAGGCGACCGGCGCCGAGCTGTGATCATCGGCTTTGTGTTTTATGTCATAGGCGGGTGTGTGTTCGCCTTCCTGTACTTTGTCCTGTTTGCAAGCCTGGGGCTCTACACATGGTGGCTTGGCGCCGGAGTGGGCGTTTTACATGGGCTGTTTCTCCTCGTCTGCGGCCTGCCCCTCCTGCCCTACATCCATCCGCGGATGGCTTCGGAATATGACGGCGCATCGACGGCGCGGCAGCTTGAGCCCCCAGGATTTATCGGCTTGAACTATGGCCATCGGACGCCGCTGACCACCTTGGCGGGCTGTCTATGGGGCCGTATTGGGCGCGCTCCCGCAGGCCCAAGCCGCATTGGCTTAGGCATGAACGGATCCGACCGAGCATTGAGCTACAACGCAGCGCCAGTGTGCACCCGCGATCGCAAGGGTATCTCTTGGTCAATCCAGGTTGTGATTGCGGAAGGAACGGCGCGACCGTTACGAGCCACCCGATTTGCCGAGACAACCTTTTACAAACGACGTTTGAGGGAGATAGACTCCAAGTCTTGGGCTTACGCAAGCTTCGTCGGAGGTGTCGGCTCGCCCAGTGATAGCATCAGCCGGTTCGCCCAATTGAAGAAGGCTGCGCCGTTGATAACGTCAACGATCTCCAGGTCATCGAGCCCCGCTGCACGCAAGGCCTCTATCTCTGCGTCGCCGAAGGCGACTGGGGTTGCAGTCAGCGCCACGGAGGCGGCTATGATCGCGTTCCAGCGGGGGTCGATGTCCGTATCAGTACCCTGATCGAGGAGACGCTGGACGTCGTCCTTGCGCTTGGAGTACTGACTGGCGAACCGGGAATGGACGGAGGCGCAGAAGATGCAGCCGTTGTATCGAGAGGCTGCGGTCGCCGCGATTTCGCGCTCGGCTCGCGGCAAGCCGTTGCTCGTGTTGTAAAAGATGTCTTTGTCCGTTTTGGTCCTCGCTTGAAGAATGTCCGGATCACGCGCAAGCAACATGAAATACGGTGACTTCGCGCGCGAGGCGTCAACCAGCCCTGCCCAATGTCTCTCCGTCAATTGGTCTGCGGGGTACGGCTCGAGCCAAGGCAGCCAGCCGAGTTCCTCCTGAGTGAAGGCAACAGGCTCCCGATTGCCCGGGTAGGACAAAGTCGTCTGGGTCATATTCGAACCTTCCTTCTCAAACGCGGCCAGAGGCCAAAACGCCTGTAAATACGGCCGTGCGGGGGACATCGACTGGTGCTTCGGATGCGGAGGACAAGGTACGCAGTCCCGCGACTACACGGATCTGGAACGCCAAGAATGATATTAACTGCGAGAGGGTGACGATGCCGGTTGTCGACCACCCGGCATTGAGTAGCGTCTGAAGGGCAGCAGGACTTGCATCGCGGGGATGGAAAACAAGGAGATGTGCATGTTCGAGCGCAGCAATCAGCTTGCGCCCGAGCACCTGCTGGTTTTCAGGCGCGACCTGATAGCCAGGCCCAGCCACATCCTCAACGGATAGAGGTCCGTCTGGATACCGGCCATAAGGTCCCCGCGTGCTGCCGCGAGAGATCTCCGTCACAATCGCATCCGAAATGCGGCGCTCGGCAAGCCTGTGCAGGCCGGCAGCATAGAACTCGGCCACCGCGGGCTGCCGATGAAGGCCGGCCACGAAGTTTGCGACGGCAAATCGTTCCACCGTGGTAAGGTCGCCGGGGACTTCAGGCTCGAAGAGCGCGAGGTAGCTCTTCTGCGCATTCTCCCGCGCTTGGGCCCGTTGATTGCGTATGTCGTACAGAGGTGATGCTGGCTCGATGCCGGCCAGAAGATCGATGACGTCCGGTGGTGCTGCACTCATGGTTTGCTCACATTGCGGATGGATTGAAGAAGTTGGGTTCAAAGGGGCTCAGCGCACGAGGGCGACGCGCCTCTCCACCTGGGGTTCCAGCTTACGCCAGCCAAGAGCTGGCGCCACTTCAGTAGCGATCAGTTCGATCGACCGCAGGATGTAGGAATGGGGCGGGTCGACCGAATGCACTTGGAAGACGATGTCTGTCGCGCGCTCAAGCGTCGTGTCCGCCTCAAGGGACCGGATGACGTCGTCTGGCGTGCCCACATGGGTATCGAGGGCAGTGATGATCTCAGGCAGGCTGTCACCCGGAACTGCATGCCCCTTGGCGATAAAACCATCGATGACGCCGCGCAGTCCCTTCTCGGCAAGATGCAGCGCTTCTTTGCGGGTGTCAGCCACGAAGACCGAACGCGACGCCACGATCCGCGGCTCCCTCCCCTCGGGAAGCGCGTCGAGGTAAGCATCGATGATCGGATGCTGGATCTCGGCAAGAGCGGCCTGCGGGGCCTCCTTCGTCCGGGGCTGCGTACGCGACAGCATGAGTCCGTCGCCCGCCTTGCCGGCGCGAATGCCGCCCCATGTGGAGAAGGTTGCCTGCCAGACGCGGTCGTTCAGGTGCGAAGCGGACGGGTAGAGCGCGTCGCCGCCCTCGAGTGGGTGACCAGCCCAGGCATTTCGAACAGTCGCGAGATGCCGATCGTAAATATCCGACCGGTTCGCGCTGTCCAACCCAAAGGCAGCGAACGACGAGGGTGTGCCACCTGTCCCGATACCGACTTCGAGGCGTCCTCCCGACAGAAGGTCAAGAACCGCTGCATCTTCGGCGACCCGAACCGGGTTTTCGAGCGGCAACGTGATGATGCCGGTGCCGAGCCGGATCTTAGACGTGCGCGCCGCGACATGGGCCAGGAAGACGAGAGGAGACGGTAGGCCGCCCTCCGCCTCGCGGAAATGGAGCTGTGCAACCCATGCAGAATCGAAGCCATAGGACTCAGCGTGGATAATCTGTTCGGTGGCGAGCCGGTAGCGCTCCGCCGCGTTCGCTTCGTCAAGAAGGCGGGTGAAGAACCCGAGGCGCTTAGGCTGTGAGAATTCTGTCATTGGCCGGTCCCGACAAAATGATTTGAAGTATTCATCATGGGTAGGTTCCGCTGCCCGGCGATCGCGCCGATGAGCTCTCGCGTGTAGGGGCTGCCAGGGCGCAGGAAGACGTCTTCCACGGTGCCGCTATCAACTTGGCGTCCATTGTATAGGACGGATACCGTATCGGAGATCTGCCGAACCACAGCGAGATCGTGAGAGATGAAGAGATAAGTGAGACCGAGCGCCTGCTGGAGTTCATCGAGGAGTCCTAGGATCTGGGCCTGCACCGTGACATCGAGAGCAGACACCGCCTCATCCAGCACCAGTACCTGGGGTTCGAGGACCAGGGCGCGGGCGAGAGCGACACGCTGCCTTTGCCCTCCCGACAGGGTACGAGGCCTTCGGGTCAGAACCGATTGCGGCAGCCTCACCCGGTCAAGGATGGCATGAATTTTTCTCGCCCGCTCCTCCCGCGGCAAAGGATCGAAGTTGAGAAGCGGTTCCTCGATGATCTGATAGATGGTCTGAAGCGGATCGAGTGAGGCGAAGGGGTTCTGATAGACGAGCTGGATCGTGCGGCGGAATTGGCGCAGGGCTTCACCTCGTAGAGTGGTGACATCGACCCCATCGACCAGGATCCTCCCTGAGGTCGGTTTCTGGAAGCCAACGACGCTCCGTGCGGTCGTCGTCTTTCCCGATCCAGATTCACCCACGACGGCGTGGGTCGTCCCGCGCGCCACCTTGAATGAAATTCCATCGACTGCCCTGAAAGCTCCGCGCCGCCCACGGTCAAGGGGAAAATCCTGGACGAGATCCTCGACCACGATGGCATGCCCACCCTCGGGCGCCGGTCGAGGCCCGGCTCGTTTCACGCGCTGCGCCTTGGCGAGCGATGGCGCATCCGCCAGAAGCTTGCGTGTGTAATCGCTACGCGGAGACGCCAGGATTTCCGCAGTCGGCCCCTGCTCCTGAACCCTTCCGCCCTTCAGGACGACAAGATGGTCCGCACGGTCCGCTGCCACGCCGAGATCGTGCGTTACGAGAAGAACTGCTGTGCCGTACTCCTCGCGCAATCCGTCGATGAGATCGAGGATTCGCTGCTGCACCGTCACATCGAGGGCGCTGGTCGGCTCGTCAGCGATGATCAAGGCCGGACGCATAGCGACTGCGATCGCAATGAGAACGCGTTGGCGCATGCCACCCGACAATTCATGAGGATATTGCCGGGCGCGCAGTTCCGGCTGCGAAAGGCCGACGCGGGCGAGAAGGTCGATGACGCCCGCCTCGATCTCCGCGCGGGTGCCCCGCCTGTGGATCTGGAACACCTCGGCCACCTGCGTACCTATGGTCTTCACCGGATTGAGCGAGCCGGTCGGATCCTGCGGGATCAGGCTGATCTTGCTGCCGCGGATCGTATCGAGCCGCTTCTCCGACCAACCGGCGATGTCGGTGCCGTTGAGCCGGATAGCGCCGGACTCCAAGCGACCGTTCTCAGCCAGGAGCCCAATGACTGCCTGTGCCGTTGTGGTCTTGCCGGAGCCAGATTCGCCGACGAGAGCCACGATCTCGCCGGGGCGGACCTGGAGCGAAACGTTGTGAACGACGCGTTGAAAATCATTATTGCTTCGATAGGAAACCGCGAGATTGTTGATCTCCAGGACAGGCAGGTCCGCGTTTGCGGCTGAAGCCGGATGAGGAGCGGTGGCCGTGCTCATGTCCTGTCCTTTCCAAACGACTGGTTGATGCGGTTCGCCGATAGGACGACAAGGATAACGACGACGCCAGGAACAGTCGTCAGCCACCACGCACGGGCGATATAGTTGCGTCCCTCGGCAATCAGCAGGCCCCATTCCGGCGTGGGTGGAGGAGCGCCGTATCCAAGAAAGCCGAGTGTCGAGATCGCCAGGATAGCGGAGCCGAACTGCAGAGCCGCCAGCGCAACCACAGAGGTCAGGGAGTTCGGAAGGATGTGCCGCAGCAGGACGCGGACGAAGGTTCCGCCACTGCCGAACGCAGCCTCGACGTAATCGCTTGCCCGCACCCTCACTACCTCGGATCTGGCAAGACGCGCGAAGCTGGCGATGGAGGTGACGCCAACCGCGATGGCGGCGTTGACGGTGCCGAAACCGAGCAGGATTACTATGCTCAGCGACAGGAGCAGCTGCGGAATCGACAGTAACACATCTACGATTCGCATGATGGCACCATCCACCCTGCCCCGCGCGGATCCAGCGAGCAAGCCGAGCGTCGTTCCGATGACGAGGCCGACGCCGACCGCCACGAAAGCTCCAGAGAGCGAATTGGCAGCACCGTAGATGACGCGTGCCAGGAGATCGCGGCCCAGCGCATCCGTCCCAAGCCAGTGTTCGGCACTTGGGGCGCGAAGCTGCTGCCGCGCCACGCCCACCGTTCCGCTGTAGCTCGTGAACAGCGCCGGAAAAAGCGCCCACATGACGACAATTGCCATCACGAACCACGATGCCGCCAGCCCGATTGGAAAACGCATGACGGCGGTCAGCCACCGAGCGACTGGCAGTCCTCTGTCGTTCGGGTGAGTTCCGACACCATAGCGCGATGTACTTTCTAAAAGACCTGCATCGCTTGGCACGAGGCTACGACTAGCTGTGTTGATGCTGGTCATGCGACAGCCCCTTCCCTGGACCGGAGGCGAGGATCGAAGACGGGGTAGAGAAGATCCACCACGAGGTTAATGAGCACGAAGGCAGCTGCCGAGAAGACAACGAGAGCCTGAAGTACGGCGATATCCTGATGGCCGACGGAACGCTGTGTGAGCCCACCGATCCCGTTCAGACCGAAGACAGCCTCTGTGACGACAGCGCCTGCCAAAAGTTCACCGAAGAGAATGCCTCCGATGGTCATGGTGGGCAGCAGCGCGTTCTTGGCCACGTGCTTCCACAACACCCAGCTCCGCGATGCGCCCTTGGCTCGGGCGACAGCCACGAAAGGTTCCGTCATCACGTTGTCAATGTTGCGCATCAGCACCTGTGCCAGCGGCGCAGAAATCGGGATAGCGAGCGTTAGAACTGGAAGGACGAAGCCTTCCCAAGGCCCCGGACTGATGACAGGAACCAGCTTGAGCTGAAACGAGAAGATCTGGATCAGCAGGATTCCAAGCCAGAACACCGGCGTGGCCACGAAGAGTGACGGAAGCGATTGGATGCTGGAGCGCAGCCAGGAAAGTGGCAGCAGCGCCGATGCGACCGAGAGTGAAATGGCGACGACGAGCGCCAGGAGGAATCCGAGGGTTGCCAGCCAGAGAGTGGATGGCAGGCTGGCGAGCAGAAGGTCTCCGACCGGTACACCGGCTTGGACGGAATAGCCGAAGTCGCCGGACAAGAAGTTTGAGACGGTGTGCAGATATTGCGCCCAGAGCGGAATATCTGCACCATACGAAGCGCGGATCTCTGCGATCTGCTCCGGCCCGAGACCTAATTCTGGGTTCAGGAACTTGATGAGAATTGCATCGCCTGGCAACGCCTGCAACAGGATGAACGAGGCTGTGAAGGCAGCCCAGAGAACGATCACTGCCTGTCCGATCCTGCCAATCACATAGCGGGACATGGGAAACCTGCCTGAATAAAAGGATTTGTGGGACGATGGCCGGATGCCTGCTTTCGTGGGCATCCGGCCGTATGGATCGCTGGTTACCGGCGGGGCGTAAGCCAGACGCTGTAGAAGCTCGGTCGTCCCACAGCCTCAAAAGCGACACCTTTCACGTATGGAGCGGCGGCGAAAGCTTGCGGCTCCTCGAAGATCGGAATGGCGTAGGCTTGATCAATCACGTAGTTCTGAACATCGCCTGCAACGGCGAGGCGCTTTGTGCGATCCGGCTCGGAAGCCAGTTTGTCCAAGAGAGCGTTCAGCCTCTCATCAACGAAGGTTTTCACCTTATCGCTGTTGCCGCCCTTTTGCAGTAGAACATTGCGGTTGGTAGGATAGTACTGGCTCTTGATCACGTCCGGATCGGCGCGGCCGACCATCGCCGGTGAAACCGCCGCCTTGGCAGGATCGAAATTGTTCACTGTTGCGCTGCCCGAGTCGGCCGTGAGCACATTGAGCTTCACGCCGATCTTGCCCCATTGCTGCGATACCAGCTGAAGGGTCTCCTTGTTCTGCGGCTGCGGCAGGGACTCGTAAGCAGTCAGCTCCAAGGTCAGGCCATCCTTCTGGCGCAGGCCGTTCGGGCCGGCTTTCCAGCCCGCATCGTCGAGCAAACCCTTGGCCTTGTCGAGATTGTACGAAAGCTTTGCCGACAGATCGATGTAGCCGAGAGCCGTCTGCGCGATGATCGAGGTGGCCTTCGGATAATTGGTGGAGAACAGCGTCGAAACGATCTCGTCCGTATTGGTTGCATGCAGCAGGGCTCGACGTACCTGGACATCGGCCACCAGCGGATTGTCGGGCCGGAAGACGACGCTGTTGTTCACCCCGCGAGTGGACGGCGCATAGATCCGGTAACCTTCGTCCTCGACCTGCTTCTCATCATAGGCCTGGATCTGGCGAATGACGTCAGCCTGCCCGGCTAGAAGCGCGCCGATGCGGACGCTGTCCTCGGGAGTGATGATATACTTGATCTCGTCGAGATAGGCACGGCCCTGATGCTCGAGCTTGGCGGGTCCCCAGTTATAGTCAGCCCGTGCCTTCAAGGCGAGTTCCCGTCCAAGTGTTTCGCTTGCGACAACGAATGGCCCGGAACCGATGATTTTCGTGGCGTCGCCCAAAGCCTCATAAGGCAGCGCCAGGGTTGCGAGAGATACCAACCCGGAGCCGATCACCGACGTGCCTTGCAGGAATCCGGGTGAAGGCCTCTTGAAATAGAACTTCACCGTGTGGGAATCCACGACCTCGCTGCGATCGTAGTTGTTGATCACCTCGGAGATCGGAAGCTTCAACTCCTTGTTGCCGCGTCCGAACGTATCGTAGTTCTTGACGACGACCGCGGCATCGAGAGGCGTTCCGTCGGAGAAGGTAACGCCTTTACGAATCTTGAACGTATATTCCGTCGCGTCAGGGTTTACCGTCCACGACTCGGCGATCCATGGCTCGATCTCAAGCGTCTTCGGGTTTTGGTAGGTCAGCTTATCGGTGATCTGGTTGAGGATGCCGCCATTTGGATAGAAGCCGCCTGCGGGTGGATAGAGATTCGTATGAGCCTGTTGCTCGAGATAGATCAGCGTGCCGCCTTTGACTGGAGCCTCGCCGGATCCTGTCGCCATCGCGGCGCTTCCCCATCCAAGGGAGCCCGCCAGAAAAGCGGTGCTGGCCAGTGTGGCGAAGTGGGCTCTGCTTCCGAAGCCAATATTGAGCGACACGATTGTTCCCCTGCGTAGACGGCTAGATAGCCGGAAATGACAGGGGAATTATCCAGAGATCGTTCTAAAACAGCAACGGGAACGTTCTTTTTTTAGAACGAGAGACGCGAGCATATCCTTCTATCCAGACCGGTAAATATAGAAAAATCGTTCTTTCGACTACGAGATTGACTGAATCAACACGTACAGCTCAACACCATGCCGCGATTTCGTTCTTTTAGAAGAACAACACTAGGCCCTGTCCAGCAGACCTTCCGAAGACTGCACTTCGTTACCGACCCTTGATAGTCACTATTGACGTCACTTGGCGGCAATCTAGAATAAATTTCTCTTAAGTTGTCGATCTGGCATCGGCAGGGCAATTTAATTCGCCTGATGGGCGCATATCAGCATAAATTAACCACTTTGGAGCGCATCACGCGATGGATGCCACGGACATTAAGATTCTCGCGCTGCTGCAGGAAGACGCAAGTATTTCGATTGCGGAACTGGCTCAGAGGATAAACCTGTCCCAGACTCCCTGCTGGAAGAGAGTTCAGCGTCTAGAGGCGACAGGCGTTATCCAAAAGCGCGTTGCCTTGGTTGACCCCGAGAAAGTTGGTCTCGGCCTGACAGTGTTTGTGTCCATCGAAACTGCGGATCATTCGGGCCAGTGGCTGCAGCGTTTTGCCGAACTGGTGTCCGCTATGCCAGAGGTCATGGAGTTTTATCGTATGGCCGGCGACGTAGACTACATGCTGCGTGTCGTCGTGTCTGACATGGCCTCCTATGACGGCTTCTACAAGCGGCTGATTGAAGCGATCCCGCTCAAGAATGTGACGTCCCGCTTTGCCATGCAGCGGGTGAAATCGACGACGGCATATGTTTTGACGCCACCCGTCGCGCGTTGACTGCAGCGCAGATCGTCGTAATCTGCGAGTCGTCCCTCGGATGCTGACCTGAATGGCCCATTGCGGGACAAGCCACAAGTACGCCCGCCAGCCGCCCGTCATCGCCAACGTTAAACCGCATCAAGCGAGGATGCGCGCCAAATAGGGGGCCGTGCGGCTACCTAGGGCCTTCGCCACCTCGTCTGGTGGACCGGACGCAACCACCTTCCCGCCCTCGTCGCCCGCCCCCGGACCGATATCCATCACCCAGTCGCTTCTTGCCGCGACACGCATGTCATGCTCGACCACAATGACCGTATTCCCGGCCTCGACCAATCCATTGAGCTGGACCACAAGCCTTTCGACGTCAGCCGGATGAAGTCCAGTGGTCGGCTCGTCAAGAACATAGAGCGTATCGCCACGCTGAATTCTTTGCAGTTCGGTGGCCAGCTTGATGCGCTGCGCCTCGCCGCCGGACAGCTCGGTCGCGGGCTGGCCGAGCCGTAGATAACCTAGACCCACCTCGCGCACGATCGTTAGAGAGCGATGCACGTGCGGCTCGTCTGCGAAGAACTCCCAGGCGGCATCGACCGTCATTCCCAAGACATCGGCGATGGATTTGTCGCGATATCTGACCTTGAGAGTATCAGCATTGTATCGGGCCCCGTGACAGGTCGGACAAGGCGCATAAACGCTCGGCAGGAAGAGGAGTTCGACCATTACGAACCCCTCGCCCTCACAGTTTGGGCAGCGGCCCTTGGCAACGTTGAAGGAGAAGCGCCCGGCATCGTAGCGGCGTGCGCGTGCCTGTCTGGTCGCGGCAAACAGCTTACGGATGTGATCGAAAAGGCCTGTATAGGTTGCGAGGTTTGAGCGCGGCGTGCGCCCGATCGGCCTCTGATCTACCCTGACCAAGCGCTTGATCCCCTCGATTCCGCCGACAATCCGGCCGTCGCTCGCAGCGCCCCTCACCCGCTCGAGCTCCTCGCTCTCGTCCTCGTCCGTAGGAATGTCATGCCCGAGATGTTCCGCTACCAGTTCCACCAGGGCTTGGCTGACCAAGCTTGACTTTCCGGAGCCCGATACTCCCGTCACCGTGGTGAACACACCCAGTGGAAACGCCACATCGAGTTCGTGCAGGTTGTTGCGCGTAACACCGGCAAGGCGCAGCCAGCCCTTGGGCAGGCGCGGCGTCCGGCGCGCTGTGACGCTTTCGTCGAACAGAAAACGTCTGGTCTGCGAGGCCTCCACCTGCTTGAGCCCTTCGGGCGGGCCGCTATAGAGCACGAAGCCGCCCTGCTCGCCCGCGCCGGGACCCACATCGACGATCCAGTCGGCCTGACGGATCACGTCAAGATTGTGCTCGACCACGAACTGCGAATTCCCGGACGCCTTCAGCTGCCCGAGCGCATTCAGCAGGGCCTCCGTATCGGCGGGGTGAAGCCCGGCCGAGGGCTCGTCGAGCACATAGACCACGCCGAACAGGTTGGAGCGCACCTGCGTAGCGAGCCGCAGCCGTTGAAGCTCGCCGGGCGAAAGCGTCGGGGTGCTGCGTTCGATGGCAAGATAGCCAAGCCCGAGGTCGATCATAACGTTGAGCCGGGCGACGAGATCCTCGGCGATGCGTTGCGCGACGACTGCCTTTTCCGGATAGTCCGCTTCGATCCTCGCCATGCTGGAAGCTGTGCCATCCGCATAAGGGCGGAAAATGTCAGAGAGACGGGCCAGCGGCAGGCTGGAAATATCGGCGATGTCCAGCCCAGCGAATTTCACGGACAGAGACTCGGGACGAAGGCGCTTGCCGTGACAAAGCGGACATTCGGTGCTCACCATGTACTGCGACACCCGTCGCTTCATCAGCGGGCTCTGCGTATTGGCGAAGGTGTGCAGCACGTGGCGCTTGGCGCTCGTGAAGGTCCCCTGATAGGCCGGCTCTTCCTTGCGCTTGAGCGCGCGCCGAACCTCCTGCTGCGTATATCCCGGATAAACCGGGACGGTCGGCTGCTCGTCCGTGAAGAGCAGCCAGTTGCGGTCCTTCTTGGGCAGATCCTTCCAGGGACGATCGACGTCGAAGCCGAGCGTGGTGGCGATATCGCGCAGGTTCTGTCCATGCCAGGCGGTCGGCCATGCAGCAATGGCCCGCTCGCGAATGGTCAGCGAGTCGTCAGGCACCATCGATTGCTCGGTGACCTCATAAACCCGGCCGAGGCCATGGCACCGGGGGCAGGCCCCCTCCGGGGTATTGGGCGAGAACGACTCGGCGTAGAGGATCGCCTGGCCGCGCGGATAGTCTCCGGCCCGGGAATAGAGCATGCGCAAGAGGTTGGATAAGGTCGTGACGCTTCCCACCGAGGAGCGCGTGGTCGGCGATCCGCGCTGCTGCTGAAGCGCGACGGCCGGCGGCAAACCGTCAATGTCGTCCACATCGGGAACGGGCATCTGATGGAACAGGCGCCTCGCATAGGGCGAGACCGATTCCAGGTATCGCCGCTGCGCCTCCGCGTACAGGGTGCCAAAGGCCAGCGAAGACTTTCCGGAGCCGGACACCCCCGTAAAGACCACCAAGGCATCGCGCGGCACCTCAAGATCAATGCTCTTGAGGTTGTGCTCCCGTGCGCCCCGCACACGAACGAATCCGATCTGTTCCTGCACAGAGCTCTGTGACCGCGGCTTCATGTTTCTTGGCATCGGGTGGCTCGGTGAGACGTCGAACCCACAAAGATCTAGGGCAACTCGAAGCCTCTGCCAGAAGAAATTCCTTCGAGCGGCGCCCGGCACAGTCCCCAGGAGCCGTGGAAGTGCCAAGGTCGGATCTGGCATTCAAGCAACCGTTGCCGGCGGGCCCTGAGCAGGGGCGCTCGATAATGAGTTGGAAGGAACGCGGACCGGCGGCGGGCGTTGATCCGCAGCCTTCATAGGCAAAATGGGGAACATGATGCTCAACAGGTTCCAAGTCTTCACGATCATGACGTTCGTTGCGGTAAACGAGGCCCTCGCTCAAGCTACGCCGCCCGCCACGCCAGGCTCACCCGCCGCACCTGCCGCACCCGCGACGACTGATGATGGAGCCCCTTGGCTTTGGATCATCATTGGTCTTGCGCTCCTTGCTGCCATAGTCTGGTACTTCATGCGCGGACGGTCACGGACGACGACCACAGGCCCGTCGACCACTTCCGGCACGTCAACGAGCCGCACCAACGTGTACGACAAGGACGACCGCAAGTAGCGGGGCTCGATTGGCCTCATGACGTTTCGTTTCGAGGCCAAGTCGCACATTCATGGTTGGCGCGGTTCGTCTAGGGCTGCCGACGCGGGCATTGTCACCTGGGGCTCCCCGCCGCGGGTCGGAGGATTTGTGGCCCGCCTGGACGACCTACGCTGCATCCAGCCCTGCCAAGCCGCCCTCACCTCCTGCCGCAGACCAGGCCGAGTTCTAGGCAGTGTGCGCCAGATCAGCAGCGTACAGGCTTTGCCAAGACCTAGAACGATGGCCATGCCATAGATGAAGACCACACGTGAAAAGTTTTCATCCATCTCGCCAAAAACTCCATGCTGTCCGTCCGACCGGATCATTCTGCGGAAGCAACCTACTTTGATGGGTCTCTCCAACTGACCTTCGTAGACTGGACCTCGTCCCGTCGCCGGGGCGGCCCCCTGTTTCAATACCACTCACCCCTGGAACCCCTCGCCTCTCCGTCTGTTGAAGTCGTTCATCGTGGTGGAAAATTTTAACATGCAAACGTGGTGGCTAACGGTGCTGGGCCTGGCGGCGGGACTGTGCACCAGTTTAAGTTTCGTGCCGCAAGTGCTTAAGGCATGGCGCGAGGGCGACACCGAGGCGATCTCCAAGCGCATGTACGTGGCCTCGCTGATCGCCTACGGTCTTTGGATCATCCACGGTCTGATGATCGCCAGCACGCCGGTCATCCTGTTCAACGCCGTCAACGTGGTCTTCGCCGGCATCATCCTTGCGCTGAAGCTGCGCAGCTCCAGATCCGCAGAGGCGCGCTAACCATGCAGGCGACACTTCCCACTTTGATCGGCGTCGCAGCGGGCTGCATCGGCCTCTACAGCTTCATGCCGCAGGTTGTGAAATGCTGCCGGACCGGCGACACGGCCGCGATCTCCCTCCGCATGTTCGCGGTGCGCACGTTCGGCCTCCTGCTCTGGACGGCCTATGGCTTCGCCATCGGCAGCTTGCCTGTTCTTATATTCAGCGCCCTTGGTCTGGTGCTGAGTTCGATAATCCTTGTCCTGAAGGTCCGTGGGGCGCGCGCGCAGCCCGCGATCGAGGATTGCTGTCAAGGTTCTCTACAGCAAAAGGGTGCGACCGCGGCGGAACCCATAACTGGCTGAGGTTCAGCCGATAGTCGGAGGCGTCACTCAGCTGCCTGTCCTGCACGTTGTCGATTTTCCGGCTCGGGTCAGGGTCGCACCGTCCCCTTTGATCCAGAACTCCACGTCTCCTTGCGTGTAGCGACCTCCATCCGCCGAGATCGCTTGCGGGAGCGTCGTCATCGACGAGGGTTAGGCATAGACCAGCTTGACCGAGCCCATAGAGCTTCCCGCAGGAGAAAATGTCGCCTGAAGCGATGTGCCGTCCGCACAGGTGTAGGAAACAGGTTTAGGATCTTGGGCAACTGCCCCTGCGGTGCCAAACGACAGAAGAAGTGCGGTCACCATCGTTTTGCTTCAGACAGAAGGGTTCATCGGAAAAGCCCTTACTTGCCAACCGCTTTCCGCAGGGCTGCATTGATGCGGTCCTGCCATCCCCGGCCATCTTGCTGGAAATGCTCAAGGACATCCTGGTCAATCCGCAGGGTGACTGTCTCCTTCACTCCTGGAATGGATGATGTCTTGGGAGGCCCCTCAACCGGCTTGGTAGTCGCGCTCTTGAATGCAGCCTCGGCAGCCTTCAAGGGGTCTGTAGGCCGGCGGCTGCCTGGTGATCTGGACATCCGTCCCTCCGTTATAGGCATTTCCTTTGAAGCGATCTCCTACAAGTATGCTCACGTGATACGGAAGTGGAAGTGCTTTCTGGACGCCAACGGCCTTTAGGATGAAGGGCTTCCTCATAGACCCAGGCAAGGCAATGTCAGAGTGCTTGAAAAACGGCGGTATGCGGCACAGGAGCCGCTGGAGGACGTTCGTGTGGGGCGCCGCAGCGCTCCTCTTGCTGCTGCCGTTGTTCGCGATGCAAGTCACCGATCAAGTGGACTGGGATGTAGCCGATTTTGCAATCTTCGGCGCGATGCTGGTCGGCGCTGGTGGCACATACGAGTTTGCGGCGAGGAAGATAGGCGATCCCGCGTACCGGGTCGCCGTTGGCGTCGCGCTCGCGGCGGCCTTTGTCCTCGTCTGGATGAACCTTGCCCTTGGCATCATCGGGGCCGAGGATAACCCTGCCAACATGTTGTATGGTGGAGTGCTCGCTGTCGGGATCATCGGTTCCATCATCGCACGATTCCAGGCACGCGGAATGGCGCGCGCGATGGTCACCACGGCGCTTGCTCAAGTGTTCGTCGCCATGATCGCGGTGACCGCAGGGTTGGGCTTTGCGGGGCCGGACGGGCTAGGACAAATCTTGATCCTGACCAGCTTTTTCACGGCGCTCTGGCTCGTATCCGCCTGGTTGTTCCGGAGAGCGGCGCGGGTGGGGCGACCTTTCCCACGTCGGTCTCACACCCCTACTGAATCACCCGAACGGGCTCGTTAAGCCCTAACCAGTAGGAATCGATCTGCTCGACCATGCGCAACAACTCCTCGGGACGCGCCGGCTTCACCAAGTACGAGTTCGCGCCAAGGTCATAGGCGCGCTGAAGATCGATACTCTCCCGCGAAGAGGTCAGAATGATCACGGGAGTCCGCCGGAGGACCGAGTGCGCCTTGATCCACTCCAGCACCTCGAAACCAGAGCGCCGGGGAAGCTTGAGATCCAGAAGAACCACCGCCGGGCGCTGGTGGTTCGGCGCACTGACGACCTCACCGAGGAATGCCACCGCATCGTCGCCGTCTACCGCGAACCGGAGGGGCGTCTCCACCTTCGCCTTTCGGAAGGCCCGGGCGAGCAGGTCCCGGTCATCAGGATTGTCCTCGACGATCAGGATCACGTCATCCGAAGGGTTCATTCCGCCTTCTCCTTCCGCGCTGCCCTAAGCTCGATCCAGAAACGGCTCCCCTCTCCTGGCTCGGAGATCACGCCGCTATGGCCGCCCATGCGCTCGACGCTCCTACGAACGATGGCAAGGCCGATGCCGGTTCCCGGGTAGGTCTCCACGCCATGAAGACGCTGGAAGGGCTGGAACACGCGCTCCTGATGAGCCGGATCGATACCTATGCCATTGTCCTCGACCCAAAGCCGCACCTGTCCGCCCCTCTCCTCGGCCCTGATGTTGACCCTGGGCGCCAGACCGGTGGGGACGAACTTGATGGCGTTCGACAGCAGATTGGTGGCCGCTTGAGTGAGCGTGGGTGGATGAGCCATGACTTCGGGTAACGGACGTTCCACCGCCACCGTCGCCCTTGTGTCTCGAATGAGAGGCTCGGCGTCCGCGATCACCCGGTCGATTATGCTCTCCAGAGCCACTGGGCGCACACTCACCTCCTCCCGGGCCAGCCGGCTGTAGGAGAGAATGTCCTTGATCAGGTCTTCCTTTCGCCGGGCGGCGGAAATGATGCGATCCGCAAAGCGATGCCCCTCCTCCGGCAGGAGCTGGCCATAATCCTCCATGAGCGCATCGGCGTAACCGTGCATGGCCCGCAGGGGCGCCCTCAGATCATGGGAGATCGTGTAGGCGAACGCATCGAGCTCCTGGTTGACCTGGGTGAGCTGGGCGGTGCGCTCCTCCACCTGCCCCTCGAGGTTGCGCCGAAAGCCCCGCTCCGCGTCGAGCAGCCGGGCGTTCGCGCGCTGACGCGCAATCCAGACCACGCCGAGAATGGCGCTGACAAGCGCCAAGGCCCCGGTCAAAGCGGCAACACGGCTGGTCCAGGCCGCCTGTTGCTCCAGGAGCTGGGTACGGGACACCATGATGTCCTGCTCGGCACGCTCGAATGCACCGATGGCAGCGTCGATCTCCTCCATCAGCCTCTGCCCGACATCCGTCCGGACCACCGCCAAGGCCTTCTCGAAGCTCTCCTCTCGGAGCTCGACCGTGCTAGCGAGCTCGTCCAGCTTGGCCTCGATAAGGGGGCGCAGATGACCGAGGCGGCTCACCTGCCCGGGCTCCTGGACACTGCGCTCCAATTGCCTGAAGCTGTCCCAGACCCGTCCGATCGCCTGCTCGTAGGGAGCAAGGTAGCGCCGCTCCCCCGTCAGGAGGTAGCCTCTTTGGCCGGTCTCGGCGGCTCGAACGTCTACGTGCAACTGGGCCACCTCGCGGAGGATAAAACTCGCACGTAGAACAAAGGACCGTGTCTCGGAAAGGCTTGAGAGAAACACGTTCAACGTGATCGCGCTTGCGACCAATAGCGCACCGGCGACCACGAATGCGACCGGGCCCAGAAGCGGCCCAAAACGGGAGGATCCGGCCGCGACAGGGTCACCCGGGGGTGGTGTCCCGGCGGCTGCTCCCGCGTTATGGCTCGCAGCAGACAGGATCAACCGGGCTTCCTGTTCGTTGCCTTTGTAGCCTCGCGCACCACTTCATCCATCCGTTCTTGCCTCAATGGTCCCATGCGCATTCTCTTTGTCGACGACGATCCCGATACCCGTGTGCTGGCAATTCGGGCGGTTGCCCAGGAGTTCCCCGATGCGGACTTCCAGGAGGCGCCCGATCTAGCCACGCTCGATGACGTCCTACGGGAACGGGCGCCCGACATCCTGGTGTCTGATTTCGACCTTCGTTGGTCGGACGGGCTTGCTGTTTTCGACCGGGTCAAGGCAAGCAATCCCTTGTGCTGCACGGTCATGTTCACCGGCACGGGCAACGAGGAGCTAGCGGTTCGGGCCCTCAAGCGTGGCTTTGACGACTACGTGGTCAAGGGCGCCACGCAGCTTCGCCGGCTCGCCATGGCGGTTCGCTCGGCCTACGATCGCAGGCGGCAACTGCTTGAGCTGGGCGAGAGCCGTGACCTAGTTCTCAAGGAGCTGTACCATCGGCTGCACAACAACCTCCAGATCGTGATCAGCCTGTTGCGGATGACCGAGAAGGCGACCTCGAACGGGACCGACCGGGAGCAACTCGCGGATCTCGGGCGACGCATCCAGGCGCTGAGCGCTCTCCAGGAGGAGTTCTACCGCTCGGAGGACTTTCGTCGAGTAGACTTTGCGGCATTCATCGAGCGCCTAGCCGGAAGCCTGACCGGCCTGACGGGGGGACGAGTTCGACTTGCTCCTCAGCTGGAAACGATGGAGCTGCCGGTTGACTTGGCAGTGCCGTTCGGGCTCATTGCCAATGAAATTCTCACTGTTGCCCTCAAGCATGCCTTCCCGGACGGTCGCACCGGGTACCTGTCGGTAGCGCTCGAAAGAAAGGCGGATCGAGCGGTGCTGACCATCGCGGACGATGGAGCCGGATACCCAGGAGACCTGGACCTGTCCGCGGCAGCATCCAGCCTTGGCATGCGCGTGATCCGACGGTTGGCGGACCAGGTCGAGGGTGAGGTGTCGTTTGAACGTGGTGAAGCAGGAGCGATATGTCGGATCAGCGTTCCAGTTTGAACGGGAGGCTGCGTGTTCTCGTCGTCGAGGACGAGGCTCTCGTGGCTGACTACGTCGCCGACGTGGTCGAGGAAGCCGGCCATGAGGTGGCAGGCTTTGCCGCGACCGGCGAGAAGGCGCTTGAGTACCTTGTGCAGGATCGGGTCGACCTTGCCATCCTAGACATCAAGCTGAAGGGCAGCATGAGCGGGATTGAGGTTGCCCACAAAGCCCGCGACTGCGCAATCCCGCATGTATACATATCGGGTTCAGGCGACCCATCGACACGCCAAGCTGCCGATGCAACGGGACCGCTCGCTTTTCTTCAAAAGCCGTTCAACAAGCAAACCCTGGTTTCCGTCCTCAAGACCGCCGTGGAGCGTGAAGCGACGTCCGCGCCAGCCTCCACCCCCGGCTCAGAGGCCTAAAAGGACTGATGAAGCCGCATCGAGCTGGGGAGCTTACCCTGGACTAGGCCGCCTGCTGACCGGCGGGTCCGATCGGAATCGACATCGTGCAGCAAGCTCCCTCCCGCTCGAACCGCATGTCGAGATGTCCGGCGAGTTCCCTGGTGATTGTCTGCCGCAAAAGGCGTGAGCCGAAGCCCGGGCTCGGCTGCCCCTCAAGCACCGGCCCGTCCAACTCGCACCAGTCGACTGTCAGAAGGGCGCTGTCGTTCCACCCATCAATCGTCCAGCCAACCTGCACCTTGCCTGATGGCGTTGACAGGGCTCCGTATTTGACCGCGTTGGTGGCGAGTTCATGAAAGGCCATGCCCAGGACCACTGCCGGTTTCGGCGCAAGCTGCACGTCCGGCCCGCCGATCCTGATCCGCGACGGAGTCATCATGTAGGGCCCGAGTTCGGTCTCCAGGATGGTTCTGAGGGAAGCCCCCTCCCAATGCGTTTCGTTGAGAAGGTTGTGTGTGCGTGACAGCGCCAGCAGACGCTCCTGGAATCGTTGCTGCGCCACTTGAGGCGTTGCGCCGGAACGGTTGGCCTGCCAAGCCAGCGACTGCACCGTTGCGAGCGTGTTCTTCACCCGATGGTTCAGTTCGTCGACGAGCAGCTTCTGACGCCGATCGGCCTCCCGACGTTCCGTAATGTCTTCCACCACGCGCACGGCATAGAGAAAGCCTCCGTATGCATCCAGCAGGGCTGTACTGGTGATGCGGGCCCAGCCGCCGTTGCCGTCCTTGCGCGTGAACTGGCTCTCGGTGGTGTAGGTGTCCAGTTCGCCCGCAACCTGCCGCGCGAAGAGTTCGAGGTCATGGTTCAAGCTGGCGGCATGGGTCGCATGAGCGAAATGCTGTCCGATCAACTCCTCGCGCGTATGGCCTGTCAGCTGGCAGCGGGCTTCGTTGACCGAGATGAAACGGCCGTCCCGATCCACTTCGGCAATGCCCACTGCGGCATTATCGTGGGTAGCTCGAAGACTGGCCTCGCTTGTTCGTAGGGCTGCTTCACGCTCACAAAGCACCGTCGAAGCCGACGCGAGCGCGCTGCCGACGCGGTCTATCTCCGCCAGACCGCTTGCAGGGACGGTGATCGGCTCGCCGCGCCCGAGGCGTTGCGCTAAGGTGACCAGCCCTTCGGCGGAAGACGCAATGCCGCGGCCGACCCGCCACGCCAACATGGTTCCAAGGAAGAGAAGGAAGCCTCCTGCCCCTGCAAGATACAGGGCGGAGCGCCAAGGGGCAGCCGCGATTTCCGACTGCGGCACCGCGACAATGGTCGACCATCCCGAGCCGGGGGAGCGGGATAGGGCCAGAACGGTCGAGATGCCGTCTAGGGAGACGCTCTCGAAAACACCTTCACGTACCCCGGCCCGGATCCGTTCTTTGCTGTCCGGAGTCGCCGGCTTGCCCACGAAGCGATCGGCATCCCGGCTTCTTGCGACCAAGACCCCGTTGCGGTCGACAATCGCGCCAATCCAGACAGGCGGCAGTCCCTGGTCCGCCAAAATTCGGCTTACCGTACTGGCCAGCATGTTGACGGTGACGAAAAGCTCGGACCCGTCTTTGGCGGTCACGAGGGAGTCGACGCTGACGGTCGGCTGCCTCGCCATGATACCGGTGTACAGATTGCTGATCCTGATCATCCCAGGGGCTAGACTCAGGACCTATTAATTTAGATTGAGGTGTGATTCAGAGCCTCCTGTCGAGGAGGCTCCGAATGGGTGATCTGTTTTTGCTCAGT
>NZ_QOIO01000055.1 GCF_003332305.1 Microvirga aerophila | reverse complement strand
TTCCAAGCTCGCCGGAGGGCAATGTGTAGATCGGCTTACGGTGATGCCGCAGCGTGACCGAGCACAGACTCGAGGACCCGACCGTTCCCTTGCAGGAGCCACTCTGGATGTACTCACTGACCCGGAAGACATCGTCGAGCAGATAGAAGATGCCACTGATCACGTCCCTCGCCGGCGTCTGCGCGCCGAACCCGACGCCAACCCCGATAAGGCCCGACCCGCTCCTGGCCCGGCTTAAAGGGTGGCATGTACGCCGCCGGGAAGGTCTGAAACGGGTCAAAATGTAACGAACAGCATGTGAAATGAAGATCCGCTCACCGCCTCATGAGCAGACCAAAGTGTTTCTTCCGCCTCGCGCCAATCAGAGACCTCCTCCGGGGCGGTCCTTCCGGCGGATCAGGCGAGCAGAGTACGGGCGATGATGTTGCGCTGGATCTCGGACGACCCCTCGTAGATGCGCATGATGCGGACGTCGCGAGCCAACCGTTCAAGCGGCATGTCCCGCGAGTAGCCGTAGCCGCCATGTATCTGCAAGGCGCGGTCGATGACAGCACCAGCAGTCTCGGATGCCAGGAATTTGGCCATCGACGCTTCCCGTGAATACCGCTTTCCCGATCCACGCAGGGATGCAGCCCGCAGCCCCATAAGGCGAGCCGCTTCGAGTTCGGTTGCCATATCCGCCAGCATCCACTGGAGGCCCTGGAATTCCGCGATCGGGTGCCCATCCACCTGGCGGATTTTTGACCAACTGACGGCGGCGTCCAGGGCCGCTCCCGCCATGCCGGTGCACATGGCGGAGACTTCGATGCGGCCGTTGTCCAACACATGCATGGCGGTTCGAAAACCGCTGCCTTCAGGGCCCAATCGATTGTGTTCGGGCACCCAACAATCGAATGCGACCGCGAAGACGTGACCGCCACGCAACCCCATGGTCTTTTCGGGAGCGCTTGTCTCGACCCCGCCGTGCCTGGGCTCGACGATGAATGCACTGATGCCCTTGTAGCCCGCGGCGGGATCGGTCTTCGCGAAAACGACGATGAAATCGGCGTATGCCGCATTCGAGATGAAATGCTTCACGCCGGTGATCCGGTATCCCTCCCCCTCGCGAACGGCCCGGGTGCTCATGTCGGCCGGGTTGGATCCGGCCCGGGGTTCCGTCAGAGCGAAGGCTCCAAGGGAGCGCCCGGCAGCCGCCTCGGGTAGATATCGCTCCCGGATGGCATCGTCACCGCCCAGAAGTATAGAGTCCGTTGCCAGATAGTTAGCCGTCACCATCGACACCGTCGAGCCGCATCCCCCCGCCAAGGCCTCGACGGCAAGGTAGAGTGCGATCGGCGACACCCCTGCCCCGCCCCACCGCTCAGGAAGGTTCATCCCCATTACCCCGAGCTCTCCCAACGCCGGGATGTGCTCGGCGACGAAGATTCCTGTCTCGTCGATGGCCTGTGCACGAGGCTTCAGGGAAGCCTCGGCAAACCTCGCGACTGACCCGGCAACGGCAATGGCATCGGGGTCTGGCTGGAAGTTCATCATCCACTCGCTTTGCTTCGGCAATCCTAACTGGCGGTCAGCCGAGATCGGCTAGGATCGCGTCCGTGTGCTCACCAAGCGCCGGGACTGGGGCGCTCCGACCCCGGATGGTGCCGGAGAAATGTGCGGGCTGTTCCGGGACGGGAAAACCCAGGCTGCCCTCGGGGAACAACTGACGATGGCGCGTTTGATCCGAATTGATGGCCTCGGCCAGGTTCTGGATCGGTGCGACTGGGATTCCGGCAGCCGAAAGGACGCCTTCAACATCGGCGGAAGTCCGCCGGCCCGACCATGCCTCGATGTGGTCGCGCAGAGCGGGCTCGTTTGCGGAGCGGTCGGCATCGGTCCGGAAGCGAGGATCCTGGACCAGCCCCGGACGTTCGATGGCCTGTGCGAGACGCTCGAACAGCCGCTCGTTGAGCACGGCGATGGCCACATGGCCATCGGCCGTTTGATACACCCCGAAGGGGGCGGACAGCGGGTGGCGGTTTCCGACCCGCCCCGGAACCTCGCCACTGGCGAAGTGGCGGCATGCACCGGTGGGAAGAAGGGAGAGAAGGGCATCGAACATCGCGAGGTCGATGTGACACCCGCGTCCGCTGCATTCCCGTTGCCAGAGGGCGGACGTCACGGCCCATGATCCATATAGGCCAGCGATCAGGTCGCCGATCGCTTCGCCCACCATGGTAGGAGGCCCGTCCGGATGTCCCGTCAACGACATGAGACTGCTCGTGGCTTGGACGATGATGTCATAGGCGGGACGATCCCTCATCGGACCCGTCTGCCCAAAACCGGAGATGCTGAGATAGATCAGCTTCGGGTTGACTTCGGAGAGTGCGGCATAGCCGATCCCGAGCTTGTCGGCGACGCCGGGCCTGAAATTTTCGACCACCACGTCGACCGTGCGTGCAAGCCTCAGCGCTGCATCGCGCCCCTCGGGCGACTTCAGGTCGAGGACAACGCTGCGCTTGCCGCGGTTGGCGGACATGAAGAGCGCACTCTCACCCTCGACGAAGGGGCCGATGTGACGATACTCGTCCCCCTGGGGCGGTTCGACCTTGATGACCTCCGCCCCGATGTCGGCCAGGAGCGCGGTTGCGAAGGGGCCAGCAAGCACCCGCGTAAAGTCTAGGACACGCAACCCCTCGAGGGGACCTTGGACATTGCCCGACACTGCTTCCACGCTCGTCTCCCCTGTCGTGGGAGCGATGCGATTGACACCTCTTGAATCAACACAAATAATTTTTCGATATTTTAGGGATAGGATTTCTTGATCCCGTTTACCCTGCGCCAACTTCAGTATTTCGTCTCAGCAGCCGAACATGGCGGCACCGCTCAGGCCGCGATCGCGATGAACGTCTCGCAGCCCTCGGTGTCGATGGCGATCAAGCAGCTCGAGGAAGCGCTGGGCGAGAGCCTGTTCGTCCGGCAGCACGCCCAAGGCTTGGTCCTGACGCCCGCCGGTAGAGCCAAGCTGGCCGAGGCGCGAAGCCTGCTCTCGCAATCTAAGGCTTGGATTGCCTCGCCGACGGGCATGAACGGCCGCGATGCCTGGATCGATGTCGGCTGCTTCGTGACACTGGGGCCAAGCCACTTGCCGGCCATCATCAGGTGCTTCCGCCAGCACAATCCGGGCGTTCAGGTGAGGCTCCGGGAGGCGAATGTGGAGCAGTTGCATCATCTGATCGACAACGGCTCCATCGAGGTCGCTCTCACTTACGACCTCGGCCTCGGGCGAAGCGGGAACATGGAGGTCGTTGGATACCTGAAGCCCCATGCACTTGTCGGGTCCGACCATCCCTTGGCGACGCGCCGATCCGTCTCGCTGAAGGAAATCGCCGAGAACCCATTGATCCTGATAGGCCTACCCCACAGCAGGGAATACTTCCTCAGCCTGTTCCGGTCGGCCGGTATAACGCCGAACATCGCGATGGAAACGCAGTCCCTAGAGATGGTGAGGGGAATGGTCGCCAACGGGCATGGCGTCTCCGTTCTGGTCACCAAGCCCTCTCCGCAAGTCAGTTACGATGGGCGCCCACTCGTTAGCCTGGAGATCTCCGAGACGGTTCCTCCGCAGAAGGTGGTGGTCATCACTCCGCGCCATTTCCCGTGACCTGGATGGCCGAGGCTTTCATTCAAAGCATCCGCCAGCACTTCTCCACTGCGTCCGAAGGTCGTTAGGCATCGCGCCGAAGCTGGAATCCAGGTTGTACGTGAACTGCTGAGAAGTTTGGATATTGCGCCTCCCACGCACTGTTGGCCTGCGCCGGATCCGAGTAGTCTCCATCCGCTGATTTCCTGAACCGACCCTATCGGCTCACGGGACATTTCTGCCGTCCGCATCGGAAAGAGTGAACTCTTTGACTGAGACGGGTTATCGGGAGTGGTGGCTTGACTTCGTGAATGTCTGCATCGGGTCAATCTGAGCCGTTAAGCGTGGCCTGATGAAGGTCAGCACACCCTATGACTGCGAAAGTTCGGCTTTCGTCAGCCCCGTGCCAGGGGGCGACCTTCGTGCAGGGTGTCAAGAAACATTCCTGGAGCGGTGCGGCCCCAATCGTTGGACAAGACGGTTCGCATCCGGTTTGATCGCGTAACTCCTTCCTAGCGGTCACCCTAACCCATGGTGCATACAGTGAGTGGTTTCAAAACGGCTGATCTCTGCGACGAATTTGGAGAAGAACTGGAGGTCTGCCTGACTCAGTTCCGCACGTTTGGCGGTCACAAGTCCTTTAGCGGGGAGATCCAAACTGTCAGTACTTTCGAGGATGTCGGGCTGGTAAAACAGTGCCTTGAACAGCCTGGACGAGGGCGGGTTCTCGCCGTCGATGGAGGAGGCTCGATCCGAGTAGCTCTGATCGGCGACAGGCTCGCGACCAAGGCCATCGAGAACGGCTGGTCCGGGGTAGTCGTCTTCGGTGCCGTTCGCGATACCGAGGCGCTTGCCATAATGGATCTTGGCGTGATGGCGCTTGGCGTCGTCCCAGCCCGCGGCTCGTTCAATGGCACAGGTGCGATCGGCACTTCATTCCAGGCTGGCGGGGTGGGCTTCGCGCCCGGCCAATTCGTCTACTGCGACGCGGATGGAGTCGTCGTGAGTTCCCGGAGATTACACGACCTCTGAGAGCTCCCAACGACCGGGTCAACGCGCCTGCCCTGTGCCGAAGCGCGCCTGGAGCTCCTCAAAGGAAGTCAGCTCGCCCGCGATGGCGCTGGCTGCGACCGTGGGAGGGCTGGCAAGCCAGACCTTTCCAGGGCCCGAGCGACCCGGGAAATTCCGGTTGATGGCGCTCACGGTCACCTGATCGGTGCTGGTCGATGTGCCGGGACCGCAATTCGCACAGGCGCCGCACGCCGGCTGGAGTATTTCGGCTCCAACCCGCGCAAAGGCGGCAAGATAATTCTTCTCGATGCAGTAGTCCCGGACCGCTGTCGTGCCGAACTGAAGGAAGAGCTTGATGTGAGGCGGGACCTTGAGCCCCCTCTCTGCCGCCCACGACAGGACCTCGTGATAGCGGTCGAAATCCTCCCGCTTGCCGGCGGTGCAGGACCCGCCATAGGCGATGTCGATAGCTACCCGCTGCGGCAGCTTGGAAAGATCGAGACCATTGCCGGGATCCCCGGGAGCCGCCACCATGGGCGATAAGGCCGAGAGGTCCACACGGATCACTTCCGCGTAAGCAGCACCCTCGTCGCTGCGCATCCACGGCGCTATCGTGACATCGATCCCGCGACGTTCCTTGAGGAACCGAACCGTCTCCGCATCGGGTTCGACGATCCCGGTAAAGCCTCCCAGCTCGGCGGTCATGTTGGTCAGCGTCGCCCGCTCGTCTGTGTTGAGCTGTGCGATGCCGGTGCCGCCAAACTCGAAGACCTTGCCGACGCCAGTTCCCATCTTGAGCCCGGGCAAAGCGAGTAGGTGCAGGACGATGTCCTTCGCCGTGACGCCGCGGGGCAACGTTCCCGAGAGCTCAATGCGCAGGACCTCCGGTACCGTGATCCGTACCGCACCCGTGACCATGCTATTCGCGATATCGGTCGTGCCGACGCCGAACGCCAGGCAGCCCAGCGCCCCGCTGTGTGGGGTATGGGAGTCCGTGCCAACGATCAGTTGCCCAGGCAAGGCATACTGCTCAGCCATCAGGGCATGGGATATTCCCTCGGACCCTTCTCCGCCCGGCAGGTAACCATGCGATCGCAAGCCATAGTCCGCCACGAATTCCCGGTGCGCCCGGGACAGTTCATGGACCTGGGGAAGCAGACCACGCTCAATGTGCACACGGCTCCGGTGTGCATAGGAGTAATGATCCTCAAAGACGATGATCGACTCCGGCTCGTGGAGGCGGACGGGCTTACCGAACGTTTCATGCAGCATGTAGCTGCACATTCCGGTGTAGATGTCGTGGATGAACCGGATGTCGGCCCGAACGAAGCCCCCTGTTCCGGGCGTGATGTCACCAAGGCTATCGGCGGTTTTCACCACATGGCGCGCCAGGATCTTCTCGAACAAGGTCTGCGGCCCCTGCCCGTCCGACAGGCTTCGGGTGGCCGAAACGGAGTGTAGGCGCTCCCGGCCGTAGCGCAGCAGGCCACCACTGCGTAGGACTGCGGCCGCAATGCTGTCGCGGTCTCCGACCAATTCCTCAACATCGATCTCCTCTCCGCGTCGGATCCGCTCGATCAGACCGAAGTCAGTCGACGTGAACAGGCCGACGTTGTCGGCGTTCTGGCGGTAGATGCGCTCAAAGTTTTCAGCGATGACGAGGCGAATACCGGCTGCCTTCTCGGCGACCGGGCTATGCTCCCGTGACGAGCCCTTGCCGTACCGCTTGCCTCCAACCGCGACGATGAAGCCGCCCAGCCTCGCTGTCTCCAAACCGATCGGCAGCCGATCACCCGCCTTGAAGCCAGTGTAAGGATGACTGGCCAGCCGCTCGTCGAAGTAAACAAGCGACGGCAGTGGCGTGATTTCATCTGTTGACACGTCGTCGCGAAGCTGCCCAGCCTGCTCCAGCGAAAGGTCGACCCCCGCGAGTTGGACGTCGATCTTATCGGGATCGGCTGACAGGAAGAGGATGCGGCCGGGGAAGGTGACCCTGGTCATGCGCTTGCCTGATCGAACTGTGGCTGCCACCGCAGAAGGTAGGCTTGGATCCGCCGCACACCAATGGCGAGCAGGATGCCAACCACCATGAGGACGAAGATCGCAACCATCATCTCGGACGCGTTGGCGCGGGCCTCGGCTTCGACGATCAGCTTGCCGATGCCGCGCTCGGCACCGATGAACTCACCCACGATCACGCCGATTAGCGCAAATGACACCGCCGGGGTCAAAGAGGCGAACACCCAGGCGAGCGTCGATGGGATGACCACGGTCCGGGTGACCGTCCACGAGTTAGCCCCGAGCAGCCGCGATGCCGCGATCTGATCCCGGTCCACCGCACGGGTGCCCTCAAAGGTGTTGAAGAACACCACGAAGAACACGACGATCCAGGCCGTGACGATCTTGGAGATGTCGCCGAGGCCGAACATCAGGATGATGAGCGGGACGAGCGCGATGCGCGGGATCGAGTTGAATGCCACGATGTAGGGCTCGAACACGCGCGACAGGAAGTCGGACCGGCCGAGGATCAGCCCCACCGCAATACCCGAGAGAGTGCCGCCGAGAAAACCCCAGAACGTGTTCTTGAGCGTCACCGCCGTCGCCATCCAGATGTTGTTGGCATCCTCGGCAAGGCACGCCGTCATGCCGCTCCAGCCGTGGAGCGTACCGCCGCGATCCGTGAGGCAGCCCAGGCGCAGGAAGCTCTTCCAGATCTCGGAGGGCTTCGACACGAAGTACGGGTCGAGGAAGCTGGGCACGTAGGGTTTGAGCGCCGCAAATGCGCGCAAGTCGTAACCCCACTGCCAGACAGCAAGAAGCAGGAGCAGGATCGCCACCCGCCAGAGCAGGACAGTGGTTGAGGATTGCTTGGATGCCATGAGTTTCACTCCGCCTTCGTCTTGCGGAATTCTTCGCCGAGCGAATGCCAGATATGCGAGAACAGCCGTGCGAACTCGGGACTTTCGCGCAGGGCCACAGCATCCCTCGGGCGTTCCAGCGGGACCTCGAAGTCCTCCTTGAGTCGTCCGGGCCGGGCGGACAGGAGGATGATGCGGTCCGCCAGCGTCAGGGCCTCGCCGAGGTCGTGGGTGACGAAGAGAACCGTCTGGCGCTCACGCTCCCACAGTTGCAGCAGGATGCGGTGCATCTCGAGCTTGGTGTGGGTGTCGAGGGCCCCGAACGGCTCGTCCATCAGCAGGATCTCGGGTTGCGTGATCAGGGTGCGCATCAGCGCCACACGCTGGCGCATGCCGCCCGACAGGGTTCGAGGGAAGGCCTTGGCGAAGGCAGTGAGGCCCACCTGATCCAGTGCCTCGGCCACGCGGGCCCGGCGCTCGCCTGCGGGCACGCCAGCGATCTCAAGCCCATAGCCGACATTGGCCTCAACCGAGCGCCACGGGAAGACCGTATCCCGCTGGAACACGTAGCCGATCTCGCGCCGTACCTGGCCCTGTTCCATCGGCTTGCCGTCGATGAGGATGTCGCCGCCGGTCCGGGGGATCAGCCCGGCGACCATGTTCAGGATGGTGCTCTTGCCGCAGCCCGACGGACCCAGGAGCGCGACGAACTCGCCGCGCCCAATGTCGAAGGACACCTTATCGACGGCGGTCACCTTCGCGTCGCCGCGCCCGAAGGCCTTGTCGAGCGAAAGCACGGACACCCGTACGTCCTTGCGAGCCGTCACAGCCTTCGGCGTCGGCTCGGCCGTCGTGTAGGGCCGGGCACCCATGTCAGGCTTTCTTCTGCGCGGCGTCGAGGAAGCGCATGTCGACCACATCCTCGTATTTCATCGGGGGAATATCAGTGCCGTTGCGGTACCACACGCGCCCTCCCCGCTCGAAGTCCTCCTTCGTGATGCGGCCATTGTAGTCCCAGGTTTCCTTGTCGAACGCGAGTTCCGCCTTAGCGGACGCAGGATCGATCGATCCATAGTACTTGGTTCCGAGGAGAGCGAAGACCTCGTCCACGGGCGTTTCCTTTACCCAGCGCATGGCCTTGTACAGTGCGTTGACGGTGGACTGTACAAGGGCGGGGTTCTGCTCGATGGTGTCCTCGAGCGTGTAGAAGGCAAGGACTGGCAGGTTGCCGCCGAAGTCCTGTGCCACAACACCCGGCGTGCGGACGTCGTACAGTGTCTTGCCGAATCCGTTGCGCTCCGCTTCCAACTGCCACGCAGGAGGCGCCATGATGACGTCGAACTGCTTGCTTTGCAGGCCGGCGAGCATGGTCTTGCTGCCCCCGCCCGCCACCCAGTTGATGTTCTGGCCGAGCTTGCGTGCCTCAAACACGTATGTGCCTAACATCCACGTTCCCGAACCGATGGCAGTTGCGGCCACGATCGGCTTGGCACCATCCGGACGCTTCCATTGGCCAAGCTTTTCGACGGTGTTGATGCCCTGATCGAACAGGTCCTGCCGGATCACCATGTTGGCTGTGGAAGGGACCATCTGAGTGGCAAGGATGAGCTTCGCCTTCTTGCCGCGGTTCGAGAGCTGGAGCGGATGGCTGCCGTCGCCGTGAGCAAACAGCGCGTCCACCGCGGCCAGGGTCTGGCGCGAGCGGGCGCCGGCATCGGTGATGACGGTTTTGACGTCGACCCCTTCATCCTTGAAAAAGCCCTTCTCGACGGCCACGAAGGTGAGGGCGTAGACAGGCAATGCCGGTCCAAACGTGATGCTTGCCGGCGTTGCAGCTTGAGCAAGGCGCGGGAAACCGAGGGCCCCTGCGGCCGCGGCGCCGCCAGCAGTGGCGAGAAAGTGTCGGCGATTGATCATGCGTTTTCCTCCTGGTTTTAGTTTGGGGGATCGATCATCCATGCCTTTGTTTCTGTGGCTTCTCTTGACGATCGACTTCCCGACGAAGCTTTAAGACCTACTCATCTCTGCCAACCTGCACGTGTCTCTGCGTGATAGCGTTGTCTGCACATCTTGTGTCAGCCTCGATGCATCAGCCGATGACCCGGAGACCCGACCTGAACTTCTCGGCATTTCGGACGTAGTTTGCGGCGGACCTCCGCAGACCTTCCAAAGCCTCAGAGTTTAGTTCCCGGACGACCTTGGCGGGGGCGCCGACGATGAGAGATCCGTCGGGGAACTCCTTCCCTTCGGTCACCAGGGCATTCGCGCCGACAAGGCAGTTTGCGCCAATCCGGGCGCCGTTCAACACAGTGGCTCCCATGCCGATGAGCGAGCCACCTCCAATGGAGCACCCATGGATAATCGCATGGTGCCCAATGGTAACTCCCGCCCCAATGGTGAGCTGGAAACCCGGGTCGGTGTGCAGCATAGCCCCTTCCTGGATATTCGTCCCGTCTCCGATATCAATCAGTTCGTTGTCACCCCGCAGAACAGCACCGAACCAGATGCCGACGTCGCGACCGAGCTGAACGCGGCCGATGACGTGAGCGCTCGGAGCAATCCAGATCCGATCAGCGTCCGGGAGTTCCGGCACCGTGTCATCGAGTGCGTAAATCGGCATCTGCTGCTGTCTCCTCTCCAATCTCGATGGTCTGATAGTCCGAGCCCACGCTGCCCCTGGTCAGGCGGCCGCCGGGGACTGGCGAGCCGGTACCGAGATGATGCCGTCGGCAACCATCTTGTTGATCTCCGCCTCAGAGAAACCGGCCTCTTGCATGACCTCGATTCCATGCTCGCCCGCACGCGGGGGCTGGCGCCTCAACCCAGGGCGACCCGTGCCAAGAGTAACGGGAAGCGCCGGAAGCCCAGCCTCAGGAACAACCGGAGTACCACCCGGCGCGCCCTCAGCACTTCTGAGATCAATCGGCAATAGCCCTTCCGATGCCAACAGGTGTGGGTCATCGAAAAGGTCGGCCGGGCGTGCGATGGGAGCGAAAGGCAAGCCTAGAGCTTCACACCTCGCCATCAGCTCGGTCTTAGGCAGCTTCCTGAAGACCTCCGCCACGCGCAGGCGGATCCGCGGTCGTGCCGCCGCCAACTGCGCCATGGTTCCAAGATCAGGATCGGACAGGAGATCGTGAAGCCCGAAAGCCTCGCAGAACCCACGCCATTGGCTCTCCGTGACCGTTCCGACAAAGACCTGCTCACCCTCGTCGGCGGAATCGAAGACGTCATAGACGGGCCAGGGTTTCTTCATGTCCGGATCGCCGAACGGCTCTGGATTGTGGCCCTCAATGGCCGCACGGGCCATGTGTTGCGCCACCAGCACCATATTGGTTTCGAATAGGCCCGATTGAACGAGAGAGCCGCGGCCGGTCCTGTCGCGCTCCCGCAGCGCCGCCAGAATGGCCACGGCCCCGAACGTCCCGCCCAATATGTCGTTGACAGAGGCGCCCGTTCGGAGAGGGCGGCCGGGAGGGCCAGTCATGTAGGCGAGCCCGCCCATCATCTGGACCACCTCATCGAGAGCCGTGCGATGCTCATAGGGCCCGGGCAGGAAGCCCTTGAGAGAGCAATAGACAAGACGCGGATTGATCCCGGACAGTGCGGCGTATCCCAGTCCGAGCTTTTCCATAGCTCCTGGGCGGAAGTTCTCGACAATGACATCCGCGCTTGCGGCAAGCCGACCGACGAGTGCCGCCCCAGCGGGACTCTTCATATCAACGCAGATGCTGCGCTTGTTCCGGTTGTAGGTCGGGAAAAAGCCGGTGGCCGCGCCCGTGAGACGCCGCGAATTGTCACCGGCAGGACCGGGCTCCACCTTCACGACATCGGCGCCGAGATCGGCCAGGATCATCCCACAGCTCGGCCCCATGATCATGTGGCTGAATTCGAGGACGCGGATTTCGGCGAGAGGCGCCGGCTTTTGGGGGGTGTGTTGGGTCAAAGGTGCGGACAACTTGTAAACATCCTCAAGATTGTCAGGGTGGCGTCGATGACGCCCAATCCCGCTACGCGGCGGCTGACGACGACATGCGGTAGGTACGGGGAATGCCGGCGGCCGCGACCCGGCCCTGAAGCGTTTCGCTCGGAAGTCCAGCTTGGAGGACCTTGCGGGCTTCAAGCAGTGCCTCCAGGTCAATTCCGGTCGAGAAGCCTTCCGATTCCAGGAGATAGACAAGGTCCTCCGTTGACACGTTGCCGACGGAGCCGGGCGCGAACGGGCAGCCGCCAAGGCCGCCTAGCGCTGCATCGAACCCGCGCACGCCCTCCTCGAGAGCTGCGAGGACGTTGGCCAGAGCCGTGCCGAGAGTGTCATGCAGGTGCAGGTTGCCGAAGGTCGTGCTGCCGATCTCGGCCTTCACGGACCGTACGAGGCGACGGATGTGAGACGGGCTGGCGTACCCGAGGGTATCGGCCAGGGCGATCACGTCCACGCCCGTTTCGGCCAAGGAGGCCGCCAATGAGATGACATCACGCTCGGGGACGATGCCCTGGAGCGAGCAGCCAAAGGCCGTCGAGATGCCGACCTCGATCCGGGGCGCATCGCCCCCCAGGGACTGGGTCCACTCGACAACGCGCCTGACTTCCGCAACCTGCTCGGCCCGTGACCGGCGCACATTGGACTGGCTATGGGCCTCGCTCGCCGACACGGGCAAGATAATGGACTGCGCTCCAACAGCCGCCGCGTTTTGCACGCCACGCAGATTGGGAGCGAGGACGATGACGCGCAGGCTCGGGTGAGCCGAACGGACAGCACGGGTCACTTCCGCGGCATCCGCCATCTGCGGCATCGCCGCCGGCGGGACGAAGCTGGCGACTTCCATCTCACGGATGCCCGCTGCCGTCATCGCGCCGATCCAGGCAAGCTTGGCTTGTGTCGGCATAATCGCCGACGCATTCTGCAATCCGTCGCGGGGGCCGACCTCGCGCACCACGACGGCTTCCGACTTGGAGCTGATCTCCATAGCGTCTCCTCGGGCGTAGTCTTGCTTTTGTCGTTCGACAGAGACTGCCGACGTGAGAGCAGAAGGAGAAGCGCTATTTCGCGGACACAGCGTCCGTCGTTCGCGAATGCTCGACCTCAGCCGGATTGCCTTGTGAGGCGGAAAGGTAGTCGAGCAGCAGGCGCGCCGAAGGCGTCAGCATGGTGGCCGGGCGACTGACCAGTCTCACCTGGCGCCGTGCCCAGGGCTCAGCCAGCCGAACACCGACAAGGCGCAGGTCAGGATTGTAGGTTGGCAGGACACCATCTGGGATGATGGCGAGGTCATGGCCGGCGGCAACGAGTCGGGCAGCGGCCTCGACCGTTGCGACGCGAAGGCGCGGGCGCAGACGCACTCCAAGACGCTCCGCAGCCTCTTGCAGAAGCAACGTCATGGCGCCGCCCTCGATGATCTCGATCAGGGGGTGGCCAAGGACTTCCGCAAAGCGCAGGCTCTGGCGCGCTGCCAGCTCATGCCCCATTGGCATGACAACGAGGAGTTGGTCAGAGCGCCAGGATCGTGCCTCCAATCCATTGGGGACAGCTCCGCCAACGGTAATAATTCCAATATCCGTTTGGCCCTCGACAAGGTTTTGCAGGACGGACAGACTCGTGACTTCGCGCAGCTCGACACTGACCCCGGGATGCTCGACGGCAAAAGCCGCCAAAGCTTCCGCGAGTGGATGTCCGGCTAGGACCGAGAGAGTCGCGTGGAGACGCACACTGCCCAGTCCACCTTCAGCAACCGCACGGAGGTCCTCTCCAAGGCGGGCGCCGAAAGCGAACATCGTGCGAGCATGCCGGGCGAGCAGTTCGCCTGCCACCGTCGGCGTTACACCTCTTGCACCCCGGGTCAGGAGTTGGACTCCGAGTTCCGTCTCCAGATCCTGAATACGTTTTGCGGCGGCTGAAACGGCGATGCCGCATTTCTCGGAGGCACGGGTAACACTCCCGCATTCGATGGCAGCAAGAAAGATACGCAGGGTCGTCCAATCCGGCAGGTTCATTGGCCTATATTCGGTAACGCGCTCTTTCGTGCAAGGACCGCCGCGGGAAGCCGGTCTTCTTTGGCGCGAGCACACGAGTACCCCTCTTAGGTCTCCTGTGGGTCAGTCTCTGCCGATCCCCTACCCTTCGCGAACGTCTGCTCTGGTTGGGTTAGCGGCCCTCCGCCTGTAGCGATTTTGAGCACGTCACGAATTCATTCGTGACGCTCGGACGCCCTTACCGTCGGTAGATAGGATCCTCATCGAGTGGTTCTGCTCGGACTCGGCATTCAGCCTGTTGGTCAGTCTATCATGCCTGAATATCCGCCCTTCGTGGCCTGATGGAATTCGGCACCGACGAGTTGTTCGGGGCCGACGGCTGAGAGCGGTACCTTGGATGGGTTCGCGGAACTCGCCTCGATCGAGAGGGAGCCGGAAATAGAGCCGGATGGAATGGCGCTGACGACGTGACAATGGCCTGCGACCGGGACGGCAATCCACGACATGTGGGTTGAATTGGCCGGGGGACACGCCATCATCCCCGAAAAGGAAGGACCTGCCTTGCAGATCTCGCTCTTGAACCGCCGCACCCTGCTGACCGGGTTCGCCGCCTCGGCCATCCTTGCCGGCCAGCGGGCCGCCGGGGCCGAAGCCCTGCCCAGGATCGTCGTGAGCAAGGACCCGACGTGCGGCTGCTGCACCGGCTGGGTCGACCACCTCCGCCAGGCAGGCTTCACTGCGGAGGTCATCGAGACGCCCGAGATCAACCGCGTGAAGGTCCGCCTCGGCGTACCGCAGGACTTGGCCTCCTGCCACACGGCGGAGATCGGCGGCTACGTCATCGAAGGCCATGTCCCCGCGGACGCCATCAAGCGCCTGCTGGCAGAGAAGCCGTCGGGCAAGGGGCTCGCGGTGCCCGGCATGCCGATGGGTTCCCCGGAGATGGAGATGGAGGGCATGGCGCCAGAGGCTTACGAGGTGGTCCTGTTCGGGCCGTCGGGCCGGACGACCTTCGCCCGCTACCAGGGTGCGCGCCCCGTATGACCAACTACAGCGAGCGCAAGGAGGCGGCCGGGAAGGAGTTTGAGCGCCTCGCCGCCGAAGCCATGAGACACGAGGTCAAGGCGGCCGAGTTGGACGGCCGGACACGCGAGCCGGGCAACCTTGGCCTCCTCAGGGCGTTGCCCCGACGTACGTTTGCAGGAGCCAAGGCCATGTCGGACCCGAAGTCAGGTGACGATCACTCCCACAAGCCGAAGCTCAATCCCGGCGACCAGGCCGAGCCGGATACGCCCGGGGCGGGCGAGAACCTCTGCCGGGAATGCCAAGGCACCGGAAAGCTGGGCGACAAGGAATGCCCGATCTGCGGCGGGACAGGCATCGTCATCGAGGAGATCGGCGGCGCATAGGATAACGTCAGACCGCCCTCACCCCTCCGCCATGCGTACCAGCTCGTGGATCTGGCTGGCGATGGTCGCTGCGCGGTAGGGCTTCGGCACGAAGCGGCCGTCGTCCGGGATTTCGTCCGCCTTTGGCCGGGCGTAACCAGAGGAAATCAGCAGCCGGACGTGCGGCCACCGTCCATGGACCTGTTCGGCAAGCGCCATGCCGTCCATGGAGCCGGGCATATGCACGTCCGTGAACAGGACCTGGACCTCATCGGAGCGCGCCTCCAGAACCGCCAGGGCAACATCGGCGTTCGCCGCCTCCAGGACATGGAATCCGGCCTCCTCGAGCTCGTCGGCGGCCGTCATGCGCACGAGTGGCTCGTCCTCCACCAACAGGACGACGGGAGGATCATCGTTTTCGGCCCGTCCCATGTCACGTCACCGGGGGCTGCGGGTCACGGATCGCTCTCTCCGCCTGAACCAGCAAATCCAGGCCCCGCCAC
This sequence comes from Microvirga aerophila, assembly GCF_003332305.1. GTDB lineage: Bacteria > Pseudomonadota > Alphaproteobacteria > Rhizobiales > Beijerinckiaceae > Microvirga > Microvirga aerophila. The sequence continues at coordinate 22,886 of NZ_QOIO01000055.1, read as the reverse complement.
GGCTTCGGCATGAAGGTGACGCAGTCCGGCAAGTCGTCGGATGCCGCGTCGGGATCGCCTGACGTCAGCACGATGCGCATCGTGGGCCAGAGGGTGCATGCCGCCTTGGCGAGCTGGACCCCGTCCATCTCCCCGGGCAGCCGGACATCCACAAACATCATCGCGACCTCGCCTCCCTGCTCCTTGAGGTAGGCCAGGGCCGCTTCCGCGGTTTCGACCTCCACCACGTCCAGCTCGGTCTCCTCCAACAGGGCGCCCGCAAGCTCGCGGACATACTGCTCGTCTTCGACGATCAGCGCGACGTGCGGCTCAGTATGCAGGGTGTCCATGATCGGCCTCCAAGGTTTCCATCTGCCGCAGGATGGCGACGAGTACGTCTGGGATCGGCGCGTCAAGCACGTCCCTGTAGGTCTCCGCGAAGGCCCGTGCGATCATGAAGGTGGCGACATCCGGATGAACGTCGTTGACATGGGGCAGGCGCACGTCGCCTGAGGCGTCGTGGGGCATCGGCACTCTCCTTGGGCACTCGTCCCGTATGCCCGTCGCGGCGGCTTCAGCCGTTCGGGTTAACATACGTTAGGAAGAGGAACCGCCGATCCGGCGACGGGTTTCAGCGTGGCGGCAGAAACCCTTCGGTTGGGGCATAATTCGATAAGCCTGGAAATACTGCTTGACGCTGCATTTCGGTGAGTTCATCTTATTTCCATGAACGTCGAACAAGCCGCCAAACAGCTCGAAGCGCTCGGGAACACCACCCGGCTCCAGGTCTACCGAACGCTGGTGCGGGCCGGAGAGGCCGGCCTGCCCGTCGGGCAGATCCAGGAGCGCCTCGGCATTCCGCCGTCGACGCTCTCGCATCACCTCCAGCGGCTCCTGCTGACCGGGCTGGTGACGCAGGAGCGGCAGGCCACGACCCTGATCTGCCGGGCCAGCTACCCGGCGATGAACGGCCTCATCGGCTACCTGGCCGACGAGTGCTGCGCCGACGCCGGATGCGGAACCCGGGCGGAGAACGCCGCCTGATTTATTTTTGCCCGATATTTCCATACTACCGGAAATATGAAAAGGAGAGACAGATGCCAGGCTTCCTCCCGACTCTCCTCCACCTCGCCCGTGCGGCCCGGAACCGTCGGCACGTCGCCGCCCTCAGTGAACTGGACGACCATCTCCTGCGTGACATCGGCCTCGAGCGGGCGGACGTCCTCGCCGTCCTGGCCCAGCCCCGCCACCGCGATCCATCGCGGAGGCTCAAGATTCTCTGCTGTCATGGACGCGCCTTCGTCGAGCGCGTGCGCGACGGCTTCGCGCCCCGCCCCGCCTCCTGCTGCTGACCGAGGAGAATTCCCATGACCTCGTCTGATGCCCTCCCCGTTGCCGTCATCGGCGCAGGCCCGGTCGGGCTGGCCGCCGCCGCCCACCTGATCCGCCGCGGCCTCCCCGTAAAGGTCTACGAGGCGGGCTCGACCGTCGCCGCCAACGTGAAGGATTGGGGCCACGTGCGCCTGTTCTCTCCGTGGGAATACAACACCGACCCGGCGGCTCGGACCCTGCTCGAGGCCCACGGCTGGCGGGGGCCGCCCGGGAAGGTCATGCCGACGGGATCGGACCTGTACGAGGCCTATCTCAAGCCGCTCGCCGAGACGCCCGAGATGGCTGCGGTGATCGAGACCAACGCGAAGGTGACGGCGATCACCCGACAGGGCGCCGACAAGGTGCTCAGCAAGGGCCGCGGGACCAAGCTGTTCGTGCTCGCCGTCTCCAATGGCAACGGATCGATCCGGCGTGACCTGGCGCGGGCAGTGATCGACGCCTCCGGTACGTGGACGACGCCGAATCCCTTGGGTGCGGGCGGCATCCTCGCCGAGGGCGAGGCGGAGAACGCAGGGAACATCGCCTACGGCATCCCGGACGTGCTCGGACGCGACCGTGCCATCTATGAGGGCAGGACGACCCTCGTCGTCGGTGCCGGGCACTCGGCGGCCAACGTCCTCCTCGATCTCGCCCGGCTGGCGGAGCGGGATCCCGCGACGTCCATCGTGTGGGCCACCCGCGGCGAGAACCTGATGCGGGTCTACGGCGGCGGCCGGGCCGACCAGCTCCCGGCCCGCGGCGAGCTCGGGTCGGCCCTCAAGGCGCTGCTCGACGGCGCGCGGGTCACCCTGGTGGCCGGGTTCTCCGTGGTCCGCGTCAGGGCTGATGGCGATCAAGTCATCGTCGAAGGCGAGACGGCGAACGGTCTCCGCGAGGTCGGCCCGATCGACCGGATCGTGGTGTCGACCGGGCAGCGCCCAGACCTGAACCTCACCCGCGAGCTGCGGCTCGACCTCGATCCATGGCTGGAGAGCTCGAAGGCGCTCGGTCCCTTGATCGACCCCAACGAACACTCGTGCGGATCGGTACCGCCACACGGCCACCGTGAGCTCGCCCATCCGGAGCCGGGCTTCTACACGGTCGGGATCAAGAGCTACGGCCGAGCGCCCACCTTCCTGATGCTCACGGGCTACGAGCAGGTCCGGTCCGTCGTCGCGGCCATCGCCGGGGACCTCGCGGCGGCCGACGACGTCCACCTCGTCCTGCCCGAGACGGGCGTCTGCTCGACCAACCTTCCCGTCGAAGGCGCGCCGGCATCCTCGGGCTGCTGCGGCGGTCCCGCCCCGGCACAGGTCGATGATGCCTGTTGCGTCGCCGATGCCGAGGCCAAGGCCGAGGGCAAGTCCGGCTGCGGATGTGGTCCCGCGAAGCCGCCGGAGACGATTGCGGAGCCTGCGGGCTGCTGCTGAGATCCGCTCGTGTCGAACCCCGTGAGTGAGCCCCTAGCAAGCGATCCCGCCATGCCGAAGCCGAGTCCGAGGGTGGTCATCTCCGCCCTCGGGATCACGCAGATCCTTGCCTGGGGATCGTCCTTCTACCTGCCGGCCGTGCTCGCTCAGCCGATCGCCGCCGACACCGGATGGTCGCTCGGTTGGGTCGTGGGTGGCCTGTCCGTGGGACTACTCGCGGCCGGACTGGTCGCGCCGCGGGTCGGGCGCACCATCGATGTCAAGGGCGGCCGTCCGGTCCTGATGGCCAGTTCGATCCTGCTCGCCGCCGGCCTCGCGACCCTCGCGCTGGCGCACAGCCTCCCCGTCTACCTGATGGCCTGGCTCCTGATGGGCCTTGGCATGGGTTCGGGCCTCTACGACGCGGGCTTCGCCACGCTGGGCCGCCTGTACGGCAAGGATGCCCGGCGCGCGATCACCACCCTGACCCTGTGGGGCGGCTTCGCCAGCACCGTCTGCTGGCCGCTCAGTGCTTGGCTCGTCGAGCACTTCGCCTGGCGCGGCGCCTGCGCGGCCTACGCCGCGATCCACGTCCTCGTATGCCTTCCGCTGCACGCCTTCGTCGTGCCCGGCATCGTTTCGGTTTCGGGCGATGGCAGGTCGGCCGGCGCGAAACCCGGGATATCCTCACCGCCCCCTCTGACCGGGACCAGGCGGATCCGCGCGTTCGCGCTGCTCGCCACGATCCTCACCCTCGGTGCGGTCACGGCGTCCATGATCGGGGTGCATCTGCTCACCTTCCTCCAGGCCCGGGGCCTCAGCCTCGCGGCGGCGGTTGGCCTCGGGGCGCTCGTCGGACCGTCGCAGGTCAGCGCCCGCGTCATGGAGATGGCCTTCGGCCGCCACTACCATCCGACCTGGACCATGGCGGCTTCCGTCACCCTGGTCGCAGGCGGGATCATCCTGCTGCTCCTCGGGTTCCCGATCCTGGCGCTTGCCCTGGCGCTGTACGGTGCGGGAAACGGCATAGGCTCGATCGCCAAGGGCACCCTCCCCCTCGCGTTGTTCGGATCAGAGGGGTACGCCTCGCTCATGGGGCGGCTGGCGATGCCCAGCCTGCTCGCCCAGGCATTGTCCCCGTCACTCGGTGCGATCCTGATCGAACGGGGCGGCACGGATGCGGTGCTCGGCGTTCTCTCCGGTTTGGCCTGCCTGAACCTATGCCTCGTCGGCCTGCTGTGGGTGACTGCCCGCAGGAGGTGATCCACGGGCACGGCCAATCCCCGTACGGGATCAGCCGGCCTCCCCCGCGTCGGGCTGCCAGGCCCGCAGGAGTTCCGGGTCAGGCTCCGGCGGTGGCCCTTTGACCTTCGCGGGCATTCCGATCCCGACGAAGCACAGAAGCCCCTCGTTGTCGGCAAGACGGAAGGCACGGTGCATCGCCTTCGTCGCGACCTTGCGGCCGCTCACGGCCATCGCGCCGTAACCCAGAAGGTCGGCGGCCAGGACCACGTAGCCCAGGGCGGCGCCCGCGGACGCGCGCTGCTCGATCTCGGGAACCTCCATGTTCTCCTGCACGCGGGAGATCACGGCCAGAAGCACCGGCGCATGGAGAGCCTTCTCGCGGGCGCGGTCGAGCTTCTCGCCCGCGATGCCGGGATTGAGTTCGCGCTCGGCGGCCTCGAACGCATCCGCCAGGGCATCGCGTCGGTCGGGTGGGATGACCATGAAGCGGAACGGCTTCAGGCTCATGTGATCCGGCGCCCGGGAGGCGGCCCGCACGATCATGCGGATCTCGTCCTCGGACGGACCAGGTGCCACCAGATGCCGGGGTGGCGTCGATCGCCTTGCGCAGATGCGATGCAGCAACCTCAGTCCGTCCGCCTTCGCGTCAGGGAATTCGGACGTCTCCGATCCGGTGGTCGTCATCTTGCATGAACTCCTGCATCACGTGGGGTCGGCGACCGACACGTCGCCGCTGCACCTGATCGGCGGAGGCCCAGGATGCCACAACTGCCGCCGACATTCGACGCTCCGGAAATGGGTCGTCGCGGAGTTGCCACCGGACTATGATCGCTTCGACACGTCACCGTGCGCCAATCCACCGGGAGGAGGCCGACGATGTCCCGCCGCAAGCGCCAAAGACGCCTGGAGGAGCACTATAGGACCCAGCTCGCGCCATGGCTGGCCGGCACCCTGGGAGCCTGTGTCCTGCTGATGCTGGCGATCTACGTCGCCAGGATGCCGTTTTGAATCCGGACGGCACCGAGCGTCAGGCCGGAAGGGATTGTGGAGCTGCGGCTCAGCCCCCGGTCATGCTCATGTGACGACTGACCGCCGGACGGTTGTGGCGACGGTCGATGATGAAGTCATATCCCGTGGGCTTGCGGCTGATCGCTTCCTCGATCGCCTGCTCCAGCAATCCATCATCATGCGATGCTCGCACGGGCGCCCGCAGGTCATAGCCTATGCGTGTTCCGGCCTCTGGTCATCGCGCCTTACACAGGCAGATACGACCCGGTCAGGACTCTGGCCGCTGTCGCTCCTGGAACCTCCCGACTGTTGATAACGGAGAAGTCGTATCCATGCGCCCCTACATCATCTGCCACATGATCACCTCCATCGATGGCCGCCTCCATCCCAGCCGTTTCACCGTGCCTGCCGCGGGCATTCCGGCCGAGGTGCTGCGCGGGCATTACGAGCAGGTCACCGGTCAGTTCGGGGCGGAAGGCTGGATCGTCGGCCGCAAGACAATGGCCCAGATGGCCAAGGGAAGCGAGCGGCCCATGGGCGATGTCCCGCAGGTCGCGCGCGAGCCGCATGTGGCAAACCGCAATGGCCGGGACCTTGCTATCGCCATCGACCCGGCCGGCCGGGTCGATGGCGATAGCAAGGACAATGTCGGAGGCGATCACGCGGTCGCCGTGCTGGGCGAGCAGGTGTCGGATGCCTATCTGGCCGAGCTGCGCCAGGACGGCGTCTCCTACATCTTCGCCGGCCCGAATGGCGACGACCTTGCCCTTGCCATGGAGCAGCTCGCCGCGGTCTTCGGCGTCAAAACGCTGCTCCTCGAGGGAGGCGGCGCGATCAACGGCTCGTTCCTGAAGCGACGGCTGATTGATGAGTTCAGCACGCTGATCCACCCCGCCGTCGACGGCCTAGCCGGCGTCCAGACCATCGTCGACTACCATGGCACTGACGACGAGCGTCCGGGCGCCGGGCAGGCGCTGCGTCTGATTGGCTGCGAAACGCTCGAGGGCGGCATGGTCTGGTTGCGTCACAAAGTCGAGGACGCACCGGCTCCGACACCTTGAGCCAACCTTCGCTTCAGAACAGCGATACGCCCGTTAAATCCGCAAGTCTGGCCATAAGCTGGTCCTGGAAGGCAGAGTCGGTCGCTTGTGCGGCTGGTGCCTGCCGCTTCCGGTGATACCAGTAGCCGCCACTGACAATGGCCGAGGGATCATCGCTTGTGGCGAGCCAGGTCTGGGTGCGATGGCCCTCCTCAAGATCATCGGGAGCTCCGACACCTCCCATGCGGGTCGGAACCCAGCCCGGATCGACCGCATGGCTCATCACGTCCGGCCAGTGGCGCGCGACGGCAAGGGCCAGTGCCGCGACGTAGTGCTTGCTTTCCGAGTAGGCGCGAGTTGTATCCCAGCGCCGCTCAGTCCAATCGATGTCATGCAACGGCCCAGTGCCGCTGCGGTGCATGCCGCTGCTCAGATAGATCAAGCGGCGGGGACGTTCGATCACAGCCGTCAGCATGTACGGGGCGAGCGTGTTGACTGCGAGGGTGCTCGCATGCCCTTCAGGGGTCGGCGACCGGCTCGGCACGGTGTAGATGCCGGCATTGTGGATGACCGCGTCCATCCGGCCAATGGCATTGACCTGATCAGCAATTGACCGGGTCTCGACCGCACTGCGGAGGTCGCCGAGAACGATGCCGGCCGAGCGTGGCGAGAGGTCTGCGAGCGCCGCTGCACGCTGCTGAGAGCGGGCATGGAGAACGACCCGGTGCCCCTGCCCGATCAGGGCCTGCGCCGCCGCGCGGCCGAGTCCTTCCGTGCTGCCGGTGATGAAGATGAAAGCCATCCCAGTCCTCTCAATCCGCTGAAGCCCTAGACCTAGGGCGCGGGCAGGCGAAGCGCAGCCATCACCTCATCGGCAGCCCGCACTCCGCTCTGATAAGCCCCATGGGCGGTTGAAAAGTCGTAGCGGTGGGTCGCCTCGCCGGCGAAGAATAGCCGGCCCCCGAACGGGCGAGCCAAGGTGACCCGCGCTTGCGCCTTTCCCCGGAAGAGCATAGCTGTAGCCTCCCCCGATGTGATCCATCCGGCTCCAGTTCGAGACGGCCAGCGGCCAGAGGCTGCGTCGGACGTGTGAACCGAACAGTGCCGCAAGCTCCTCGATGGCATAGGCGAAGCCAGCGGCAGGTCCGTGCTCGGCCAGCACCTCGGCGCCCTCCCCGCCGAAGAAGCCCTCGATCACGGGACGGCCAAAGGGTCGGATGTAGTAGGAGCCCGTGGACGGGTTGCGCGGGTCGCCGATGACATGGGTCTCCGGCTCGAAGGGACTGTCGCCGACGATCTCCAGGAACAGCTTCTCGTTCCGACCGAGCGGCAGGCTGGCGGCCGCATGGCGCCACTCATCGAGCTCTGACGGCAACCCGATGGTCCCACCAACGATCACGGCGGTCGAGACGGTGAGGATGGCGGTCCGAGCGGTGATGCGGCCGGCTCGCGTTGCGATGCTCACCCCAGCCGCCTCAAGGGTGATGCCCTCGACCGGGGTGGCAAGGCGCAGCGCAACGCTGGGCGGAAGGCTTGCAGCGATGAGGGTGCCGTACCCGGCCGGCACTCTCCAGTTGTACCTTGTTGAAGCAGTATCGTACGCCAGATAATCGGCGATCGAGAGCCGCTCGAGGCCAGCGCCGCTGATGTAGCCGCTCATCGCCTGAAGATAGCCGTTCCACATCCCACCGGATTCCAGCGCATCGGCGGCACAGTCGCTTTGCGGTGGGTCCCGGATCAAGCGTCCATGCCATGCGGAATAGGCCTCGTCCGCTGCATCCTGGTCCTCGGGTGAGAAGCCCAGGTCGCGATATTGCTGGTTCCAGGCCGCCCTTCTGCGCTCGACGACGAAGCCGGATGCCTCGGCGATGCCGACCCAAGGATTGCGATCGGCCGAATGGAGCCAGCCGCAACCGAGATCGAGCGCATGCTTGGCGACGTTGACCGTGTGAGCGCGGCCGCCGATCCGCGGCGAGGCTTCGAGCAGCAAGGTGGAAACGCCCTTGGTTGCAAGCCGCCGCGCTGCGGCAATGCCTGCCGCCCCGCCGCCGATGATGACGACGTCCCAATCAGTGCTCATATAACCTGCCCATTCGATAAGATCGTGCTCCGGTACTCCAGCTCGACTTGAGCGTCTACGGAGAGGCCGAGCAGAGGACTGCCTCAGTCAACTTCTGCCATCACTTGTGCCGTGACGCCCTCACCCTTCCGCCAATCAGTTGAGGGTGCTTTTGGTTCAGCCGCGGTAGTGCAGTGTATCTGCCAGCAAGGCAAACGCCGGCCAGGTCGATTGCGATGAGGGCCTGTTAGAGCCGAGCAAATCGAGCAGGCGGCGAGGCAGAGGAACCCGATGAAGGAATCTTGACGCCCAGGAGATCAGGTGTAGGCGAGGAGCCGACCGGCGAGTATCACGCCCGTCCATGCGATCAGTGACACTGCTGCTCCGACGCGGGCGGCGACCGGGGTCATAGCGGCATCCGTCCACTCATCGACGCGGCGGTAAACGCCGTAGTGGAACACCGGTATGTTGAGGCCAGCGAGGATCAGCAGGCCGAACTTCCACGGTGCAGCTCCGGCACCAGCAACCACGGTGGCCTGCGCACTGAGCAGTGCGATGCCCGTGGTAACGGCGATGGCGAAGCCGATGTGGGAGACGGGCAGCAGATAGCGCGCGGCTGTGATTGCAGACACGACCCGGTGTCCGACTCCCAGCAGTCGGAGGTCGAATGTGAAAGCCGGGCCGACAAGAAGAGCGATCCCAAGGATGTGGATGGCCTCGAGCACCGGATAGAGGTATTGGCCACTTCGCACCGTCTCGCCGAGCGTCGAGCCCTGCAACAGCATCAGCAACGAGTTGAGCAATCGAGCATACTCCGTTCAATCCCGCCCGGTGCGATGGCGCAGGTGGAGGTCCCACCCGCACTTACTGCGGCGATGACGCCCCGAACACCGCCCACAACATCGAATTCCCAGAGTCTCGCGCTGCGGCTTTGACCTGGTGGCCGGGATGGTGCTCGCAGAGGCCGAGGAAGCCTACTTCGGCAGCGGCGCTCGTACCGGGAGGGTGTTGCCCAGCACTTGGTTGACCGGCACGTCGTCATCCCCATACCAAAACACGACCGGACGAAAGAGGCCATCATTCGTCCGATTGATGTAGCCGACCGCCCGGAAGCGCTCCCCGCTCTTCAGCGCACGGCCCAAGCCCCACTGGCCCGACCAGGCCGGCGGCGCGATGATGACCTCCAGTTCCTTGTGGGGGCCCTTGTACGAGAGAGCGGCCTTGACCCGGATGCTGTCCTCGGGATCTTGCAACTGCTCTGGAATCGCCAGTTCGGGAGTGTCGGCAGGGAGGTTGCTGTCCAGGGTTACATCGAACTGCGAGTGCGGGTTCCCCCAGACACCATCCGAGGAGACCGTTCCCGCGATGTAGACAAGGCGATCGGTTTCGAAGCCGGGCCACCCGTGATGCGCGGCAGCAGGTAGCACCGGAATCAGGACTGTTCCCAGCGCGACCACAGCAGCAGTGCCCGCAGCGACTAGCAGTCGTAGTCCCCGGATGCCCCTGGGTGTGTGCAAGGTTGTGCTCTTCATTCGCTTCTTCCTTTCATAGCTAGAGGCGAAATCAGACGCTAACAGGCCCTATGGTGGCGCCCGGCAATAACTTAGCGTGCGGTTGTCTCCTCGCCTTGATGGAGCCTGCACCGAATAGTCCAGGCTCCATATCGCTGCTCACGCGGAGAGGTGCTGATTGAAGAACGACTGGAGCTTGTCGAACGGAATCATGTCGACCCGGTCGTACAGATCCGTGTGGTTGGCACCCGGGATGATGAGGAGTTCCTTCGGCTCCGCCGCAGCCGCGTAGGCGGTCTCGCTAAAGTAACGCGAGTGGGCTTGTTCGCCATGGATCAGCAGGACCGGGCGCGGCGCTATTTCCGCAATGTAGGTCAGGAGCGGCATGTTCATGAACGACAGCGAAGTCGTGAGCGTCCAGGAGGCGTTCGAGTTGATCGCTCTCGGGTGGAAGCCGCGCGGCTTCTTGTAGTAGTCAGCGTACTCCACCACGAACTGCGGCTCACCGCCCTTGAGTTCGAGGGATACCGGACCATGCGCCGGGGTTCCCTTTTCCGCATCCTGCCACCGCTGACGGCTGAGTTGCTCGAGCGTTTGGGTGCGCTGTTCGAGCGTCACGCTATCGTTGTAGCCGCGGGACATGACACGCGTCATGTCATACATGGTGCTGGCCGCAACGGCCTTGACGCGCTTGTCCACGGCGACGGCATTCAATGCCATGCCGCCCCAGCCGCAGATACCAATGACGCCGATGCGCTCGCGATCGACGGATGGGTGCAGGCCGAGAAAATCCACTGCCGCGCTGAAATCCTCGGTATTGATGTCCGGTGAGGCGACATTGCGAGGCTCGCCGCCGCTTTCTCCGGTAAAGGACGGGTCGAAAGCCAGCGTGATGAAGCCACGCTCCGCCATGGTCTGCGCGTAGAGGCCCGACGACTGCTCCTTCACTGCGCCGAACGGACCGCTGATGGCGAGCGCCGCCAGCCTCCTGCCGGCACGATTCTTCGGCTGGTAGAGATCGGCCGACAGGGTGATGCCGTAGCGGTTCTTGAGGGTGACCTTCTGGTGATCGACGCTCTCGCTTCGGGGGAAAACCTTGTCCCATCCGGCTGACATGCCCTGAGCCTTCGGGCTGGGAATATTGGAAAGCGACCCGACACCAAGCGCGGCGACGCCAGCGCCGGTCAGCTTCAAGAGGTCACGCCGGGCAAGGTCCGGGCCGGAGGTCTGTGCTGCTCTATTCTCAGGACTGTTCTGCTTGTTCATGCCAGTATCTCTGCTCTTTCCTGCTCAGGCCGATGCCTGGCTCCGGTTAAACAGTAGCAAGCGGGAAGGCAGAGGATTAGCGGAGCTGCGGCGCATACCCTTATGAGCCTGGCTCATCAATCTCGCGTGATTTTGAAGGATCGGCCCTACTTGTCTCAGCTCCGGTGGCGCAGAGCCTCGACAACCAGGTTGAAGGCTGCGGAGGACTGCCGGCGGCTCGGGTAGTACAGGTGGTACCCCGTCCACGATGGGCACCAATCCTCAAGGACTCGCTCGAGGCGGCCGGAGGCGATGTGCGTCAACGCGATGTCCTCCGGGACGTGAGCGAGCCCGAAGCCGTCCACCGCGGCATTGAGGACCTGGAAGATGCCATTGAACACGAGTTGGCCGTCGACCCGGACGGCCAGTTCCTGGCCATCACGCTCGAATTCCCATGCATAAAGCCCACCATAGGTGGGTAGGCGCAGGTTGATGCAGGTATGGCCGAGAAGGTCCTGAGGGGTTTCGGGCCGCGGTCTACTGGCGAAATATGACGGTGCTCCGATCACCGAAAAACGGACATCAGGGCTGATGCGCACCGCAATCATGTCCTTCGCAACCTGCTCGCCCAGGCGCACACCTGCATCGAACCGTTGCTCGACGATGTTGGCCAAGCTCTCGTCGAGGGCGATCTCCACCTTGATGTCAGGGTAGTCGGCAAGAACAGCCCTGAGCTTCGGCCACAGGATCGTATCGGTGACATGGTAGCCCGCCGTGATCCTGATCGTGCCGGCAGGCTTCTCGCGGAACTCGCTCAATCCATCCAGCTCGGCCTCGATCTCGGCCAGTCTGGGGCCCGCCGTTCGGAGCAGGCGCTCGCCCGCTTGAGTGGGCGCCACACTGCGGGTGGTACGGGTGAGGAGTCGCACGCCCAACCGCTCCTCAAGGCCGCGCACAGTGTGGCTCAGGGCCGATTGGGAGACGCCGAGCTGTGCGGCCGCCTTCGTGAAGCTCCGCTCCCGCGCGACAGCCAGGAAGGCAATCAGGTCATTGATGTTCTCGCGCGCCATTCATGAGCCCCCCTCATAGGTTCATGCAGGTCTTAGCACCTAATCGATCCAATGAGGACGGCCTATCTTCCGGTCTCCCATCGGTATCGAGAGACATTGATGACAGTTGGAACCGCTTCTTCGTGTGACGTAATTCCTGACCGCTCTCCGGCATGGGCGCGGTCCTCGCCATGTCGCTGTGCTGCATGGTGCTCGTTGCCTCAGAGTTCATGCCAGTCAGCCTGCTGACCCCGATTGCCGCCGACCTTCACCTGACCGAAGGCCAAGCCGGCCAGGGGATCTCCGTCTCAGGCATCTTCGCCGTACTCACGAGTCTGACGATCTCGAGCCTGACGTCTCGGTGGGATCGGCGCACCGTCCTGCTCGTGTTGGCCCTCTCGCTGATCGTCTCCGGGACGGTCGTGGCCCTTGCGCCGAACTACACGATCCTCATGCTCGGCCGGGCGGTGCTCGGCATCGCCATCGGCGGATTCTGGTCGATGTCGGCCGCGGCGGTCATGCGGCTGGTACCGGCAGACAGCGTGCCGCGCGCCCTGGCGATCCTGCAAGGCGGGACGGCACTGTCCTCCATCGTCGCGGCGCCGCTGGGCAGCTTCCTCGGGGACTACATCGGGTGGCGCGGAGCCTTCTTCTGCGTGGTGCCCCTGGCAGCCATCGCGTTGGTCTGGCTGCTGGCAAAGCTGCCCTCCATGCACGCTGGGCGGCCCACCGGCTCTGGCGACGTGTTCAAGCTGCTCCGCCGGCCCGTGGTGGCCTCCGGCATGGTGGCGATCACGCTGTTCTTCATGGGCCAGTTCGCGCTGTTCACCTACCTGCGCCCGTTCCTCGAGATGGTGACCCATGTCGATGTTCCGACCCTGTCGCTGATCCTGCTGCTCCTGGGCATCACTGGCCTCGCCGGGACCACCCTCATCGGATCTCTCCTGAAGAATGGGATGTATGGCGTGATGATCGCCATTCCGCTTGCGATGGCAGGGATCGCCATCGCCCTGGTCGCCTTTGGCAACTGGCTTGCCGCAACGGCAGTCCTTCTTGGGGCATGGGGCCTGATCGGCACCCCAGCCCCCGTGGCCTGGAACACCTGGCTGACCCGGACCCTGCCCGAAGACGCCGAAGCCGGCGGCGGACTGATGGTGGCCGCCATCCAACTGGCGATTACCCTGGGCGCGACCGTTGGTGGCCTCCTGTTCGACACGAGCGGCTATCAGAGCACCTTCGGTGCGAGCGCAGCCATGCTGGCTGTTGCGGGTCTCATGGCGTTTGTGACGAAGCGTGCGGGATCATCCGCACGCACGTGAGTACCACACCGGCTGCCGCAACCATCGCGCCGGCCCCCTTCACCCATCGATCACCATGCAAAGGATCATCGTCCATGAAGTTGCTGGCCGCCACACTCGTATCCCTCGCGTTGGGGGCTCCCGCCCTTGCCCAAGGAAACACCCGCATGTCCACACCTCTCGAGAACACTTCGGCACTCTCGATTTCCGACATTCAGTCGGTCTCCCAGGCCCTCGGCCGATACGCCAAGGAGGACGTTGCAGGCCTGTGGCAGCGTCCGCAGCTCTCCCGGCGTGACCGCAGCCTCGTCACGGTGGCCATCCTGATCGCACGCAACCAGACGCTGGACCTGCCGCACTACATCAACCTTGCCCTCGACAGCGGCGTGACACCGCGCGAACTCTCCGAGACCATCACGCACCTCGCCTTCTACTCGGGCTGGTCGAACGCGATGGCGGCCGTTGCCGTCACCAAGGACATCTTCGCCCAGCGCGAAATTGGACCGGATCAGTTGCCGGCCGCGTCACCGCAGCTCTTGCCGCTCAACGAGCAGGCGGAGGCAAATCGGGTTGCGGCTGTACAGCGCCTTATCGGAGCCGCTGCACCGGGCCTCGACCAGTACACCACCGATCCGCTCTTCCGGGACGTCTGGCTGCGCCCCGACCTATCGCCGCGTGACCGCAGCCTCGTGACCATCACGTCGCTGATGGCGAATGGGCAGGTGGCCCAGCTCGCAGGCCATCTGAACAGGGCCTTGGACAACGGCCTGACACAGGAACAGGCCGGAGAGGTGGTCACGCAGATCGCCTTCTATGCAGGTTGGCCCAACGCCTTCTCCGCCGGCCCGGTCGTCGCAGAGGTCCTCAAGGCTCGGTCCAACTGACCATCGCCGTCCCCTCTTCCTGTCTCCTGAAAGGATCCAACGTGAAGAACACCCTCATCGCCGCCACCATGACCGCAGCCGCACTCGGTGCCGCGCCAGCCAAAGCACAGGACATCCAGGTTTTCCCGAGCGGCTCCTCGCCGTCCGTGATCGCGGATCCGAAGAACTTCTCGGGCCAGGTGGTGGTGGATCTTCTTACGCCGCCATCCGTCGAGACCCCTGCGTCATCGGGTCTGGTGACCTTCGCTCCACGCGCCCGCACCGCGTGGCACAGCCATCCGGCCGGGCAGATGCTCATCGTCACGGCGGGCAAGGGTTGGGTCCAGCGGGAGGGCCAGGCTCGCCAGGAGATCAAGTCCAGCGACGTCGTGTGGATCCCGGCCGGGATCAAGCACTGGCATGGGGCGACCGACACCAACGGCATGAGCCACATTGCGGTCACGTACATCCGCGACGGCAAGAACGCCGATTGGATGGAACTGGTCACCGACCAAGAATACGGCGCCCGGTAGCGCTCCATTCAACCGGGAAGGGATCCATGAACACGGCTCATCATGGCAGCTTCGATTGAACCCAGTTCGCTTGGCCACCCTTCCGTAGACGCCCACCCAATGATCCAAGCAACGAAAGTACGCTTCCATGACTGTAAAGGCCTTTGGCGCCTATGCCGGAGACAAGCCGCTCGAACCGATGGACATCAGCCGCCGGTCGGTCGGTCCCCACGATGTCGGCATCGAGATCGCCTTCTGTGGCGTGTGCCACTCTGACATCCATCAGGTACGCGCCGAATGGGCTGGCACCCTGTACCCTTGCGTGCCGGGCCACGAGATCGTCGGCCGCGTGTCGGCGGTCGGTGCGCATGTGACGAGCCACAAGGTCGGCGATCTGGTCGGCGTGGGGTGCATCGTGGATAGCTGCAAGCGCTGCGACGATTGCAGCGACGGATTGGAAAACTACTGCGACCACATGGTCGGCACCTACAACGGGCCCACGCCCGACGCGCCGGGTCACACGCTGGGAGGCTACTCCCAGCGGATCGTAGTGCACGAGCGCTACGTGCTGCGGGTCAGCCACCCCGAGGAGCAACTGGCGGCTGTCGCGCCGCTGCTGTGCGCCGGAATCACGACGTACTCGCCGCTGCGCCATTGGAACGTGGGACCCGGTCACAAGGTGGGCGTGGTCGGCATCGGCGGTCTGGGCCACATGGGCATCAAGCTCGCGAATGCGATGGGCGCGCACGTGGTGGCGTTCACCACCTCCGAGTCGAAGCGTCAGGCCGCCAAGGCACTGGGCGCGCATGACGTCGTCGTCTCCCGCAACGAGGACGAGATGGCAGCGCACACCAAGAGCCTCGACTTCATCCTCAACACGGTGGCAGCACCGCACGACCTCGATGCCCTCTTCGCGCTGCTCAAGCGCGACGGCACCATGACGCTCGTGGGCGCACCGGCGACGCCGCATCCGTCCCCGGAGGTGTTCAGCCTGATCATGAAACGCCGCAGCCTGGCCGGCTCGATGATCGGCGGAATCCCCGAGACGCAGGAGATGCTGGACTTCTGTGCCGAGCACGGGATCGTTGCCGACATCGAGATGATCCGGGCCGATGGGATCAACGAAGCCTACGAGCGGATGCTCAAGGGCGACGTGAAGTATCGCTTCGTGATCGACACCGCATCCCTGGCAGCCTGACCTCTATCGAGGGTGCCGTTAGCTATCAGACAGCCAAGATCATGAAGCTGTCGTCGGCCCGGAGGCATTCGGTTCTCCGGGCCGGTATACCACCCGATCAAAGCCTGCTGGCCATGTTCCCTGCCCCATGAGTAGAGCCCGAACAGCCTGACACCATGACGGGCCCACTCAAATCCTTGCCGGCAGCTACGGGTTAGCCCAGATAGGAAAGCCGGTAGCAGAGAAGCCTCGTCACGCACAATCCGGAGCATGTCCATGGCGATGAGACCACCGATGATCAGCCGCCGCGCGATGCTCGGCGCCACGCTCGCAGCCGCCGTTCCGCATCTGGCACACGGTCAGAGCGGTAGGGATCCGGCGAGCCAGAAGCCGACCGACGTGAGGATCAGGCTGACCTTCGATGGTCGAATCATGACGGCCACGCTCTACGACAACCCGTCGGCCCGCGATTTGGCCACGCTACTCCCCCTGGACCTCATGATCGAGGACTACGGCAGCAACGAGAAGATCGCCCACCTGCCGCGCAAGCTCACGGAGGATGGCAGCGGCCCGTTCGGCAACGAGCGACCGGGTGATCTCTGCTATTTCAAGCCCTGGGGCAACCTGGCCATGTTCTACGCCGATTACCGTTGGGACGGCCTGATCCGGCTCGGCCGCTTCGACGGCAGCTTTGAGCCGCTGCGCGTGCGCGGCAAGTTCCCGCTGCGCATCGAGCGCATCCGATAGGAACCGAGCTCCCTGCGTTTTCAGAACGTCCGGTTCGATGAGGATTCCAGATTCTGGCCTTAAGCCTCCCCCATTGCCGTTTCCGCTCGCACCGTGCAAGGCCCTCGTTGGAATGCTATCAGGCTCAGACCCAGAGCTTCTGGAATCGGCAGAGCAAGCATATGTCTGACTTGGCAACCCGGATTGTCGGCTTCGTGTCCAGGGCCTCGAAGGGGCTTCGATCGCTTCGGTCTCTCCGTAACGCACAGGTTCGTCTTCAGGCGAGCACTCGACAGGCCGAGCTCGAAGGCCTCCAGTTCGCGTTCTACGCCAGGCTGACCGCGATCATCGTTGTTTCCATCTGGCTGATCTGGCTCGTCCCGTGGCCGCGCGATCTCTACTACGGAACCTACGCCTTCGGGTTCTTCCTCCTGGGCTATATCCCGTACCACCTGCGGCACCATCGTCACGGCGAGGCGATCAAGCTTGGCTTCATCGTCCTCGACGTGGCCTTGGTGACGGCCGCGATCCTGGTCCCGCCACCGGCGAGTCTCGGCAACGACTGGCCAATTCAGACCCGCCTGCGCGGCCAGGAATTCCTCTACGTTCTCCTTCTCCTCGGAGAGGCTGCGCTCACCTACTCCCCGCGGAGGGTGCTCTGGACGGGTGTGTCAATCCTCGTCATCTGGTCGATCGGCGTAGTCACGATCTACTCCCAGCCGGACACGCTGCGGTTCAACGATGCGGCTGCGGAGGGAGTTCTCACGTCGGCCGCGGCCCTGGATCTCTCCTTGAAGCCTGCCTTTGTCGGCCTGACGGCCTGGTACACCCAGCTTGTTGCAACCTCCCTGTTTACCCTTCTCATCACACTCGCCGTCTGGCGCAGCCGGCGGACCTTGTTGAACCAGGTCGAGGCCGAGTTCGTGCGCGCGGACCTCGCGCGCTATGTCTCCCCGGACGTGGCCGAGGCCCTCGCCAGCCGCGGCGGGACTGCGTTTGGAGAGCCGGCCACAAGGCCGGTGGCTGTCCTGTTTGCGGACATCGTCGGTTTCACCAAGCTCACCGAGACCCTCTCACCCGAGCGCACGTTCGCCTTGCTGCGCGGTTTCCAGGAGCGGAGCTGCGCCATCGTGTTCAAGCATGGCGGCACCCTCGACAAGTACCTGGGCGACGGCTTCATGGCCACCTTCGGCTCCATCGGCCTGCAACCGGACGCGCCGGCCCGCGCGCTCGCCTGTGCCTTCGAGCTCCAGCAGGAGATCGAGCGCTGGAACCGGAAAAGATCCACTCGCGGCGCCGATCCGCTACGCCTGTCAATTGGGATCCACTGCGGTCCGGTAACGGTAGGGAATCTCGGCGGCCGGGAGCGCATCGAGTTTACCGTCGTGGGCGACGTCGTGAACGTGGCAAGCAGGCTCGAGGAGGCGACGCGCGAGATTGGCGGCTCGATCATCGCCTCGGAGGATTGCATCCGCGCCGCGGGAGATCCGGAGTGGCTCACGAGGTTCCAGTCCTCCCGCCAAATTCAGCTCCGTGGCAGGCAGCAAGGCCTCCTCGTTTACATTGCTACGTAATAGGCGCTGCCGGGCGTGGCCTGTGCGAGCTTGCGCCAGGGTGTCGCGTTCAGCCATGAGGGCTGCGGCACCATCTCACCTCCGTGGCCATGTTGCGGAGACCTTAGATGGCAGTTCGCATTCCCCAGAGCTTGTCGACCGGCCTTCAGCCGGAGACGGGCTGGAGCGTGCTTGATTACGAACTCAGGGAGCAGAAAGCGCATACGCTTGGAGCCCTAAGTGGCCAAGTCGAGCAGGCTCTGGCGGCGTTGCGAGCCTTCGATGCTGAAGCGCACCAACCTGACCGGGAGCATCGTCGCCGTGCCTTGCTGGACGCGGCAGCCGACCTCGTCTGGGCCTTCATGATCCAGCGCGAGCTGTGCGGGCTCCGGAACTGGGGCGCTGTGGTGAAGGACTACAGCATCCCGCGTGAGGTGCTGAACCGGGTCGGGCAGGTCAGGCGCAGGGCGGACTAGCCGAATGCGCATCCAACCCTTCCCACGAGTAGCTTGAGCTACTTCGACCGCAAGCGTGGACTCAGAAGGTCTCCTCCGCTCACCCCGCATGTCCAGACATTCGGCTTGCTTTAGGGTGGTCCCGGGAACTGCCATTTGTGTCAGTTTGGTCTTGATCTCACAAGCCGCACCTAGGAACTTCTGTATGGCTCCATGGTGTGAGCCAGAAGGTATCAACAGATGAAGACGCGCAAACTCGGCTCTGACCTCGCCGTTTCGACAGTCGGGCTCGGCTGCATGGGAATGAGCCACGCCTATGGGGGCCAGGACGAGCAGGAGTCCATCCGCACACTCCATCGGGCCATCGATCTTGGCGTCACCTTTTTCGACACAGCCGAGGTCTATGGCCCGTTCGAGAACGAAATGCTGGTCGGCAAGGCGTTGAAACCGTATCGGGACAAAGTGGTGATCGCCACCAAGTTCGGTTTTCGCATTGATACGAGCACGAGGGGTGCGGACGCCATGGCCGGCCTCGACAGCCGACCGGAGCATGTCCGCGAAGTGGCCGAGGCGTCGTTGAACCGGCTCGGGGTCGAGGTGATCGACCTGCTCTACCAGCACCGCGTCGACCCGCAGGTGCCGATCGAGGATACCGTCGGCGCGATGGCGGACCTTGTGAAGGAAGGCAAGGTGCGCGCACTCGGCCTTTCCGAAGCGGGAGCCGCCCACATCCGCCGCGCTCATGCTGTCCATCCGATTTCTGCTCTTCAGAGCGAATACTCGCTCTGGACCCGGGATCCCGAAGGCGAAATCCTCGACACCTGCCGCGAACTCGGTATCGGCTTCGTGCCATTCAGCCCACTCGGCCGCGGCTTCCTGACAGGTAAGATCCAGAAACCGGAGGATTTCGGTGCCAATGACTTCCGGCGGACGCTTCCGCGCTTCAGTCCCGAGAACATGGCCGCCAATGCCTCGCTCGTGCAGTTGCTGGAGGAGATGGCGACAAATAAGGGCGTGACGGCTGCACAACTCGCACTTGCCTGGGTTCTCCATCAGGGGGATTTCATCGTGCCCATTCCCGGGGCGCGGAAGATTGCGCATCTGGAGCAGAACGTCGCCGCTGCGGAGATTACGCTTTCGGCGGACGAGCTTATGACGCTCGGTGACATGCTGGCGCCGGAAAAGTTCGCCGGCAAGCGCTATGGCGATGCAGCCATGTCGCTGACCAGCAGATAGGCCAGGGTACTTTCCCCTACCGGACGCGGGTGTTCGCTATTCACGTCTCTTGGAGCCATAAGGGATCAACCTCGGTCTAAAGTGGACCCACTGTGAAGGTCCACTCTCGGCCGCAGTTCCGACGTTGGGCTAAGGTCCGCCTCGTGCCAACCCAGGAAACTCCCGTCCACTCACATACGTCCCGTTTTCCCCGAAGCGGACATTCAGCCTACTTCCAGAATGGGCCATCAGACGCAGTCGTTCACATTTTCATCAGGCCACTTCAGCGTAGGTAGTCTGTCTCCCTGATTTCAGGTTCCTCTGGCGCTCATCGACTACAGCGAGCATTCTTCGGATCAAATCCGTATCCGCTTCTTTCTCAATTAGATTGACCAGAGCCAGTCTCTCGTCGACCATTCCCTCTATTCCATGGTTCACGCGATCGGATACTGACTGTGTGCGTCCAGCCTTTAGCGCAGCTAACTCTTGGCGCTTCCGCCTAGTTCCAGCGTGGGTGCGCTCTTGCAGTGGGATCATATCGCCCGTAGAGACGTGAGCGTAATGCTTTGCCGTTAGTTTAATGTCGGCGTGTCCGAGATGCTTCTGGACAGCTTTGAGATTGCCCGTTTCCCGAAGCATGCGTGTGGCACCTGTCCGTCGCAAATCATGAACGCGAATGTCCAGATCGAGCTTTTTTCCAATTCGTTTGTACCAGGAGGTAAATCCTGCTACTGTCATGGGGTAGCGCTGCCCATGAATAATCATCCGCTCTGCTCTCTTATTGTAGTACGTCTGCTTAGCGACGTACGTAAAGACGAAGACCGGATGGATATCGAGCTGACGGAGCAGTATTTCCATCATTTCATTGTCGATTTCGATAGTTTGAATCCTATCTCCCTTCTGAATGACAGTTATCTGTCGATTTGCCAGGTCGACTTCCGACCAAGTTAGCCCAACCAAGTTCGATCTGCGCAGCGACGACATAATCCCAAAATCAAAGCAGTCTCCGTACCCGTCGCGGAATTTAGCCCCCGAGGGCCGGACAGCTCATTGAGGAGGATGCCATGAGGAAGCATGCCGCAGCCGATGTCCTCAGGAGCGACAAGGCCTCCGGCGACGCCGTGATCAGTGAGCTTGAACGGACAGGCACGCCGCCTGAAGCGATCACCGAACAACGGTTGCCCGAGACGGTACCCGCCCGTCCGCGCCAGGTTCCGAAGGAGCTCGGCCAGATCGTTCTCGTGCTGCAGGGCGGCGGTGCACTTGGCGCCTACCAAGTCGGTGCTTATCAGGCTCTGCATGAGGCCGGGGTTGAGCCTGACTGGGTGATCGGCACCTCGATCGGGGCCATCAACGCCAGCCTGATTGCCGGCAACACCCCCGGGGACCGAATGGAGCGGCTCCGGGAGTTCTGGAGTTGCATGCAGCACAGCTCCTGGATGGAACTCCTGGGAGCGTGGCCTCTGATGGGATCCTTGGCGGCCAACCTGACAACGATGGCTCAGGGTATTCCAGCCTTCTTCCGGCCGAACCTGCCGGCTTTCCTCGGCCCGCACGTGCCTCTTGGACCAGAGGACGCCAGTTATTACGACACGTCTCCTCTTGTTCGGACACTCTCCGATCTCGTCGAGTTCGGGCGGATCAACGGGAGCGAGACGCGGCTGACGGTCGGGGCGGCGAACGTTCGCACCAGCGAGATGCGCTACTTTGACAGCCGCGACATGGAGCTCGATGTGCGCCATGTGATGGCGTCCGGTGCCCTGCCCCCGGCTTTCCCGGCCATCCGCATTGACGGGGATCTCTATTGGGATGGCGGCGTTCTGTCGAACACGCCGCTCGAGGCGGTGTTCGACGACAACCCGCGGCGGAACTCGGTCATCTTCGCAACTCATATCTGGAACCCGCAGGGGAAAGAGCCGGATACGATCTGGCAGGTCCTGAGCCGCCACAAGGACGTCCAGTACGCGAGCCGCACCACCAGTCATATGGCCCGGCAGAAGCAGATCCACCGTCTCCGGCATGTGATCGCCGAGCTCGTCCGGCACCTGCCGGAAGCGGAGCGAAAGACCCAGGCTGTGCGGGCGTTAGCGGCCTATGGCTGCCTGACCCGGATGCACGTCGTTCGATTGCTGGCGCCGCCGCTTGATGGCGAGGATCACACCAAAGATATCGACTTCAGCCCGCGCGGCATTCGCAAACGCTGGGAGGCTGGGTATGCCGACACCAGCCGGGTTCTGGAACTGGCTCCCTGGTCCGGCGAGTTCGATCCTATGGAGGGCTTCATCCTGCACGAGGCACGCCCTGGGGCGATGATGACGGCCGGCTGAGATGCACTCATGCGGCCACGACCGTTACGGTTGTCACACGCTCACACTCAGGGTAGATCGTCGTTCCATGCCCCCGTCAGCAGATCGCGCAGGGCCGCCTCCTCGAGCGGGCGCGGGTTCCAGTAAGGGGCCGCCAGCGTCGCCTTGACAGCGTGCTCGATCCCGTCCTCCGGCATGCCGATGTCACGAAGGGCCTGTTTGGCCCCAAGACGTCCAGTCAGCTCGAACAAGCCTTGGGCGGCGTCGGCAACCCCCATGGCTCGTGCGATGCGTTTCATAGCATCAGGGACTGCCGGAGCGTTGTAGGCAACGGCGTGGGGCAGGACGATCGTGTGGGTCTCCGCATGCGGCAGGTTAAAGGCGCCGCCGAGAACGTGACAGAGCTTGTGGTGCAGGGCCATGCCAACCGTACCAAGACAGGTTCTGCAGAGCCAGGCCCCATAAAGGGCATCGCTGCGAGCCGTACGATCCTGCGTCGCTTCCGTAATCCGTGGCAGAGCGCCGGCGAGGCTGCGGATGCCTTCCTCGGCCATAAGCGAAGTCACTGGATTGCGGTCGCGGGCATACAGCGCCTCGACCGCATGAGCCATCGCGTTCATCCCGGAGGTTGCAGCAATGGCTGATGGGAGCCCCAGCGTGAGATCGACGTCGTAGATCACCACCTCCGGCAACACTTTCAGCGTCCGTTGTGTCGTCTTCACGCCGTCCTTGGTCTCACCCAAAATCGGCGTCATCTCCGATCCGGCATAGGTGGTCGGGATCACAATCTGTTAGGGTGGACGGCCCCCTTACGGCATCGCTGTGCCAGAATGAGGTCGTTGCAGATCTCACACACAGGAGACCG
>NZ_QOIO01000054.1 GCF_003332305.1 Microvirga aerophila | reverse complement strand
AAGGCAACGGGCTGTAGAGGGATGTTGCGTTGCATGTCAGACCTCCATCGGCAGCAGGAGCGACATTCAGCAGGGCCTTGCTGCCAATGGTCGCTCGGGTTTGATCCTGGCCCTCTGCCATGCAAGAGGCATGCCACGGTGGCCTCTGGGGCATGACGGGTACAGACCAGTCATTTATCGGAGTCATGTGACAGGGAGATTTCTAGGGGCGGGCACGCCTACACGGGAAAGCCCCCTGATCTTTATGATCGACCGAACAGCATCATCTTTGGCTCAATGGTCCTTGCCTTCCGGTGCGCTGATCCGGTTCTTTCTGTCAGGGGCCGCAAGGTGGTTGCTCTAGAATAGCGAGCCACGTCAGGATTTCGGGAAACATCGAGCGGGATGGCACCGCAAGCCGTTAAGAAGCATCGTCATCGCCTCAGAGCCGACAACGCTTTGGACATCCTCTACAACGTGAATCTCCAGCATCGCGATGGTGTCCGGACCAGCCTCGTCCGCCGTGCGATACAGCGGATCAAGCTCACTCAGGCTAAAGCCCGCATGGGCACTCCCTGTGCCGTCATGGCCGTGGTTGACGTTCGAAATTGCTGAATGCACAGCAACGGCTGTGGCTGCCATCAGACTGAATCGGCTCGCCCAAAAGCACGGAGAAGGTCCACAAGTTGTGCCGCCCGGCAGGCTCCTGGCCTGTCGGGGAATTCGGCGTGGATGAGCTTTCGATGCGGATCAAAGGTGGCGAAGAACACCAAGGGAGTGGCAGCGCGGTGCAAGGCGGCTGCCAGTTGGAAGGCTGATCCATCCTCCAGCAGGATGTCGAGGATGGCTGCATCAACCGCCTCGGCGTCAAGGCAGTCCAGCGCCTGCGCATTGCTGCGGCATGGACCCACGACCGCCCACCCCAGGTCCTGGATGGACGATGAGAGGCAGGAACCGAGATCGGACTTGCTTGTGGCAACGAGGATAGTGTGGGTCATCGATCCAGCCTTTCTGCTGCGCAGGCTCTGACGTTGGTCCCGCGATTATTCTTACGGCGTTCAGGACCCTGCTTCTGCTACCTCTGAGAAGGGTACGACCAGAATTGTCTCGCCGCTGGCATCAACCACTTCGATGGCCATCTTGTCCAAGTCTCCCGGTGGGAGGTCGTCCCACAGAGCACAAAGCTCACGAGCGACTTTCAGAGCCTCGATGTGGACTTCATCGGGATCGCGGAGGTCTGTGCCGATATGGTCTTTATCGAGACCGGTGCCATCCTGAACGTGGAAGTAGTAGCGGGGCATGATTCCACCGACGTGGGGCAAACAGGCCGCTGAAGCAGCCGCTCCGCTGGGGTTCCTGTTTGGGATCGTCCGTGACTGGGGTGAGCATCTGATCCTCCCATCCTCTGGTATCGGTACATTCGCCTGCGCGCGGCTGGCGCACCTTACAAGCCCGAGGTCATGTGCCATCTGATCTGTTGCTGAAGCCGTTCGAGCTTGCGCAGGTAAGGCTCGCGCTCGGCTTGGTAGCGCCTCTCGCGCTCTTCCCACAGGCGTTGGACGACCGCCTGCGAGCCAAGCCTCTGCGCCAGCTGCTCCCGCTCCATCTCGTGGCGGTACTCGATGGCGGCCAAGGCTGCGAGCGTGGTCTGAAGCTCATCATGGAGATCGTTCTCGGATAGGAAAATCCGATTGGCCATGGACGCAACTTGACGAGCGAGCATTCCAGGGGGCATCTCAGACCTCCGTCATCAGTGGGTCAGGGAGTGTATCCTACGGACTGCACCACCACCTGCGCTGGGCCGTGCCCGCATAAGTCAGCAGGGAAGCGGTGGGGAGAGGGTGCTACCGGCTCCGTCCGCCCCTTCCATACGCCTCAAGCCGTTCGATCACAGCAGCAAGGTGGTCCGGGACAGGAAGGTGGAGGACCTCACGGTAGAGGGTCGGGAGATCGTGTCCGACCACTCCGGTGAGTTTCGCGCCGACATGGTGGGGGGTGGGAGGGATTGTGGTCATGCAGTAATCCTCAGGCAGAACTGGCTCAGTTTGCCTCTGATACGGTGACCGAAGGAGCTTCAGGTACTATGGACCACAACCGGCTGCCATCGCCCTGGTTTCACCTGAGCCGTTAACATAGGCTAGAAAATCGTCTCAAGGCCGGAACGCCCTTCACCCTCTGCGGTTACCGTCAAGCTCCCGAAGTGAGTGGATTGCAGGGATCGCCCGATGGCCGACGCTGTGAAGGACAACTGGCCGCTGGGCAAGCTTATCATCATCCCTCATGTGTGGCGCAACGACAGCCTCTGGAGCGACATCCAGGCTGAGACGCAGGACGGGATTGGGGGCAGCCTTGCAGGCCATGTATGCCGTGTTGCTCCAGCAGCCGCTCTCACCGCAATTGGCAAGGTTGGTGCGGGAGATCGAGGCTCACCTGGAGGGCACGCAGCATGGCCGTTGAGGAGCCGCTGCGGGCTGAACTTCTTGCGGCGGTCCCTCACCTGCGGGCGTTTGCCATCGCCCTGACCAACAACCCTGACCGTGCCGACGATCTGGTGCAGGATACCCTCGTGCGGGCCTGGGCCAACATCGACAGGTTCGAACGCGGCACAAACCTCAATGCGTGGCTCTTCACCATCCTGCGCAACCTGTTCCACTCCGAGTACCGCAAGCGCAAACGGGAGGTGGAAGATGCGGATGGGTCCTTTGCGGCTCGGCTCAAGACACAGCCGGATCAGCAGGCTCACCTTGATTACGAGGATTGCCGCAGAGCGCTGAAAAGGCTTCCGGTGGAACAACGGGAAGCGCTGCTGCTGGTGGCGGCGCAGGGGATGTCCTATGAGGAGGCGGCTGTGGTGTGCAGGGTTGCGGTTGGCACGATCAAGAGCCGCGTGCACCGTGCCCGTTTCCGGCTGACAAGGTTGTTGAGCTTGGAGAGCGAAGCCGAGATCGGCCCAGAAAGCGTGATGAAGGCAGCCCTAGCAGCAGGATGACAACTGTTTCCCGCAGCCTGCATGAACAGTCACGCTTGGTTGTTAAGGCAGGGTTCAAGTCGAATGGCTGAAGTCTTGTCAGATGAACAGTCACGGCAATGACGCACCACTGGTCCTTATTCTGGAAGACGAGGTTCTGATCGGGATCAACCTTCAGGATGATTTGCAGGACGCGGGCTTTCGGGTCGCAGGGCCATTCACGACGTGCTCGGCGGCGCTTGAATGGCTTCAGACCGCTACACCTGATACGGCCATTCTGGATGCGGCACTGAGGGATGGTCCCTGTCGCGAGATCGCGCAGGAACTCGGCAATCGAGCGGTGCCATTCCTGATCTATTCAGGCTATGGGCCAGACCAGGAGCTTCTCGCTGCGTTTCACCGCATCACCTGGATCGAGAAGCCGGTCCCGCCCTCTGCTCTTGTGCAAGCCTGCCAGGAGCTTCTCGTCAGCGAGAGCTAAACCTTTCTGGCAAAACACCTTGCTTGCATGAACTCTCGCCCATGTCGCCCGTTCTGCTTGCTGTGATGTGGTGAGTAGCTCCTGGTGTTGAACGAACAAGTGCTTCCCCCGTGGCAGGAGAGTGATCGGCTTGCGGCGCTGCGCAGCTATCGCATCCTGGACACGCCCACTGAACCAGTGTTTGACAATCTGGTGCGCTTGGCAGCAATGGTGTGTCAGACCCCCATGGCGCTGATCACCCTGATCGACGACCGCAGGCAGTGGTTCAAGGCTGAAGTGGGTCTGGGCTGGCGCGAGACGCCGCTCGACGTTTCCATCTGCGCCCACGCTATTCTCCAGCCGGGACTGCTCTTGGTCCGCGACACCACCCAGGACGTGCGCTTCAACGGCAATCCGCTGGTCATGGGCGAGCCGCACCTGCGCTTTTATGCCGGGGCGCTCCTGACCAGCCCAGGCGGTCTGCCTTTGGGCACGATCTGTGTTCTCGACTGTGTTCCCCGCGACCTCAGCGCCGAGCAAGCCTTTGCTCTGACCACCCTGGCCGAGCAGGTGATGGCGCAGCTTGAGCTACGCCGCGCGGTGGCAGAGCGCGATGAGGTCCTCGCCACCAGCCGCTGCACCGAGCGGCGTCAAGCGCTACTGGTGCGGGAGCTGCATCATCGGGTGCGCAACACTCTGGCGACTGTGCAGGCGCTTGTCGGAGCCACGGCGCGGTCCGCCAGCAGCATCAAGGAGTTCAACCGCTCGTTCTCGGCCCGCATTGCTGCCTTGGCCAAGACTCATGCTCTGCTGACGGAGGATTACTGGCAAACCGTCCCCCTGCAAGAGATGCTGATGAACGAACTTCAGCCGTTTGCAGAGCGGCGGCGGCAGCGCTTCAAGCTGGAGGGACCTCCACTGGACCTGTCGGCTGATCTGGCGGTTCCCCTCAGCATGGCTCTTCATGAACTGACGGCCAATGCAGCTCGCTATGGCGCATTGTCCATACGCAAGGGCTGCGTGTCTGTCGCGTGGGAGGTGGTAACTGCTGACGGGAAGCGGCGGCTCCATCTCACCTGGGTGGAGCACAATGGTCCACCAGTCGGGGAGCCGAGCCACAACGGCTTCGGTCTGGTGCTTCTTCAGCGCGTGCTCCCAGCCCAATGCGATGCGCAGGTTCATTTGGAGTTCGACACCGCAGGGCTTCGGTTCGAGATCAGTGCTCCTCTGATCGAGCACCGCCACGTGCCGCCGCATTAGAGGGCGAGCTAAGCCTTTTGCTTTCGGCCAATCTGATCCGGCGAAGGGGTTGGCGTAGGGCAGCCGCTTTTCCCAATGTCACGCTTGGTGTAACATGATCCTAAGAACAGGAACGTGGGAGGCTTATCATGTTACGCGTCCTACCAGTCGAACCCGAGGCACGGGTTGAGATTGACCGCAGCGGCCTTAGCCCAGAGATACGAACTATGCTGGCCGCCCTGTCCGACATCGAAGCTCGCTATGACAGCGACCGTGAGGGCCTCAAGGGCTGGAGTGGCCCTGAGGCCGCGCGAGAGCGTCTGCTCGATCTGCTGGAGGCGCGGCATCGGCGCGAGCGCGAACCCCTCGTGCAGCAGTTGGCCGAGCTTCACCAAAGCGAAACTTTTGCTTTGATGTTCCGCAACCTGCATCCCGTGCATTAATTAAACAGCCCGGTTGGACATAGACGAGACAGCGCTTTACCTGTCGTCCGCTTTTGCGGAGCAGTAAGTGTGCGCATGGAACTTATTGGACCCTGATCACCTTGGATTCACAGTCCTTCTATCTGCGCAGGAGGGTTTGTCATGACCCAAGCAGCAGAAACTCCAGACACAATCCCCTCCCATCCTCTCATCGAAAGCAATCGGGTTGAGGGCACGCCCGTCTATGACCGGCAGAGCAAGCGCATCGGCACGATCCATCATCTCGTCATTGAGAAGGTGAGCGGACGGGTGGTCTACGCCGAAATGAGCTTTGGCGGCTTCCTTGGGATTGGGGCTCACACCCATACGATCCCGTGGGAGAAGCTCACGTACGACACCCAGCTTGGCGGCTATCGCACCGACATCACCCAGGAGCAGCTAACCGGTGCTCCAATGATCTCCGGGGATGAGAGAGTGTGGTGGGATCGGCGGCGTGAGCAGGACCTTCACGATCACTGGAAGGTGCCGCCATATTGGGGCTGGTGACGTAGGGGAAAAACCCATTCAGTGGGTGAGTCCATCCAGTCGAGCATGGCCGATGCACGAGGCAGTCGGTCCGTACAAATTGCAGGTTACCAAGGCTCGGGTGGTAAGCTCTGGCACAGGCTTCAAGGATCAGCCCATCGCGGCAAAGGCAACCGTCAGGCCGCCATCCGATCCGCTGCCATGGCCACTTCCTGCAACAGGGTCTCCTCTGGAAGAGGACGCGGAAGGAAGCACCCGTCACCAGGAACGTCGGAAGGGCGAAGGTGCCGGATGTAATAGGATATGATCACCAGTCCGAGGGAGGGCCAGCGGTCGTGCACCTTGTGGGCAAGCTCCAGGCCGTCTGTGGCATCGGGCACATCGAGATCAGCCAGCAGAACCCGCACATCAGAGCGCGCTTCAAGGGTGCTCCACGCCTCGTGTGGGCTCTGCGTCTCGATGACGTTGAACCCTGCCCCGTTCAGGACAGCAGCCATGCCTGTGCGAACCTCAGGCGCGCTCTCCATCAGCAGGACGGTCGCGGCTGTGTCAGAACCACGCGCGCTCATCACTCTACCCTCAAGACTGTATTATAGTCCCGTCAAGGTCAGCCATCCAGGACAAGGGAGACGTGTCCTTCCACACGCAACCGCCATCGTCTGTTTGCTACCCTAGCTTCGTTGATCTTTCCGGGTTTGATCTCGACGGAGGGACTGATGTCAATAGCCCAACCGAACACCCCTGACAGTCCATCTCGGCACAATACTCAGACCAGCTTGCTCAACAGGCTGAGATCATCTGGTTTGAACCTTGATACGACAGGGGCAGACCTCCACGTTCAAACGGCACAAATCAGGGATCAATCTCGGCTGGTAGCCGCTCTTGTTCTCGCCTTCAGCACCGACCCTGCCAATCGCTGGATGTACCCCGCTCCCGACAGCTACCTGAGGCACTTTCCTGATTTTGTCAGAGCCTTGGGCGGCAGAGCCTTTGCATGCGGCACAGCCCACTTCATTGGTGATGTTCAGGCCACTGCGCTATGGCTGCCACCGGGTGTGCAGCCCGACGAGGACGCTCTGATCGCTCTCCTTCACGACGGCCTCTCGGACAAGGTTCAGGGCGACCTGAGCGGAATATTCGAGCAGATGGGGAGCTATCATCCTCACGAGCCGCACTGGTATCTGCCGTGGATCGGGGTCGATCCGGCCCAGCAACGGAAAGGCTTTGGCTCAGCCCTGCTGACCCATGCCCTTAGGGCCTGTGACGCGGAAGGAACTCCTGCCTATCTGGAATCCTCCAACCCTGAGAACATCCCGCTGTATCAACAGCATGGCTTCGAGGTGATGGGGACGATCCAGGTGGGAACGTCACCACCGATCACCCCCATGCTCCGTCGTCCTCGCTGAGGACGGTTCACCTTGCGCCGTCTCGGCCAGTCTTGGGGAGGGATGGTTGGCGGTGTGTAGGTCGATCCGTCCGAACTCGACACTATCCTTCGACGGAAGCGCGTTCGTCACTGGGGCAGGAGCCAAAGCAGACCAGAGTCAGGAGAGATGCGATGTCGATCACCTCGAACCGGGTGCGGGCTGCGGCATACAGCTTCGAGCCCATCCGGCAGTTCTACTTCTACTCCCGCTATGCGGACAGGCGCGGTGATCCTGATATCTGCGACTTCACCTTTGGAAATCCGCACGAGATGCCCTTGCCGGGGCTGGTGGAGGCGATCCGGCATTACGCCGTGCCTCACAACAAGGACTGGTTCGCCTACAGGGCGAGCGAGCCCGAGCCGCAGACATTCATGGCTGAGCGCTTGAGCCAGGAACTGTCGCTGTCCTTCGAGCCTGCCGACATTGCACTGACCAATGGTGCCATGGCTGCCATTGCTGTCGCGTTTCGCCTGCTGCTCGATCCGGGTGAGGAAGCGATCTTCTCCCTCCCGGCATGGTTTTGCTACGAGCCCATGTTGCTGGCAGCAGACGCGGTGCCCAGGACGGTGAGACTGCGGGGTGACCGGTTTGACCTTGACCTATCCGCCATCGAGGCGGCAATCTCCCCGAGAACACGCCTCGTCATCATCAACACGCCTCATAACCCGACTGGCCGCATCTACAGCCGTGACCAGCTTACGGACTTAGCGGACCTGTTGAACCGGGCCTCTGAGCGGATCGGGCGGCGTATCTTCCTGCTCTCCGATGAGCCCTACCGCCGCATTCGCTTTGACAATCACGACTTCACCAGCCCAGCAGCAGTCTATCCCTGGACTGTGGTGGCCTACAGCTATGGCAAAGTGCTGCTCGCTCCAGGCCAGCGGCTGGGCTACTTGGCTCTGTCACCGCTGATGCCGAGTTCGGACAAGCAGGCCCTCCAGAGCAGTCTGTTCGCCGCCCAAATGGCATTGGGATGGTGCTTTCCCAATGCGGTGATGCAGTACGCCTTGCCTGACCTGGAGGGGCTCAGCATCGACATGCACGCGCTCTCGGCCAAGCGAGCCTGGATGACGGAGGCTCTGGAGCGGGCTGGCTATGAGGTGCTGCGACCGGAGGGAACGTTCTACCTGTTCTGCAAGTGTCCTGGTGGTGACGGGGGCCGGTTCTGGGATGCCCTGGCGGGTCGTGATGTATTCGTGATGCCGGGCAGTGTCATGGGGGTTCCAGATCACTTCCGCATTTCTCTCACCGCATCTGAGCCAATGATCGAGCGCAGCCTTCCCGTCTTTGCGGAAGTGGCTCAAGCAATTTGCGATGCGCGGCAACCTGCTGCTTGACCACTATCATCAGGGGAGGAGGGGGCGTGGATGTGCACAGATGTTCGCGAGCTACAGGTGCGGGCGATCCTATTTCTATTCACTCGGGCTTAAGCCCAGCTAAAGCCCACTTGATGATGTTGGGAATGTCCAGTGGCTGGAGGAGCCCGTACCCGTCGCTCGAACCACGGCGACTGAAGGGGCTTCTTTGTTTCTGAAACACTCGACTAAAAATGATATCTCTTGCTGCGATGCAGCAAAAAAGGCATCCTACTGAGCATGAAGCCAGAAACTGAAGCTTATCCGGCGCAGCTACGCTCAGACGAACTAAGCTTATCGTTGAGTGAAGAGCATAACTTCGAAGCAATCTTCCAGATACCAGTCACCCATCATCTTGTCTTGGTTCGATCCCGCAGCCAGGGTGGTTCGGTGCTAACAGAGAATTGGGAGCACGACGAGTATGACTCGTCCGGGCACTTGGTGGCCCATTACAGCAGCTTCCAGCAGGTGAGTGCTACCAGCAAGGGGCAGTGCGGCTGGCGCAAGTTTGACAAAGATAACCAGCGGGTGCGTGAGCAGGACGCTCTTAGTTGACCCGATCAGTGCTTCAAGGGCACCGACCGCTGCACCGGGACACCGTAGACTTTCGTCGCAACTGCTTGATCAATGTGGGTACATGACTTGCGCACGGCCCACCGGGATTGCTAAGGCGGAACACCCAAGAAAAAAGGCCGCCCTTGCGAGCGGCCCGAAGTTTAGGGAGGAAACGCCCAAGAAGGGCAGCAGCACCACGACGCCAATCGTTGTGCTGCACTGCAATAAATAGTTCGTGCCCGAACGATGGGCAAGATCAATGGGCAGCTTCGGCTGCCCATTTTAGTTGCTTCTGGCACGGGAAATGCGCATCGCCCGCCAACGAGCGTGAACCTTCCAGAGAAGGCATGAACGATCTCTATGCTTCCCGTTCGAAGAACTCCCGCACCCTTTGAGTGTGCAGTGGGAACGCGGTCTCCACGGGCTCATGAACGACCAGTACCTCCGAGACCTCAGCATCGTGGACAAAAGTGCTCTGGTGCTCGACAGGAGGACTTTGACAGAAGATCAAATTGAGCCGCCGATCCGGTGTGGTCTCGACCGTCACGATCCGCAGGGCTTCAGGAATAACAACGACGCCGGTTTCCTCCATCACCTCCCGCGCACCGGCCTCCTGCCATGTCTGACCGAGCATCTGGTACCCACCTGGAAGGGCGCGACGAATCATCAGCAGACCATTCCGGAGGGGCACCAGCACGACAACAACCATAGGTGTGTTCTTGTAGCGGATCATTCCAATCACCCTCAGTCTTACGTTTTGCCACCCTGGATGACGGTGAGCTTCCGCATCATCGGTGGGAGGTCCGGGGGAGGGGAATAGGTACCCTCTAGGTCCGTGAACCGGGCCTTGGACCCTGAATCAAACCCATTCGGAAGCCGTTCCCATGGGAGCGGCCTCCTCGGGCAATCGAGGGCGATCCTGTCAAGCAGATCGCAAAGCTGGATATCGGCTCCATACTCCGCTGCAAGTCGCGCCAGCCGATATTGTCCCTTCCGCTGAGGGCAGAGGGGACAATCAACGCGGACGATTACCCATGGGAAACTTGACAGCCGCTCGACCATAGCTGCCCCACGTCATTATGCGAACAAAAAAAGAACATCCCGGGCATGGTTCCATAAGAAGTAGGTGTCCTCAAACCTGTCGAGCAATCAGGTCGCGAGTGACCGTAGCTCCAGAAAAGCTGGGGGAGTGGGCACGGAACTGGGCGGGGAAATACGAGCCGAAAGCCATCCCCCAGGTTTACCTAACTGCTTGGAAAGACTCGATCATTAACGCCCTCTCCTGGGCACCATTCGCCGAAATTGTTGTTTAAGTTGAGTAATTTAGCTCCCTAGAGGGGCTGAAAAGGCAGGGTGCTTAATTTGGGGTGCTTAAAAGCAGGCACTTTCCGTTCTCTCTCCTAAGCCTCCAAGGTTCGAGGATCGTTCTCTCTCACAGCAATGAAAAAGCCGTCCAAAGGCGGCTTTGAATCAGGGATGAACAAGTCGGCTCAAGCGACCTTCGGGACGGCTGTGTTAGCTCCAGCCTTGGCTGCACCAGCCCTCCACTTCGCATAGACATCGATCTTCTTCTTCTCGCGAAAGTAAGCTTTGGCGTAGCGGTCGATCTCTTTGAGGGTCTGATGACCAGTGACCGCCATCACATCATGCGGATCGCAACCACGCTCAATCAGACGGCACACGCACAGCTTCCGCAGTCCGTGCAGGCTATACCCATTCGGGATTCCTGCCGCGTTGAGCCATTTACGAACACTGTTGCCAAAGCTCTCCTTCACGTAAGGCTCGTCCTTATGGTCCTGCCGAATGAAGAACTTCGAGCCAAGGATTCCCGCGACCTTCGCCGCTTCCAAGCTCCCGTGAAGTTCATCCAAGATTGGAATATGGGCGACATAGGGCTCGCCGTCATCGCCCTTCTCCTGCTCCACTCGCAACGATCCGTGCGGAAGCCCCTCTTCAGATGAGATGAACTGATCCCACCCCAGCAAGTAAACGTCGCCTCGGCGTTGCGCCGTATAGCCAGCAAGGTCGAATGTCAGGCGTTGCTTTGTGCAGAGCGGGTAATGAGCAACCATGCGATCCCACATCTCGTCCGTCCACATCTTGTAACCGCTGCCCTTAACCTCCTCCTTCTCAACGAAAAGAGCATAGTTGACCTTCACGAGCTTCTTCTTGATAGCGAGCTTGAGGACACTTCTGATCCATTTGATCAGGTTGTTCTTCTGAGGACCGCCAGTTGTCTTGGATACCTTCTTCAGCCTACCTGTCCGAGCATTCGACTCCTCGATTTCCGCTGTTCTGACCTTTCGATCCACAAGGGTCTGGATTACCTCGGTGTCGAAGCGCTCTACCGGCATCTCGCCGTACTTACGACCTTCTGGATTTGTGCTCTTGACCGGTTGGTTCCAAGTCCAGCGAAGCTGGCCCTCGATTGCACGCCCGTTTGTCTGCTTCTTGAACGCGTCCGTCTTCATGTGTTCGAGGCAAAGCCAGCCCCATGAACCATGCAAGAATTCGGTGAGTGGCATCTTGGGCTCTGCGGCAACGGGCTGCCCCGCCATAGCCGTCTTGGCCTCAGCTTTCTCGACGATCTCCTGATCAGGATATGGGTGTAAGCCTGCCAAGAAGCGAGCATAAGCAGCCTGGAATTCCCTTCCATGAATGGCATCGTCCATGACACGATACTGGCGTTGTCCCTTCTGTCCAAACCAGAAATACCAACGGGTTCGGCCATGGCGATTTGGCAGATTGTAAACGTATGGCCACCCGCTCGCGGTTGCCTTAGGGCCTTTCCGGACCGAGCCAGCATTCAAAGATTTTGCTACCGTGAACATTAGTTGACGCTCCACTCATCCTTGGTGTCTGTCTCCTCGTCGTCATCCCACAGGGGCAGCTTCATAAACTCGTCTTGAAGCTCGATCCACGAATAGACTTTACGCTCGCCGAGACGCCGCGCCCGAGGTTTGAGCTTCGAGTCAAGCTTGATGAATGCACTCGGAGAAATCCCCCAAGCTTTGGCAGCTTCAGATTCTGAGACACCAATCGGAGGAATACCCGTTGGCAATTGAATGGCCTTCTTGCTGATCGTCATAAATTAATACCTGAAAAACAGTTTGTTCAAAAAAGTAGTGTTGCAGGGATAGCCCAGCACAGAACCGGCCAACCCTAGTAGATGCCGACAACGCCCTCGAAAATTGGTGGTCATCGCCGGGTACGATTAGAACGGTAGCGAACTGCGATTCGAGACCGCAATATTTTTCTGATGGGGACCAATCGTAGCGAATTCTGGGTCAGTGGTGGCGATGCGCCGTCAGGTGAAAAGGCATCCCAATTGATGTTGGGCCTGAGCTATGCACCATGCGATCATCTCAGGGGCATCGACACCGACTGAAAGAGGGTATCGCCAAAATTTGCTGTTTCACACTAACCGATGAACAGTCGCTCTGCCTGTGTTCCCTCCAAACAGCGAATATAAGCTGGCGCAGATGCTCCACGTTGCCAACGTCGGCAAGCTGTTATGTATCGATTGACAACAGCGGCTCGACTCATTCCTAGGCGGGGTGGCTGAATTGACGGGATCACAATGTTCTCAATGTCGGCTGGCAGACCGTCGTTGACCATCAAGCACAGTTACTGGCCTTGACAGGGTAACCCGTCTCTCCTGCTCGACAATATAAAGTGTGGTGAGAATGACAGGGCTTCCCTTATAGGAGAAGGAAGGCTCCTCAGCACCACCGAAGCTTGAAGTAGACGGCCTGCTCAGTGCTGTCGAAGGTCATGACAGCAATTTCTCGCCGCCGCATCTCCGGTGTTATTACCGTTCGCATCGAGAATCGTGTTGTGATATCGTTTTCGTGCGCCCACTCCTGCACCTCTGGCGTTAAGTTAATCCCGACCACCTCCGCATACGGAGCCGCTCGGTGGATCGTAAACGGCAGAACGAGCACATTCTCCCCGAGTTTCGGATGTTGAGTTTTCAGGAGCTTTTCGAAGACCTCTTGGGCCTCATTTGTGATCGCCTCGCAGGCAAGTGCAACCGTCTTCGGTATCGGACCGGTGCTCTCATATGTCGCGATACTGCGCTTGCTGACGCCCAGCCGCTCAGCCGCTTGGCTTTGCGTCAGATTGTGCAATTCCCGCCATCTCTGGAACTGTCCAGGTAACTCTATCACTCGCGCTCCTCCCACTTCTGCACCATAAACACCGATCTAGCGCACCGATTATCGATCTATAATGCACCGAACGGCTTAACATCCTGCACCACGCCTCATTATGAAGGCCACGTTCACTCGCTGGAATGAACCAGCGAGGATATCGACAATTAGTTAACTTTTTGAGGTAAAACATGCCATTTCACGGCGTCTTTGGTGTTTCCATTCAGTGGTCCGGTAATGATAGGCCGTACCAGAATATGCTCGACCTCGACTTTGATGATGATATGCGGGTTTGGTTGCCGACCGCGATGCGGCAGGCACGCGAGGCGGCAGAGCAGTTGCAAGAAGAGCCGTCGCTACCCTTAGCCGACATCAGCATCACGTTCTTGCTGCACACACTGCTCTCAAGGTACTGCGTGAATGCCATCAAAGCAGGGGATTCGTACACCGCATCAGGCTACGCCCATGCCCTCGTGAAGCATCACGATGCAGCGCATGGCATCCTCTTCTACGACGAGAATGGCGGTTCTCATTTCGATAGAATCGAAGCAACGGGCCACGACGATGCCGTGACCAAAATTAAGCGTCGTCTTCCTTACCTTACCGCCAGCAAGGCATAAACAAGAACGTCCTTACCCACCGCGTGGTTACCGATCCTTAGTTTGAATCTACGAGATCGGTACCACAACTCAACGTTCCGACAAGTGATCTGCGCGCACAATGAGAAATGCTTCTGTTTCGTGCCTGAACGCATCAGCGAGCTTTTGTAACAAGAACGTGCACTCCCGCGCCCTACGGCTCCACAATTCGGTCGTTCACGTGCTTTCATGGGCGGCTACGCCGCCCATCACCAGAGAAGTTCGTGTCCGAGACGAGATCGAAGGAAGCTGAGGTGTGCTGCCGAGCGGCGCTCGTCGCCCGACAGCAGGATGCCTCAGCACGCCGTCGAGACCTGAGCGCCGAAGGTGCGAGGGCTCGGGGGCGCTTTTAGCGCTTGGATCAATATTTCTAACTGAACCTCAAAGCCCAAGGGCGTTGGGGCAGCCGCTTCCGCGTCAGCCCCAAAGTCGAGGAGAAAGGAGAAGTTAAGTCTCCGGTCCTCGGCAGCGGCCTCGGTCCTCGACTTACTCTCCCTTCCCCTCGCCAATCCAAAAATTACGTCACACTAAAATAATATAGATATAGGTACGTGACGTGATTATATTTGGATCTCCACCTATAGAGCCATTTTTATGAAGATTAGAATTCTTTCTGGTCCTCCCGGTTGCGGGAAGACATGGGTATTGCTTAACGAACTGATTGATCATCCAGGTCGTTACATTTTTTCATCTCCGCGCATCGACCTGATCGAGGAGCGCGAGCGTGACCTGAAGCGCATGATCGCAGCTTCATCCACGGCCCCGGTCCTGCGCATAATCCATGGCGGTCTGTCGCGGTCTGCCCCTGTCGCCCGACAGATCAGCGAAGCTATCGAGGAGTATCAGGACGACGAGCATGTCATCCTACTCATCACCCATGAGGGAATGATGAGTGCCGATCTCGGTGATCTGACCGGATGGCACGTCAAGATCGACGAGATGCCGCTGGCTGTTGTGACGGACAAAGTCGGGGCCGAGGCTGGAGCCGTCTACTTCGAGCAGAGCTATGATCTCGATCCCGTTCCAGGCACCAACTCGTCGAAGCTCAAGGTCTGGGATGACGCGCCTGGAACACGCTCGGTTCTGCGGGATAGTGTTGTGCAGAAGCTGGTGGTGCTCGACAAACGGGCTCGGACCACGCAGGGCGTTTATGTGGATGTTCAGGATTGGGCTGATCTGCGCCAGCGCGGACGCAAGCTACAATGGTGGTCGGCATGGACGCCGCTCGAACTTCGGACTGCCGAGAGTGTGACGATTGCCGGGGCGAGCTATCACCACAGCATTCTCGCCAAGGTTACGGAGGCTTTGTATCCAGGACAGATCAAGATCGAGGAGGTTCACGTTCCTGGTCGAACTCGACAGCCCCGGCGCATCTTCATCCACTACTTCACACGAGGCCATCGTGGATCAAGCACCTTCTGGAAGGACAAAGGGCGTGACTGTCTCTTACAGGTAGGCCGATCTCTGGAGACGGTGCTGCTTGGCTACTGGTCAGGCAACGAGGTGGTCACCGACTACTTCCATGGACGGCTCTCCGGGGAGAAAGTATCTCCCAAGACCGAGGGCACCAATAATCTGATGCATCATACGTCCTGTGCGTACATCTACAGCAGCAAGGCACTCCTGTCCGATGCTCCTCTGATCGACCTATTCGGGCTCAGCCGGGAGGACATCGAGCGCGCCCGTGAGATCGAGGACATTGCCCAGTTCGTGTGCCGGGGAGATTTACGGAATCCGGACGCGGACGAGGATTATCATATCTATCTCTATGACCTGTATCAGGCCCAGGCTCTGGCCGAGTATCTGACGGAGCACGGGTTCGGCACGGTTGAACTCGTGCCCGTTGAGGAAGCCGGATTGCTCGACACGCATCGCCCTGGTCGTGGGCGACCATCTTCCGAGCCGGAAGACCCACGGGGTCGTGAGGAACGTGAGGCCCAGAAGAAGGCGGACGCTGCGGAGCGGCAGCAGCGCAGGCGGGATCGCCTTGTCGAGGCGAAGAAGGATGCCGGAACCTACCGGGGACCGGGGCGTCCCCCGAAGATGCCACCACCCGAAGCTCTTCGACCATGATGATCTGCCTAATCAGGAGCCCTGGTGATCAGACATTCGTCACATGGTTTGACGGGGATGGTGCCGCGACTGTGGCTCAAACATCCGACTGTCGGATGTTGCAAGAGAACGGCGGAAACTAGATGTGGCCCGCGCGGATAGACGGTCGCCCAGCAGAAGCTCCGAGCCGATGTCCGCTTATAGGACGCCGTCACGGTCCGTCCATAGCGTGATTCGACTGCGCTTATGATAGCCTTCAAGATCGCACGTGAAGCATACATTTAAATATTGCAGCCTCGAAGGCACCTTTCGTAAGGTGACTATGCCAAGAGTTTGGCTTTATTCACCAATGGATTATTTTGAAAATGTTTACTCACACCGTAATATTAGACATCCCTAGCTTCAACGAATATAAGATTGAAGGGAGCGCGAGAATTTGGCTTACAGCGTTAGCCGCTGCCCTCAACACAGTCGGGAGCGGTAACTTCCTCTTGAGCGATATTGAAGATTACGAAACGCCAGTAGTCTTCAAATGCAAGAGTGCGTCTGCGCTCGAAGCCTTCATGACGGAGCTAGCCGTACAGGGGCTTGGAGACTTAGTTGCTCCAGCTTCGGCGTCATCGAGTGATGTATTGCCCTCCTCCTTCACAGGTCGTGCACAAGGGCTGAGATGAAGAAGCGGATGGGCACGGCGGTCATCAGGCTCGCCACATGATCATGCGTGGCCTGGAGGTGCTTGCCTCCAGGCTGCTTCACGCGGCATCAGGCTCTTTGAGCGCCTCCCGCTGTCCTGCTCTCAAGGCTGCATAATAGCTGCTCTTGCTGATCCCGAGGACACGACAGGTCTCAGGCACGGTGGTGTTCGGATCATCATGGGCGAGCATTACCTGCCTGATCATCGCGGACGTGAGCTTCGGGGGTCTGCCGAATCTGACCTGACGTTGGCGGGCAAGCGCGATACCTGCCTTGGTTCGCTCCAGGATGAGTTCTCGTTCCATCGAAGCAAGGCTTCCCAAAACACCCAGAAAAAATCGGCCCACAGGTGAAGACGTGTCGATGCTTTCGCGCAGAGAGACGAGCTTTGCGCCTTTGGCTTCAATCTCTTCGACGATTTGGAGAAGGTGAAGCTGAGAACGGGCCAGACGATCAAGCGCATATATATAAAGACGATCATCTGGACGAAGCAGATCAAGAACGCGGCGAAGTTCGGTGCGATCCCGCTTCACGCCCGATGCCTTCTCCAAATCGATATCTCGATCATCGACACCGGCCTTCACGAGAGCATCCAGTTGGATCGCCCAATCTTGAGAACTCGTGCTTGTCCTTGAGTATGCGTAGCTCCGACCAGCCATCGTGCAAAAACCCCCGTGCAGACCTTCAGAATTTTTGCACGGACTTCCTGCACGTCAAACGCTTTGAATTCCCGTGCTCGATGCTGCTGTCCAGAAACTGAAGACTTTGCGGACACGGGGGAATGTGGAGGATGGGCGTGAGAGATGAGGAGGGGAGTGAGCGAGACGCCATTCGTCAAATTTGACGAGGATGGATGGTTCGTGACCGTGCCGCAAAACGTTCAACCGTTGAACGATCAGGAAGATGAGAATGATAGAGGTACAGGCCCCACTCCATGCACCTAGAGAAGCCTCCTTCCCCTGACATCCCGCCGATGATGTGCAGGCTCACAGTTATCCAGGGTCGGAAGGACTGAGGACAGCCAACCTCACTCAGGCCGGTCCGTGAGTTGAGCTTGGAAGGAACCGCAGGTTAGCCTCCGTTGGCCTCATACACATGAAGGGATGGAGGCTGCGATCAAATGCCGGTTCTGTGAGCAGGACGTAGATGGTTCTTGTCGTAACATACAAAATATGCAGCAACGAGCGGCGAACCACATCACCCGCTGTGGGAATGCACTCAAGAGTCAACAGGGGATGAGAAGCCCTGCCGGTTCCACCGAGGTTCAGGGCGGCGCTCTAATGCGCCTTTCAGGAAACGGCTGCTTGGGTGCGTAATGCTCCTCCCCCTGTCGTGATCGCGGGATGCCCCACTGGTAGGGGAGAAGCGCGACCCTCGGCGACGGCCCGAGCTATCGACGTGTCGATGGCCCACCTCCCAATCTCAAGCTCACAATGCGAGCGCAACTCACTAATGATCTGGTCTGGACGAGACCGCAGGAGTTGGAAGGCTTCCACTGGAACTCCTTTGTGGTCTTTCTCCTCAATGGGCGCACCATGGAACAACTTATCCCGCAGAAGACGCGCGAGTTCAATGGCATCGTACCGCACGCTCTTCCCGTCGAAAGCGACTTGCGAAGTCCCTCCCTCGTCAAGCCCAAGCATGAAAGTCACAGCCCGCCTCGAAGGTCTGTCCGCTGATTTGAGCTTGTAGGCCAAGGCTTCAAGACACGCGAAGAGACGGGCGACTTTAAACTGCGGGTTTCGCTCCCGCGTTGCATCGTGGAGCATTGAGAGAGCGAATGCGAAACGCTCGTTCTGCTCGGCCAATTCGAGGATGTGTGCCAAACGCGCTGTGAAGTCGGATTGGCTTTCCGGCCCAAGGCGATGGCGCTGAGAGACGGGTGGAGGAAGCAGCCGGAAATACGTTCCATCCGGTGTCGCAGTTACGATTGCGAAGGGTCCCGTCTCGTTCCCCGTTGCCCAAGAGATCACCTGCCGCAGGGCGTCAACGCGCCGAAGTGCTTCTGCTTCAAGTTGCTGTGGGGTTCTCCCACCCATATTGAAGCAGGCGATCACCGCTGCCGGGCGTGCCTGCTGGCCCTGCTGGCCCTGCTGGCCCTGCTGGGCAAGTTGGTCGATCCCAGCGGCTTCAACGTGGCCCTTAACGACCTCGAAAACGTACTGAGCAGTCACCTGGGCCTCAGTCTCCATCTGTAGCGCACTGAGTGGAGCTACAACGACATGGGGTAGGTGAATCGGGTATTGGAGGAAAACGCGGTCACACAGAACATGGACTGCCGGTCTCTGTGCCAGTCGAGCGCGAAGAATGGTCGGGGAAGACATGCGGCCATCATCTAAACTGCCTCAACAGAGTCCGCAAGCGTATGGCTCAGCAGACACAACAGGTGCTCTTGGAAGCCTGTCCATAAGGAAGTATTTGAAACAACAGACGCGGGGCAATTGGGGCAACATCCCAACCGACGCGTGGGATGAATGAGTCCTGTCAAATGTGCGTACATATTGAGCATGCACCGACAGGTCTTTTGTCGATCTCAGAGGTCGGACCTGAATGGTGGTAGGCTTATCGAGAGGGAGCAGAGAGCCGCAATTAAGATTCACTTTGTGTGGCGCATCAGTCTGAAATTCATGGTAGTTCCGTGTACCCGCATATAGGCCGTGGACCTTAAGAACTGGGTCCTTGCAACCTGATGCGTTCAACCATCACCGTGATTTGATTGTATAACAAGCGAGTGTTAGCAACTTCACAGCAGCCGAGGGGTCTACTCGGACCCGTTTTACGAGCGACATTCTATGAGATTTATCCTTTCTGCTCTCGCACTTACATTAAGCACCCTTCATGTGATGGGTGCGCCTCTGACAAAGGAGATACTTGAGGAGCATATCACGCGGGAGCTTTCTTGCTGGCGCAAGCCTCCAAACCCGACCCCGACCCTGGTGGCGCTCGTCCAATCTAAGCTAATCAGGCCGTCCGAGCAGAAAGGGTACGACAGTATTTCATGCTGGAGCTTGAAGGGGCGCTTCTCTGTTAGCGGGATGCCAGTAGGCGGCGTCTGTGCTTACGAAGAGGATGAATTGATCAGGGCATTACACCCAGGCTACTACTGGCGTGGTCCTGGAACATCACCCGGTGTCCAGCTTTCGTTGATCTCGTCGTGGCCGGTCGAGAAAGTCAAAGCCTGGGCAAAATCCTACCTCGCACCAGCAGGCAAGTATCGGATTCAGCCGAGTGATGGGGTACTCAGGGGCACGGAGCTAAGCTGCCATGAGAGCGACTTCCCGCTGCCGGAAGACTGATCATCATTTGCTGGCCCGCAGCCGTGAGGCGAAATTCAACCTGAAGGATTCCTAGCCTTTTTGCTGCTAGGCGGAACTGGGTCCTTCCGTGATGTTTCAAAGTCTACTCCATTGATTCTTGGCTTTGCGCTCACCCACGCCCGAGGCCGCATAGCTAAGAGTTATTGAGGTGGGGACGTGGGGGGAAGTTCTCCTCCCAGAGCGTCTTATGATCAAACATTCGTCAAATGCTTTGAAGGGATAGAGCCGCGACGTGCCTCAAACGTCCGACTGTCGAATGTTGGAGAAAATAGTATGGAGGTGCAAAGCTCGCCCTTTCAAACCTTGAGCGGCCTCCTCTCTGACCCTCCTCAGTGATGCGCAAGCTCATGGTAATCAAGGGTGGCAGAAAGTAGAGCACAAAGGATCGGGATGGCTCGCTACCGGAATACACCTACGGTCGTTGTCGTGCTGGTGCCCCTCCGGAATGGTCTGCTGATGATCCGTCGCGCCCTTCCAGGTGAAGGATATGGCAAGCTCGCGCTTCCGGGTGGTTACCAGATGCTCGGCCAGACGTGGCAGGAAGCTGGTGCGCGGGAGGTGCTGGAGGAAACCGGTGTCGTCATCACCCCTGAAGCCCTGCGGATCGTGACGGTCGAGACCACACCGGATCGGCGGCTCAATCTGATCTTCTGCCAGAGCCCTCCCGTCGAACATGAAGGAGCGTTCGTCCACGATGCTGAGGTCTTGGAGGTGCTGGTCGTTCATGAGCCGGTCGAAACCGCCTTTCCACTGCACACGCAGAGGGTTCGGGCATTCTTCGAGCACGTGGTGTGAGGACGCGCACACTGTTCTTGGGGAGGCCACCATAAACTGCCATGTGGATTCCGCAGGCCAGCAGCAACGAGAATAGGCAGCTATGGCTGCCTATTTGATCTTGCCATTGTTTAGGCAAGGCTTAAATTGTGCAG
This sequence comes from Microvirga aerophila, assembly GCF_003332305.1. GTDB lineage: Bacteria > Pseudomonadota > Alphaproteobacteria > Rhizobiales > Beijerinckiaceae > Microvirga > Microvirga aerophila. Next base: position 17,694 of record NZ_QOIO01000054.1, on the reverse strand, counting down.
TGCAGCACGGCAATTGGCGTTGCGGTGCTGCTGCCCTTCTTGGGTGTTTCCTCCCTAAACTTCGGGCCGCTCGCAAGGGCGGCCTCTTTTCTAGGGAGGGCTCTTCTAGCCGCTCCGATCTGTGATTTGCAAGTGCCTCATCCAGAACAGACACGGCTCATCGTGCCAAAGTATCATTCTCCTTACTGCCAAGCTAGGCTGTAGCCGCGTAATTGCGCAGGTTCATCGTATTGCATTCAAAGTGGCTCGGGCTCAAACTATTGCCGAGTAAGCCGCTCCCGTTGAAGGCGCGCCAATCAGCTATGAAAAAGCATTGAGCGACCCTGCCATGAGCCCCCTGAACGAACGCATCCAGCACCCCAGTGAAGACAGCCTTGGCTGGGCTCTGGCGCAAGCGGCCCGGCTGCATCGCTTTTACCTGAACGAAAAGCTGGCTGGCATGGGCCTGTTTGCCGGGCAGGAGCAGGCGCTTCAGGTCCTTTCAAGTTACGATGAAGTCAGCATGGGGGAACTCGCGGGCATCCTGCGGGTCCGCACCCCAACCGCCTCCAAAACGGTGACACGGCTTGCCGCTCTTGGCCTTGTGGCACGCTCTTGCAACCCGATTGATGCGCGGACCGTCAGGGTCAGGCTGACCCGGAAAGGCCGGATGGCTGTCGCTCGCATCCAGACGCTCTGGGATGAGGTGGAGAGCGACATGGTGGCGGGCCTTGATGCAGAGGAACAGAGGCAGATGCGTAAGCTGCTCCTTCGAGCCGCGATGAACCTTGCTGGAGCCCTCGGGAGCAATAGACAGGATACCGGTGCTGTGCCTGCCGCATTGGATCATCACCCGGCTCATCGTAGACAAAGCTCCCGCAAGGCTGACGTTCTGGCAACCTCGTACCAACAGGGACGCTGAGCGGGCGAGATCGATCTTCTGGGCTTCGGCACCAGCCAGTCCGCTTCCAGCCTGTGGACTAGACCATGCGCGTCAGAACAGTGCAGAGGATCGAGACTCCCGCAAACGCGAGTCCACTCATCTGGCAGAAGGTGAACATCTCCTCCCACATCTCACTCCTGTCGCCTGAGGAGCGGGTGAGCGGCGCGTGCAGACAGGTGCGAAACCGTCTCCGAGCATAGCTCGCAACAGCGAGGGTGGTGAACGACGCCCCGCCGAATAGAATGGCACCAAACCAAAGCAGGTGATCGAGACCGTCAATCGGCATGGTATAGTCTCGCAGCCGTGCATGCGTTGCGCAAGATTCCCAGACACGGGCTCAGGTTCATCAGCGGCGGCGAGACCTGTCGTCACCGTTCAGCTTGTAAGGCAGGAGCGTGGTCTGAATAATCCTTCTCCCCTCCGACGATGGCATCGCGCCGCCCACGAGCAAACCGACGAGACTGGCCCACAGGTGCCGCAGCTGAACTCGGAAGCTCTGACCGATGGGCTGCGGCTCTCCTCATCGGTCATTGCTCCATCTCCCGGTGCCGGATGATCAGGAGCCTAATGCCATCCTCTCTGGATGCGGTCTTGCAGCATGGCGAGTTGCTGGAGGTAAGGCTCGCGCCGCTCGTGATGGTGCTGTTTGAGCTTTTCCAACGCCCGCGTTCGCAGGTTTGGGTCTTTCATGCTTTCGCTGAGTTTCTCGCGCTCACGGTCGTAGGCCAAGTCAATGTCGGCCAAGGTAGAGAGAAGTGACTGGAGCAAGGGTTGGAGCGCAGGAGAATACATCCTCGGCGACGGTGCCTGTCTGCGGGAATGTGGTGGATACTGATTGTCGGTCATGGCTTTCCTTCCCTGTATCTTTATGCAGATTGCAGGAAGGGGTACTCAGGGAGATGGCTCACGTCAGTCTGAAACCTGACAGAACGGCAACAATTACTAATCTATGTTGGTTTTTGCAGGCGCATCCGTACGGCGCTGCCAAAGCGTGGCACTGGTCTGCGGGTAAAGCACTAGGTGTAGGTGTGCGGTAAAAGGCGTTCGAAACTGCGCCTGATCTTGCCGTAGCACTCGCAGGCGGCTTCTTCCAGACCAGCACGGTCCACGACCGCGATGAGCCCTCGGCCCTGACGGATTAGACCCGCCGTTTGCAGCGTGCGCAAGACCACACTCACCGATGGGCGCTGAACGCCAAGCATCTCGGCCAGAAACTCATGCGTGAGCGGCAGGGTGTCCTGGTCCACCCGATCCTGCGTGCTCAGTATCCAGCGGCAGCAGCGAGCTTCGACAGCATGAACGGCGTTGCAGGCGACAGTCTGGAAGGTCTGCGCCAGCAGCGCTTCGGTGAAGCGGTGCAGCAGGAGCCGAATACGTGGACGCTCGTTGACGACTTCCTGCACCCGGTCAATCTCAATGCGCGAGGCCGTACCAGGAAGGTGCACGATGTAGCGCCCAAAGGACTCACGGGTATATAGGGCGCTGATCAGGCCAAACAGGGCTTCACGCCCGAACACCGCCACCTCAACGGAGCCCCCATCCTCTAGAACATTGACTAGGGACACCACTGTGTCGTGAGGGAAGTAGGTGTAGCGGATGGTATCGCCCGCTTCATAGAGAACCTGACCTTTTTGCAGGTCCACGATCTCAAGGTGCGGCTCAAGGCTGGCGAAATCCTCAGGCTCTAAGGCAGCCAGGAGCCGGTTGGCGCGATGGTCTGCTATCCTTGAAGCCTGGGCCATAGCTCACCACGTTGGAGCGCGCTCCTCCACTTCCCTCAGAACCCATAGTAAGGCGGCACCTTCCAGTGGTCGTGAATGGCCTGCTCACGCTTGCGATCCCGCCAGATGGCTTCATCCTCGTAGGTTACAGGAGCACCGGTTAGCTGCTCTTGGGTAATGTCGGTTCGATAGCCGCCAAGCTGGGTGTCATATGTGAGCTTCTCCCACGGGATCGTATGGGTGTGAGCCCCGATCCCAAGGAAGCCGCCAAAGCTCATTACCGCGTAGACCACCCGTCCGCTCACCTTCTCGATCACCAGATGGTGGATCGCGCCAATCCGTTTGTCGCGCGGATCGTAGACGGGCGTTCCCTCCACCCGATTGCTTTCGATGAGAGGATGGGAGGGGGTTGTGTCGGGTGTTGCTGCTGTTTGGGTCATGATCAACCCTCCTGCGCAGACAAGGACTACTGAATCAACCGGACCGACATCAGACGAGTTCCGCGCCTGCGTCGGCCCCTAACCTTGCGCCACCCTGACTTTCTGGTCAGTGCCTGAGGTCAGGGTCACGGACCCTGGCAGTCACGGTCAAGCTATAGTGAAGCTCGACCAGACGCTGAATCACAGCTTCACGCTCTTGCCGATGCCGAGCTTCCAGTTGGTCGGCGAAGCGCTGCTTCAAAGTGTCAGGGCCGGATACCTGATAGAGAGCCTCCCGCTTGGTCCGGTAGCGGGTCTCCACGGTGGCGAGCGCCGCCAGAGCCGCTAACAGGTCTGGAGCTAGATTATCCAGGGAAACCTGCTCCGGTGCCGCTGAGCCGCCTGTTGTGGACTGTAGCATCAGAAACCTCCCAGCATCGCGTGATGGGTCGATTCTACACCCAGCGCGGCATTGTGAAAGGCCGCTTTCACCCGGCGCACATGGTCACTAGGCTCTTCGATGATCAGGCGCAGAGTTCAGCCCCGACCGGACCTTGCCAATGGGCTTCTATCCTGCCGGTTTTGCTTGACGGAAGACCCTGAGGGGAGGACGATTCTGCTGCTGCTCAGCAGCAGTACGCTGGTCCCAAAACAACCGGTGTAGTTCTTCGAAAGGAGGTTCAAGCATGGAACCACCTTGGAGCTTAGCCGCGATGATCGCTGCGGCATCTGGACGGGCCTCAGCGTAGCGGACATCCACGAACGGCAGACCGGGAGCGGCCTCAGGAGCCGCATCAGTGAGGCAGGGCTCCGTTTGTGTCCCTCCCGGCCCTGTACGGCGTGACGCCAAAGCAGCAGGAGGAGAACGATGTTCACCAGCTTCCCTTCTCGCGCTCACGGAGTAACGGGAGCCATGATTGCTTGGGGCATGGCCTGCGTCGCTGTCACGCTGGCAGCCGCCATGTTCCTCACGGCGGTTCCTGCGCACTGATCCGCCCCTGCCGTAGACCGGCTGAAGTACGGGGCTGAACTGGTAGGAGGTCGCAATGCTGCGCTCCAGCATGATGTGGGTGCTGTTCCTGTTCGCTGTTTTGCTGCCCGCTTGTACTCCTGGCCCGATACGCGCGCAGCCTCAGGCCGGTGTGGCTCCGCTAGCGCTGGAGGACGTGGCGTCCGTTCTAGGCCCACGTCCGCAGAGACTAAACAGGGCAAGGTGAGAGCCTTCTACTCACGGCCTAGTCGGTTCTAAAGGGTTGTCCGCTTGCGGGTGAAGTACCAGATCGCAACGGCAACCACAATCACGAGTACAATCACCCACCACCAGTCAGCGATCCCGCCCGCAGGTGTCGCCGCCGCATCCCCTGGTGGTGTCCCCGGAGCCGTCGTCTGGGCGAGAGCCAGCGAAGATGAGGTTGCCAGAGAACCGAGGCCCGCGAGCATCTTAGAAGACACCTGACGCATCTGCCCTCCTTCAGACGCCCCAAGAGGCATCCACCGGCATTAATCCTCAATGACAACCAGCCATAACGGCTCAGGTTCCAGTCCGACAATCCTCGGTCCACGCAACTTGCTCCAGGAGGATGCCTCGTTCTTATTTCCTGGGCAGCATTCACCTCTGAAGGCTCACGTCCGTTTGGTTACCGCAACTCGGTCTATAGGAGGGAATAGCTAGCCCCATCCTTCTTAGACGGCGTGTTTGATCTTTTACCGTGACGGCACGCGTATGCGTCGGCTTCCAGCGAGCGTATACTTGCACGGAGTTGGGAGGCTATCATGCTTCAGAAGATCAGGCTCTATCTCTCCTACGAAAACGAAGTGCTCGTTGTGGCGGCTCTGGCGTTCGTGTTCTGCGGGGCCGTCATCTTGGGATACATGTGACGGGCTTCAGGCACTGATGGCGCTCGTGCTGATCGCAGGCGTGCTTACCGTCTCCATCATCGGGGCGAGGAATCGAGCGGTTTGGGTTGGCCCCCTATGCTGTGGGTGTGGCCGCCGATGCGGAGGTCGTCATGGCCTACATCATGTTGCAGTATGACCGCCCCACCGACCGACAGAACTGGAACGACTACAACCGGCACGTCCGGGACTGGATCAGCCAGCTTCTGCAAGCGCCTGGGGCTGTGTCGTTTGTGGCCTATCGCACGGCTGATGCGGCCAGTCCGGACACCTTTACCATGCTGGAGTTCCGCACCCAGGAGGAGGCCCGTAAGGCAGTCGCTTCTGAGCCCATGAAGAGAGTTCTCGACGGCTTGCGCTCCGTAGGCGCGATGGCCAAGGTCCAGGTGGTTGAGCGCTCGCCCTTCACACCCCTGCCGATCCAGGCGTGACAGCGGAGCCGCTCTAGGAAGCTGCCCAGCCATACCGATAGATGTGGCTATCCCCGAGGCGTCCCGTCTTCTGACACCGTGCCTGCCCCCTCCGTGTGGCCGATGGCGCGAGGCCGGGTGCCCATCGTGAACTGGTCCAGGCTCGCCAGCGGCAGGTGGACGAACGTGCTGATCCGGGTCTTCAGCACCTGAAAGGCCCGTCCAAAGGCTTGCTCCCGGTCCTCGTCAGAACCTGAGACGGCTGCCGGATCGTCGATGCTCCAGTGGACAATCGAGGGATGCCCCGGCCAGAGCGGACAAGCCTCCCCGGCAGCGCTGTCGCAGACGGTGATCACGAAGTCCATCACAGGGGCATGCGGCTCGGCGTACTCGTCCCAGCTTTTCGAGCGGTAACCGTGTGTGGGATAGCCATGGGCTCCCAGCACCTTCAGTGCGAGGGGGTTCACGCTGCCTTTGGGCTGACTGCCCGCCGAGTATGCCTGGAAGCGGCCCTCGCCGTCCTGGCGCAGGATGCCTTCCGGGAGGATCGACCGGGCCGAGTTGCCGGTGCAGAGGAACAGCACGTTGTAGGTTCGCTCACTCATGAGAGACCTCCCTTAGCAGTATAGTGCAAGACTAGCCGCTCTCCTCTGGTCGGGTCGCCGTGTTGGCGCTCATAGGGCGGGTGGGCTCACCCGCTTGGTGCCAAACGACCGCGTTGGGGTGCCGGGGAACAGCGAGACATGGGTATGCTGGGCCACCCACTCCTCCCCGACAGCCCCTCGCCCAAACACAACCGTGGCGCGTCCAGGGCGGTCAAAGGGCTTGCCGTCTTCGGTATAGCCGGTGGACTCGAACACCGCCATGGCCACTGCCGTGAGCCGATCCGCGGAGAGGATGGTGCGCAGATCATCAAGCCGCCATCGGAACTGGTCGATCTGACCCCAGATATGCCGCCACTGCTCGGTCTCGGTCGCGTCTCGCCCGATGGTGAAGGCTGTGTAGGTGCCAAAGGTGATCATGTCCTCGACAAAGAGCGGACGCGAGCCAATGTAATCCACCGTCTGCACGCACAGTTGCAGGCGCTGGAACCAGCGGCGGACCAGGGTGACATCATCCTCTGGCGCATGCATGGCCGCCTCCAAAGCTGAGACTCCGAAGGAGGGTGCGCCTGCTCCAGCAGGTGGTCAAGCAATCCCGAGCCAAGGTCTCAGCCAATCGGATGATCTGGATGATGGGCAGCCGCAGGTGTATGGTGGCGCAGTAGCCAAGGTGGAGCCAAACCATGGCACGGACGGCTTACAGACACAGCGATCCCGTTGTTGAGAACAAGCGCTCCCCGCAACGCAACCGGCGTCGGTGTGAGCAACTGAGACGTATCCATCCCATGACACGGGAGCAGCAGCTTGCCCTGATCGAGGAGGCGCGTGCTGCCCGCCGTGCCGCGCAGCAGGTGGCTGAGGTGGCTTAGGCTCAGGTGCTGACCCTGCCGCCTGACCAGGAGTGGGCGTATGGGAACGGCTGGGGGTGATATGGCGGCAACAGGTTTACCCGCTACGCTGGGCTCCTGAGCTTTGGAGGAGAAGGTTCCATGAGGAACAACAAGTTCAAGGTCGGCCAGTCGGTTCTCCCTGCCCATCCCAGGCGGGCTGATCCTGATACTTATGTAGTCGTTCAGGTCCTGCCCGAGACCTCTCACGAGGCCCAGTATCGCATCAAAGGCTCATCGAGCGGTATCGAATGCGTAGTTCGCGAAACGCAGATCAAAGCGATCAGAGGACGGTCAAGTCATCTGCGGGCATCGTTGCCTCGGTTTGAGAGCGAGCGCATGGCTCACGTCGTGTGGTGTTAGGGGCCATGCCGCACCGAGTGACTTGCGGGTGCATGGCAGTGCGAGGATTACTCTCCATTACCTATAGCGTTGTCCAATACGACTAGCTGAAGCCGCCATTTGACCGACGCTCACCGGACGACAGGTGGCAAGCGCCGCTTCCAGCGTTCACCGGCAGGCAGCGATGGCAACGGCAGGCCCCGGCGAACTGCCTTCCGGTAAGCGGCCCAGTAGGCATGGCGCTTCTTCCCACGCGGTTCCTCGGCATGATCGCTCGGCATCTCGCGTGAGGAAGAAGCCATAACGTGCGTATCCGGCACGGCTCCTGTCTGAGGTGTCGAACCAGCAGCAGGCATTTCATCTGTCGCGTGGAATTCACTTGCGTTTGCGGGAGAGAAATGACGTTTTCTTGGTGCACCCGCCGCATCGGATTCTTCAGCAGTCGCGGCCTTGCTGCCTGACTTTTGTGCCAGCGTCCGCCGCGCAAGCTGCTCGTCTGTCTCCTGTTGCTGTCGGGCCTGAATTGGGTCCACCACCTTGGTAAGGCTCGGGAGAATGCGTCCTGTTCTTGCCCGAGGAGCATCAGACGTGGTTTCGCCGCTCAGAGATAAACGGGAGGGAGACTTCGGCGCTGCAAAAAGGTCGTCCGATGGACGCATCTTGGGCCTGTGGCGAGTGCCGCTCTCGAAAGCGACTGCTTTTCTAGTGGAGGTGCCGACTGATGGCGTCTTGGCTCGTTTGATCTCAACTGCGAAGGAGGGGGTAGTTCTGTGGCGCACTCAAATTACTCGCAAAGTTGTCGTGGTGGCGGTGAGCACCGAGGCCATTCACTTGAGGGTCCTCGTGCAGTTTCGCCTCTACCAACTCTCGGGATTATAAATGATTTCAAGCAAATCAAAACAACTTCAATGTGAAATTTTCGTAATGTGGCATGTAGCTCTATTTTCCTCTGTCTAGATATAATCTGCTAACCTAGATTGACGAGCCTGCCTTTCTCTTCAAATTTACATATCTCCTGCCCCTTAGAACATCTCTGATCGAGCTATCCTGAGCCGCAGTTCCTGCCGCATCACGGGTTGCTTATACCTGCCTTACCCTGAAAACTGCGCTTGCGGCTCTTCCCTCAGATCAGCAGTCGCGCATGCATATAGAGCAAAGGCTGCGGCAGCCAGTTCTGGTTGGTACTCTGGCAGTCGGGATGGGATGGAAATTTCTTGTGATACTCACATTCCAACCCTCTCACAACCGTCTGCATCCCCATGATCGTTTGAGGATGAGGAGGTTCACAGCAATCTGATTGCCATTGAGCTTACTGTCCGATCAGACGATCCACCATCGCCTTGACGGCCCGCATCTGAGGCCCGCTCCGGTTGGCGTAATCGGTCCCACTGTAGGCCCAGAAGTCCCAGCAGCGATTGGGGTTCGCCGCTGAGGCCGTGGCCTGCGGGTACAGGACAACAATATTGTTGCTGGACGCCCAGCGGTTGTAGCCCGCATCCCGGATGAAGTCATCGTACACATTGTCCACGTCCTGCTTGCAACCGTGGAAGGCCACATGCAGGCGGCACTGGTGAGTAGCGCATGGAGTTGGAACGTACAGGTAGCCGACGCCATGCAGACTGACGCTCCTGTTGGCTGGATCAAAGAACTCAGACTGGTCGAATGCAACCATGCTCCCATCTCGATGCGGATTGTTGGAGGCTAGTGTGAGTGGCTCCGGATAAAGGTGGCGCAGCAGCATCTCGGCGGCTTCATACCCGCACTGGATCACGTAGGGTGGCTCATGCTGCCCGCACTCCCGGACCGGAAACGTGCTCTCCCCGGTGAATTGGCTCACCGGCATGCCGTGATTGGCCGAAGCACCGCTCTGGTTCTGATCAAACCGAAGCTTTGTCTCGTGAACGCCAAACGTGCTGTAAACCTGCTTGAGCGTTTCCATGATCCCGAGCGGGACGATGGCATCGCTCTTGCCGTGGAACAGCCACACCCGACTGTCGGCGAGGTTGGCTGGATCGTCAATCAGTCCTTGGTTCGCAGCCTCTCTGATGAGCCTGACGGAATCTTCAGCCTCCGGGGCTGAGGGACGCAGTCCATAGTAGCGGCTGCCAAAGTAATGCGTGCAGGCCACCACTGCGGCAGAGACACGGTCCAGGGGGCGCGGCCAAAAGGGCGACCATGGGTTCGGGATGTTCTCGACACAGCCATACGGTCCACCCGCAATGATGCCTGCACCTTTGACGAGCTTCGAAAAGGCAATGTGGAACTGGTGCGCGAAGAAGCCGCCTGAAGACAGACCCGAAACGGTAATGGTTGCGCGATCAAGGTCCGGGAGAGACGATAGCTTCTGGTCGGTTGACTGCGGTGGTGGATCGGGCAAGCGGTCATGATTTGCCCACCCTTCCACTGGCAGCAGCGCGACAACCAGCCCCAGCACTGCGAACGGGCGGCTCATGATCGTGACCCTCAACGAATCCATGGTGGGCTGCAATCCAATCGCCGTCTTTGACGGCTCGACCGGAGTATACACGTTACGACCTTCCGAGTAGGAACGGGTCGTCAGCCCCGCTAGGGGCCAAATCGAAGAAGTGCACCGGATGCGTGATTTGACCGAGAAGCAGTTTGTGGCCGCGATGGTGCGCAACGGGTTCATCAAGGATGAGAGCCTGCTCAACGGCTTCCGTCACCCGTCACCCTGATCTGCCAGAGGCGATGTTCATGACACTGCTCATCCAGGCCAGCGGTTACCGGGGAGCCCTGAAGTCTGCCCTTGAAACTCTCAAAATGGCTCAGACCCAGAAGGCGGCATAACGACAAGCCGACTGGTTCCGCTAAGCTCGCCGCCCGAACAGTGCGCTCAGCACCGTGCCCACCCCTCGTGAGGCATCCTGATTATTAGGCTGCGCTGGCTCTGGAGCAATCTCTTGCTCAGCTACGTGCTTCAGTTCAGGTTCCAGGCCAGATGGTGATCCAGCGACATCCTTTGGCTTGGCCTCCTCAGTCCGGGGCAACAACTCGATGCGACCTAGAAAGTCTTGCCGAGGCTCATACAAGATATAATCCTGGTAGCCGGGTCTGAAGGGCTGTTCTCTGTCATAAATGATATCCGAGGTAACATCGATGACGAACATCCGCCCCGGTTCGGTCATCACATCTGCTCGACTTACCACGCCTTCAACAAAGCTCTTTGTCTGGCCTGGAGGATGATAATGGATGCGCACTACATCACCGATAGCAATCGTCAAAGAGGTATTCCCTTCCTGTATTAAAGCATGGTCACCTGATACTTCAGGATGCCTTTATCGTAGACTGGGCACAACTTGAAGCGTCCAGATTGCCGCTTCCCGCCTTGATCTGCCACCAGACGCAGGATGTCTGTCTGGGTGCGCCATGACGATCAGGGGCAGGTCCAACACTGTATGACTGCTGTTGCAAGCGGTACATCCAATGCACCGCAGCCAAGCCTCAAGGTCCGCTGAACGAGAGACTGGTCGTAGGCGTTGGACTGCCATCAGTCAACGAAGTCGGATCGTCATCTCAACAGGAGAGTGATCATGGACGAGAAACAGGGAATGGAACCCGGTCAAGCTGGGAATACTCAGTCCGATGTGGCAAACCGAGCGGGTGGTCATGGGCCCGGCTCCCAAGGTAACGCTCAGGAGAGCAGAGATTCGACCGAAAGCTTGGTTGATCAGGCCAGGAATACGGCTGCTGATGTTGCCAGCCGTGCCTCCGATGTGGCCCGTGGTGCTTACGATCAAGGTCAGCAGTATGTCCGCGAAGTTGGCAACCGGTATCCTGAGGCCCAGCGCTACTATCAACGAGCCACACAGGCTGTCGGACACCAGATCACGGAAGCCCCGCTCGTATCGCTGCTGGCGGTTGGCGCGGTCGGCCTCGGGCTGGCCTGGATCATGGGAGGTCAGACCAGGAGCCAGGAGCGTGGCAGGACCCGCAGGGACTACCCTGGTCAGCGCTCAGGCAAGCCTCTGATCGAGAGCGACCGAGTGGAAGGAACTGCGGTCTACGACCGGAGTGGCAAGCGTATCGGCACAGTCGAGCGGGTCATGATCGACAAGATCAGTGGACGTGTGGCCTATGCCGTGATGTCGTTTGGCGGCTTTTTCGGCGTGGGCGCGAAGGAGTACGCTGTTCCTTGGGGCATGCTCGATTACGACCCCGACCTGGGAGGCTATCGTTTCCAGATCACCGCAGAGCAGCTTCGGAGCGCGCCGAGTCTCTCTCGTGCTCGCGGTCAGGACTGGCCGGATCGGGAGAGCGAGCAGGACCTGCACGACTATTATCAGGTGACCTACTACTGGCTCTTTCCGTGACGCTCTCGACAGGCAAGCGGCAAAGGCATTCCGTTCCCGGTTCTCTCAGGGGACCAGGACTTAAACCCGAAGAGCGGCTCACGAAGCCGGTTCGGGATTGTTTCGGCATCTATTAAGACTGGTTCTCACCCCCCACACCTCCCGCCGATGGTGCAAAAGCTCACGATTGTTCAGGGTGGAAGGCGATAAGTGGAGCACAGGGAACTCTAACCCTCATAGCTCTGTTGGCGTGACACGCCTTCGTCAAAGGAAAGGCCAAGCCGATGATGTGCCAATACTGCCACCTGGATGTGAACGACCCCTGTCACAACACACAGGAGATGCGGCAGCGAGCCATGAGCCACGTGGAGCGCTGCGAGAAGGCGCTCAAGGACGATATGAGCGACGGGATCAATCCCAGTGACGGTCAGAGCGCCGGGAGCATCTGAAAGACAGAGGTCGAGATGGCAAAGAACCCTTGGCTCAGCTTCTAGCTTAGTGCCGCAAGCACCTGGGCTGGTGCTGCCCGTGGGCTCTGGACGGCAGAGATGTACCGTCAGCAGAAGGCTATGTTGAACGAGATGACGAAGCCAAAAGGGCGGCCCGGCAGTCAAAGTCGTTCGCCCAGGAAAGCTTCAGCCAGGGTGCAGAGAAAATCCAAAGGTTAATCTGACGCTCAACGGCTCATTCTGTCATTGGCTAGGATCGCCTCTGAGCAGGATCGATTTTGCGAAAAGAGATCAAAAGAAACCCGGCTGCTTTTTCAAGCGCCGGGTCGAGCAATCTGCATCTCGTAAGTCTTAGACCCGTCGCACAAGGGGAATGCGGGGATATGACGGGTCCGCATGTGTTGATAATCTATGAGCGTCCAACAGGTTCCGGAATTTCGTGAGCTTTCTTGCGCATTCTCACCCGTATGACACGGGTCAATGAAAGCCAAACCTGTTAGGGGCAGAAACGCTGGTCGGACGGCGCAGCGCTTAGCGGAACCGCGACTCTGCCCTCACGTTGGCTCCAAAATCGCGTGCAGTTGGAGCAAGCTCATGATCTGTCCGTTCTGCAAGCAGGAGGTGGACAGTCCCTGCCGCAACACCGTGGATATGCAGCAGCGAGCCAACAGTCATATCGAGCGCTGCAATTCGGCCCTGAAGAGCCTCCAGGGCATCGTCTATGGCTAACCGTGACGGTTGGCGTAGCGGTGCTTCTTGGCAAGGTCCTTCTGTCCTTCCAACGTCTTGGCTGGGGCAACGACCTGTTTCCAGCGAACCGTGTGCTTCTTCCACGACGGTCTCATGCGAGCTTTACCAGCCATAGCTTTCTCCCGTTCATCAGGTGAAGCATGAAACCATATCGAACCAGATGAAAACATCTCATCCCGAGTGGGTAGTTGCAGGTTCAATGTCGGCGCATGCCACCCGTGATATGATGATCCTGCGCCTTATGGCTCGGAGAGGCAGATCATGCGCGTCCAGGCCCTGCTGACAGCCATCTGCCTGTGCCTCCCAGTTTCTGCTATGGGGCAGGATCGGGCGACCATTCAAAACCTGAACGATCAGTTCGCGAAAGCCTTCAACACTGGCGACATCGCGGCAGTCGCTGCCCACTACACCGAAGATGCAGTCGTCCTGCCACCTGGGGCCGAGATAGTAATGGGCAGGAACGCGATCCTGACATTCTGGAAATCTGCCACGGAGCAGATTGGCGACATCAAGCTGACAGCGGTGGACGTAAAGCCGCTCGGAGACAACGCAGCCCGAGAGATCGGGACCTTTTCTCTCCGGGCCAAAGGGGCACAAACGCAGCAGATCACCGGCAAGTATGTGGTCGTCTGGGAGAAGGTCGGAGCCGACTGGAAACTTGCCACCGACATCTGGAACACGAACAAGTAGCACAGACGGCCGTTCTGCCTCTCCCAGTAAACCTTGGCTTTTAAAGCATCGCGCATGGCATTGCAGGCTGGACACCCCGCTCAGCCAGAAGCACAATCCACTCAGCAACTGCACCGAGGGTCCCATGGATCGCAAGGAGCGCAAGATTGAGCGGCGATTGGTTGCCGTCCTCGCGACCGATGTGGTTGGCGCGTCAGGGCTGATGGAAGCAGACGAGGCTGGTACGCTCTCCGCGATCCAAGCAATCTTCTCCGAAATCATCGAACCTGCCGCCGCACGGCACGGCGGGCGCATGGTGAAGACCATGGGCGACGGAGCACTCGTAGAGTTCGCCAGTCCAGTCGAAGCTGTCCTATGTGCTGTGGAAGCTCAGGCTGGGATCGCAGAGCGGCCCCATCAGGGGCAAGATATCCAGGTACGCATGGGCATCAACCTGGGCGATGTTGTCACCACGGAAGATGGCGATATTCTCGGCGACAGTGTGAACGTCGCCGTTCGGCTTGAGAGCATCGCCGATCCCGGTGGCATCTGCATCTCGGGCAAGGTATTCGACGAGCTTGAGGGTAAGCTGTCGTTGCCCTTCGAGGATCGCGGCGAGCAGCGCCTCAAAAACATTGCCCGTCCTGTGCGCGTCTACGCCTTGAGGAGTGGAGAGATATCCGTTCGTGAGCCAAGGGCAGCGCGAGCGAGCCCGAACCATACTGACAAGCCCTCCATCGGAGTTCTGCCATTCGCGAACTTGAGCGGCGACCCGGAGCAAGAGTATTTTGCTGATGGGATCACGGATGACATTATCACCGCCCTTGCCAAGACCCGCTGGCTGTTCGTGACCGCCCGCAACTCCTCCTTCGCTTTCAAGGGCAAGGCCATTGAGACGGATCAAGTCGCTCGCCGGTTGGGCGTCCGTTATATCCTCAGCGGCAGTGTACGTCGCAGTGGCAACCACGTCCGTATCTCGGCCCAACTCACCGAGGCCGAGACAGGAGGCTCCATCTGGGCGGAACGGTACGACCGTGATGTCAGCGACATCCTTGCGCTCCAAGATGAAATTGCAGAGGAGGTGGCTGGAACCATCGAACCCGAACTGCTCAAGAAAGAGGGACAAAGGGGCGCTGAACGCCCCCAGAGCCTGACGGCTTGGGACCTTGTTCGGCGCGGCATGTGGGAGTTCCACAAGATCAAGCCCGAGTCGCACCGGATTGCGCGGGAGCTTTTCCTCAAGGCTATCGAAGTCGAGCCCGGTTCAGCAGACGGGTACATTTGGCTCGCTCGAACAGAGGCTGGTCTTGCCGTTTATGGATGGAGTGGCGATCCGGCAGCCGCCCTGCGGAATGGCATGACAGCAGCGCTAAGAGCGGTACAGCTTGACGAGAAGAACCCTTATTCGCACTACGCAGTCGCGATCACCCACGCGTTTGGAAGCAAGTCGGAAATAGCCATCCGTGCCGCACAGCGGGCTGTTAGCCTGAGTCCCAGCTTCGCCCTTGGGCATCTTGTGCTTGGGGTAGCGTATCTCCACGATGGGCACACCCGAGATGCGATCAAGAACTTAGAATATGGTTTGAGACTCTCTCCTTTCGACCCGCAGAACTTCAGTTGGTTGTTCTTCCTGGCTGTTGCTCACTACTTTGCGAATGAGCCCGAAAAGGGTCTCAGTACCGCACGACGAGCCCTCACGCTGCGGCCCCAGTGGGTCCCGCCGCTCAAAATCGCTGCCCTATGCTGCGCCTCGCTTGGTGATGTACAGCAGACTCGCTCCATTCTATCTGAGATACAGTCCTCGACGGATACAGGAGGCGATCTCACACGGCTGATTGCACAGTTCAATCCGACTTGGGCCGACCAGATGGAGACCACAATTCACCAAGCTATAAATAGCAAGTTCCAATGATGCCTGTCCGAAAACCGAAGGAGTTCGCATGCCCGTTGAGGTACGCTGGATACTTAGCTTTGCAGGCATCGTTACGCCGGGCGTCCGATGAGCCCGCAGGAGCACAAGGTCGAGCGGCGGCTGGCGGCCATCTTTGCCGCCGATGTAGCAGGCTATTCGCGCCTGATGAGCCAGGACGAGGTTGGCACCCTCCGCACTCTGACCGCCTGTCGCGAGATCATGGACCGGCTGATCGCTGAACATGGCGGACGGATTGCCAACACAGCCGGGGATAGTGTTCTGGCCGAGTTCCCCAGTGCTGTGGATGCCGTCCAATGTGCGGTCGAGGTGCAGAAGGCCATTACCCAAGTGACCCAAGGCACTCCGGAGGGCAGTCGCCTCCAGTTTCGGATCGGAGTCCATGTCGGCGACGTGATGGTCCGAGGCGGTGACCTGTTGGGCGATGGGGTCAACATTGCCGCGCGACTGGAGGGCCTTGCCGATCCAGGTGGCATCTGCATCTCGGAAGCTACCTATGGCTATGTACGAAAGGCCGTGGCAGTCGGCTTCAGCGATCTCGGGCCTCAAAAGGTAAAGAGCATCAACGACCCAATCCGCGTCTACCGTGTTGCGGCTCCAACTTCGCCTTCCTCCGGTTTGGCGCAGGCAGTAGGGCCAACGAAGGTCCTTCCTTTTCCTGACAAGCCGTCAATTGCCGTGCTTCCGTTCACAAACATGAGCGGTGACCTTGAGCAGGACTACTTTGCCGATGGCATTGTGGAGGAGATCACTGCTGCCCTTTCTCGCATTCGCTCCTTCTTCGTGATCGCGCGGAAATCCACCTTTACCTACAAGGGCAAGGCCGTTGATGTTCGCCAAGTCAGCCGGGAGTTGGGGGTGCGCTATGCCCTGGAAGGCAGTGTGCGGAAATCCGGCAGTCGAATTCGGATCGTCGCTCAGCTTGTTGACGCGGTAACAGGGGCTCACCTGTGGGCTGAGCAGTATGATGGCCGAACCGAAGATGTGTTCGATCTCCAAGACCAGATTACTGCGAGTGTGGTGGGAGCAATCCAGCCGTCTGTCCGCGCTGCCGAGATCGAACGAGCCAAACGCAAGCGACCCGACAATCTGGACGCATATGATTTGGTGATGCGCGCCCTTCCCGATGTTTGGTCCTTAAGCAAGGATGCAAATGTCAGAGCCACAGGGCAGCTTGAGCAGGCACTTCAACTCGATCCAACCTACCCATTGGCACTTTCGCTGCTCGCTTGGTGCAAAGGTCAGCGCGTTATTTACAACTGGTTCGCAACCATCGAAGAGGACAAGCGGGAGGCCCTTCGGTTGGCAGAGGCTGCATCTGTTTTAACCTCAGATGACCCGTTTGTTTTGACGGTTCTCGGAGCGGCTCTGACAATCACTGGTGAGTTCATGGCAGCGGCGAAGATGCTGGATGCCGCCATTCGTCTTGATCCAAACTCCTCTTGGGCTTGGAACCGCAGCGGTTACCTGCACCACTACCTGGACGATCCTGAGACGGCTATCCAGCACTTTGAGCGAGCAATCCGCCTAAGCCCCTTCGATCCCATGGTGTTTAACTCCGAGACCGGGATCGGATCGTGTAACTTCATTGCTGGACGCTATGAGCGCGCTGTTGACTTCTTTGAGAAGGGCTTGATCTCAAACCCCAAAGCAATCTGGATACATCGCCATCTTGCCCCAGCTTACGTCTATGCGGGACAACAAGAAAAAGCTGAGGCCAGCGTCCGCAAACTCCTTGAGGAATATCCCAACCTCACTGTGAGAGGGGCTCGTGCGGCAATGGCTTTCCGAGGTCAGGTCCTTGAGCGCATCTGCGAAGGGCTCCGTCGCGCTGGTCTCCCTGAGTAATTTTGGATTTTCAGGAGGGAGGCCGTGACAGGCACCTGCGCCTGGGGAGCGACTTCGATGACAAGGGTTTTCGGCGCGAAGCAACACTCGCGACACAGCTTCTGCGACAGGTCGAGCCCCTGGAACGGCGGGCGGGGCACCGCGCTTGGAGAATAGGGCAGATCGAGTCCTTGCCGGAAGACGACGAGAACTGAACAGCAGCCCGTCATCTCGCCGATAGACCCTCGCTATCCCAGGCTGTTCTCTGGGAGGATCGTATAGGTCGGGCATTTCTGTGTATGGAGGGTCTTCACAGTGAAATAGCCTGTCTCATGAACTTCCTCCTGCACATTCTCCTCTTTATGGTCTGGTAAGTTAACCTCCGAACCTGCCGAGTAGCCCATCAATGCCAGAACCACTGTCGGCTCGTCTTGCCGTCCTGATCGACGCTGACAACGCCTCCCCACGGATTGCCGATGGTCTCTTTGAGGAGATCGCCAAGATCGGGGAGGCCAGTGTCCGTCGCATCTATGGCGACTTCTCAGGTCCACGTCTGAAGC
>NZ_QOIO01000053.1 GCF_003332305.1 Microvirga aerophila | reverse complement strand
CCGAGCGCGCGGCCAATGTCACTGAGCGACCAACCCTCCTTCCATCGGGCCCAGAGTTCCCGCTTCTGCTCTGCCGACAACCCTGGACGACCCATAAGCGCCATGGATAGTTCTCCCGAAGCACAACGAAATCAATCATGGTGCACTGACCGGTTGAACCCACCATCGGCATCTTCGCGGAGGTGCCGAAATGAGGTTTGGCTTCATCGAGCAGCATGCCCGTACCTGGCCGGTGCGGCTCATGTGCCGCGTGCTCCGGGTTTCTGCCAGTGGGTATTACGCCTGGCGCTCCCGGCCGGAGAGCCACAGGGCGATAGCGAACCGGCGCCTGCTGCAGGAGGTGCATCGGCTCCATGCCCAGCATCAGGGTCGCTATGGCAGCCCACGCATGCACGCAGCCTTACGATATGGGAGGCATCCTCAGAATCTTTGTCAGGAAGCCACTGCCACCGGTGAGGGTTCCCGGTCCTATAACGGTCACGGACAGGAATTCACATTCGAAGGAGAGACACCCATGTATCTCTTTGGAGTGCTCTTGACCTCCAACCCGGCACTCCCGACACCCCACCTTCCGTCAGAGGCGCTCTCCTGCGCAACGCCCTCTGCTATACCCGCACTTTCGACAGGTACACTGTCAGGAGATAGCCCTTGTCGGGTGAGGCGCCACAGCGGTGAACATCATGAACCGCTCGAGTGCATGGCCCAACACTATGACCCGTTATCTTCTTGATACCAACATCGTCAGCCATGCCACCAAGCCGTCGCCCTCGGACACGTTGCTGAGGGGGATGGCCAAACAGGCTGATCTTGCTGCGCATTCATGTAACTACAGAGTTATTGAAATCCGCAATTAGTGTAGCTACATAAATCCATGAGGATCACCTTCGACCCGGTGAAGCGCGCTGTCACGCTCCAGGAACGGGGCTCGATTTTGCCGATGCAGACGAGGTCTTCGCAGGCCTGACCCTCGACCAGGAGGATGACCGCTTCGATTACGGTGAGAGGCGCATCACCCCGGTCGGGCACTTGCGGGGACGGACGGTGATCATCGTATGGACCCCGCGCGGTGACGCGCGGCATGTTATCTTGTTGAGGAAAGCCAATGACCGAGAAAAAGCGCGCTTTGGGCAGCGACTTGGACAAGGCTGACGCCCACAGGATCCAACCTGAGGAGTATGAGGACATTCCCGAGCTGACCGATGAGTGGTTCGCTAAGGCGGAGGTCCACGAAGGGGGCAAGCCGGCCCGCCGCGGGCGGCCTCCTTCTGGCCGACGCAAGCAGCTCGTGACGCTCCGGATTGATCCGGAAGTTCTCGACGCCTTCAGGGCAGACGGCCCCGGTTGGCAGACCCGAATGACGGAGATCTTGCGGCAGACCGCAGCGGACCTTCCGGCCCGCCCTCGCCAAGAGCCTTGATCTGACCCTCATCACCACGACGAAAGCGAATTCGCAAGGGTTGAGGGCCCACCATCGAACACTGGGTTCAGGGGGTAGGCGGCTTAGCAACCATGCTCCTCGGCCTGTCCGCTTGAGGAACGGTGTCCGCCGGCGGAGCGTTGCCCCGGCCCAGTCTCTGGCAACGGAAGAGCCCTAGATACGTGTTCGCCGACCTCGTTCCAACCGTGCTCATTGTCCTCCTGGGCTTTGGCGTCCTAACTTGCGGAGTGGAAGGCGCGTTCATGGTGGCGTCGGCTGGCTAGCTGATATCCCATGAATAGACACGGCTTTGGAACTGGGTGCTCCAGCGCAGCGGCGTTTGATGAATCCTCTCCGCACCGTTGCACTCCAGCCACTTGCCCTAGGCTTTCAATGCCATTAGCGCTGCCCTGGTGCCCTCAGCGAGTATCTCTCGCTCGTGGGAATTTCATCGGATTGTTTTGACACAAAGAAACATCAGGAGGGATATTTGCTTACGAAGATCCGGAAGGCGGCTCGTTTATCTCCAGCAATCACACAGGCGATTCAACAGGGAATTCGCTCGAACCCTCCCACCTTCGTAGACATAGGCGCAAGAGGTGGCCTTCCAAGGCAGTGGTCCTTCGTACGAAAGTTCGGACTTATCAGACCCGTCTTCTTTGAGCCTGATCCTTCAGCAGCAGCAGAAATTCAACAAACTGACGCGAAAGCTATTATTCTGCCTTATGCGCTTGGATCAGCAGATGGGAAAGAAGAAGTTCTGAGGGTTACCGCTGCTCCTGGGCAAACGTCAGTTCTAATCCCCGATAAGATGAACCCATTTTACAATTCAACTTGGGATATAACAAAGGAGCTTAAAACTAAAGTTAGACGCTTCGATGCAGTGTGGGACAAGACATGGGGTCTTCCCGACTACGTCAAGATCGACGTACAAGGCTACGAACTCGAAGTTCTTAAGGGAATGGGTAAACTTTTAGAAGAATCCCTTTGTATAGAACTCGAATGCTCTTTTATTCCATTCTATATAGGTCAGCCTGTTTTTCAAGAAATCCATGACTTCATGCTTGATAATGGCTTTAACTTAGTCAAAATTAGACCTCTTGGTTTATATGAAGAAAAATCTTTCGTCGAATTCAATGCATTTTTTGTTAAATCGCATATGCATGATGATCCACGTGCGAAGTTATGGAAAGCCGTGAACGACGTCGGAAAAATGAAACGAGTTGTCACGTTCGGATATTGAGCAACATCCAGCCAGCTTCTGAATGTAGACTGCCAAATGACGTGAGCCCTGGGTTTCTTCCGCTCAGAGTTGGAGCCCGCTGGTTGATTGATGCCTGTTGAGAGGGGTGATGGCAACCGGGAGGATTGAATCCTCCGGCTGGATAGTCCTGGTCGTGGTCAGGGGCGCGGCGTTTCAGGTCAGAGCTGTCGTATGACCCTTGATATAGCCACGCTTATGCCAGGGAGCTTGGCTGGGGTCGATCAGACATTGCCTTTTCAGATCGTACCCTCAGCCGCCGGACCTCTGATCCATGGCCTTCGTGTGTCTGAGCACACATCGTTCCTCCGGAATGGGCGGATAGTCTTTGCCTCACCGCCAGGGAGGCCCAACGATGAAAACCGTCCTGTCTTACGGCTCGGCAAGGGCGTTCTTGATGGGCTGGCTGCCGATGGTGGCCATGCGCCCCTGGCAAGCTGTCGCCCACAACGACAATGCCAGGCCACCGTGGTTCCCGGGCGTTCAGACGCAGGGTGGCCGCCGACGGCATCTCCCGCATTCTGGGCATCACTCCACGTCCCGGGCCCTCAACGCCGCGACGACTGGAATGGAGTGAAGCACTGCCTCACCGTTCAGGTCGCCCCGGGACGGGCAGGGTGATGGTCGGAGGAGCGGATGCCCCACCCGCTCTGACATGATTTCGGAGGAGATCCTGCGCGAGGGCCGCGCCTCCATGACGGAATCGCTCTGGCCTGCGCCGTCTGAGCATGGGAACTGGACCTGAAGCGCGCGGTTGTCAGCCACAGTGAGCTTCACGTCGTGAGGCGGCATCCCATCAGGGGGGACGAGCTATGGGCAAAGGCAGCGAGAAACATCGCAGCAACGCCAAGAAAAACAAGCTGCGCGACAAGGCCAAGAGGCTGATCAGCGAAGGCAAGAAGCTGCAAGGGCGGCTGGTGCGCTATGACCACCGCGGCAAGACAGCCGCTTGACTGCCGTGCCTGAAAGGCGGAGCGGCGCCCGGCGAGGGGTCTCGGCTGTCATGCGGTCGCGGTGACAGGCTCATGCCGTCGTTGCGGCTCCGATGCACAATCTTGTACGGGCTGGAGCATCAGCGGCGGATCGAGGCCATCGAGACTGCGGCCAATCGCATCAGAAGCCGCCGATCCTGTTTTATGCGGGTCGTCCCAACCGAAGGCGGGGTATTCTGCGACCTGTATCTGCACGGAACGGATCCACCAAGCCTGGAGGAAGTCTTCGTCTTGCGGACAACGGGTGCGAATTTTACGCGCGACGTGGTGCCTTAGTCGGTCCTCCTCTCTGTGGCTCCTCTGTTTCTTCCCATCAGCTACAGCGACGGCCCTGCTCACGCATCCTGTGGCATTGCAGAGCCAGCCATGAGCATCGTCAGAACCTGCTTAGAACGTCAGCATAGGCTCATCGCACGCGACAAGACGATGGCCAGCATCCCCCGCTTGGCTCTCCGGCTGCTGGCTTCAAATCATTTTGATCACCTCTGTGATGGAATATGCCCGCCACCCCCTGCGTTTGCCAGTCATGTGACGGTAACCGATCAGCAGGACTAACTCATGAACCACCCCCAAGCGTCGGCCCCTCTCCAGGGCGCTGCTTTAAATCCAACGGGTCCCACCAACCTTGGTCCATCCCTTCTGCGTGCATCGATCCTCATCGTGACCTCGCTGGGTTCCTTCATCGGGGCGAGCCTTCTGTTGGCAAGCCTCTGACATGGCTGCGAACCGTAACATTTTCCGGAACGCGAACAGGGGCTGTTCTCAGCATGGGAGACCAAGATGAATGGCACAATCGAGTTGGTGGCTCAGGTGATTCATGACGCCGAGCAAGCCGCATGCCTGTGGGATGACGAGCCGGCAATCCGCAGGGAGCGCTTCCGGGAGTATGCCCGCAATGCCGTCAACCTGCTGGACGACGACATCGGTGTTCTTCTTCTCGCCTTGAAGGAGGCAGGAGCCGAAGCGCGCTGATGCACCCAAGGGCGGCAGTCCATCCTTCGACCCTATCCGAGACTCACACCTGACGGATGAAAGCGAACGTGAATAAAATGCATAACGGCCTCATGCGTGAAGCTTGCCTTGGGTTTTCCGGACCGGAGGACCAAGTCGTTTCACTCAACGTTCCCCTTGCGGCAGGGGACAGACACAACAGCCCCTTTCATGCCTTTGATGTTGAGTATGATCCCGAGCAACCCGACAAGTTGGTGATCCGCCTGCTGGAGCTCGATCAGGATGGGTTCATCAGGACGGCCCTGCAAAGCGTTCCGTTTCCTGTTGATCTCCTTGCTGATCTGGTCAGCAAGAGGACGGCGACAGCGGAGGAAATTGCGGAATGGACATCCTTGCCCGACTAGGTTGAGCGGAGTCCGAGAGCGTGTTGGTGTGATTCTCCCGACCTCTCTGTCGCCTGGCCATGCTCCTGAACGATAAGGCATGATGATCAGCAGCTGCTCGCGTCGTGACCCGCTTCTCTGGAGCGCGCTAAGGTAACGAGATGATCTGGCGCCTCAAACAGAAAAGCTCCGGATTGCTCCGGAGCTTTCTTCCTGTACCGGTCCAGCGACCTTAGATAATATAGAAGTCCTTGTGGGTCATCTCAAGGTTCTTCGCGATCGTCGCGAAGGCGACCGCTGCGCCCTTTCCAGAGTCGTCAGCGTCATAGTACAGAACGCCGCTATCCTTGTCGTAGATGATCCGATCGTCCTTGTCGTGTGCCTTGCCCGTGGTGTTGGTCCAGAAGGCAGACGATTTCAGGGTGCCGTTCGCACCAACCTTCGTGAACACGGCGTTGTCCAAGCGGACGGTGTCATCAACAACCCTGAAGTCCTTGATGGCATCCTTGTTCGTATACGTGTTCGCCTTGGTGTTGAACACGAACGCATCCTTGCCGGCCCCGCCGTAAAGGGCATCGTTCCCGGTGTCCCCGAACAGGTAGTCGACCCCTCCCTGTCCGTAGAGCTTGTCGTGGCCACCATAGCCCTTGAGGGTGTTGCTGCCGGACGTGCCGTACAAGGTGTCGCTGCCTGCATAGACCTGTTCGGGCGTCGGAGGCGAGGGAGGCGGCGGAGGGTTAGCGGGCAGCAAGCTGGAAAGGTTGAATGTTCCGTTGTCGAACGAGAACGCCTCAACCCCCGAGACAATGTCGCTGCCCCATCCACCGGTCAGGTCCGTGACCGTGACAGAGCCATCATAATTCAGCGAAAAGCTGTAGTGGGTGCTAAAGCCGCCGAAGCGCGCCGTATCGTAGCCAGCCCCGCCATCGATCACATCGTGCCCGGCGCCGCCACTGAGCGCATCGTTCCCGTCATCACCAAAGAGAACGTCATTCCCGCCGTAGCCAACCAGAACATCGTCCCCGAAGCCCCCTCGGATGATGTCATTGTAGTCATTGCCATCGAAATGGTCGCTTTGGGCGTTCAGGCGCACAAGCCAGGAGCCGCTCTGAAGATCGGCCGCCGTGGTGTGAACGTTCACACCACGCATCGTCACCATGGTGGCGCCATCCCTGAAATACAGCGCATCGTAGATGACGAAGTTCGCCCCGTCCGACCAATAGTTGACCCCGTATGAGTCGATCACAGAACTTCCAGACACTTCCAGATGGCTTGACCGTTCTGATCGTAGATCAGCTGTTCCGTGATGGAAGGATCCGACTGGACGAAGCTGAAGCCAGAGTCTCCGGTTGCAGACATGTTGAAGCCCTGCCCGAAATCGTTCGAGACATCGAAATACGCCATCCTGTGTAGGCCCTTACGGAAGTTAAGCACCGCCGGAATTCATTCGTCATGGTGCGCTTGTCCGTTCAAATAGGGAGATAGATAGAAGTCAAATGGAATTTTGTCGCATAATGGTCGATATTTACCTAAGATCTGATCCCTCCGATGCCTAAGCTTGCATCGTGAATACTCAAGCTTACATAGGGCCAGCTGGTTTTGTCTTGGGCTGCATGGCGTTCAACGTGTGGGTTGATGAAAGCTTGTGCGCTCAGAGTCCGTCCCGTAATCATGAGTGTCGCCCAAGCGGCGGATGAGGAGCATGACGGAAGCAGCGTATAGGAACGCGCGGGCTGACGTGAGCGTCGCCTCCGGATCCTTCCAGAGCCGGCGATTGCGAATGATCCACGCGAAGAATCTTTGAACCACCCAGCGGCGTGGGTGCACCGCAAAGCCAACCTGATCAGGCGGCTTCTTGACGATCTCGATGCGGATCGAGCTGCCCGTTCGGATCCCGATCTTTGCACCATGCTTGCCTTAAGTATCGCCTGACGCGCTGTCACGGTCAGTTCAGACCACAGCACTTCTTGTATTTCTTGCCGGAGCCGCACGGGCAAGGATCGTTGCGGCCCACCTTGCCAAACGCCAGCGCGGGCAGCTCCGAGGGACTTGCATCCTGCTGGCCCACCCTCCAGGCATGGAGGATCTCGACCCAGGCCGGAATGAGATCCGGCGCCTGTTCCGTGAGGTCCTGAACCTCCGGCTCCGACAGGGTGCTGTCGCCCTGGGCGAGTTCGCTGAGCATGATCATTCCGCTCAGCGCCACCCGAACCGCCTCGGCACCCCGGAGCATCGCCCCCCAACTCTCCGGCCGAAGCTGCATCGCGGCTTCGAATCCTTCGATCCAGAGTTCCCAGAGAACCTCGTCATGGCGCGTATCGACCTCGAACACCGGCGCATAGCGGCCGGCCTGCAGATCATGGGCTGTGGCGTTGTAGTGCTCCATCACCAGTTTCACGAGTTGCTCGGCCTGTTGGATGTTCTCAAAAACCGGAGCCTCGTCCTCATCGGTGCCCCACACCAGTGGCAGCCACTCGCTCGGCAGGATCAGATCAGGACAGACAAGGATCCCCGCCACAAAGCCATCGAGCTCACTGACCAGCATCGCGTCGCTGTCGGCAGGTAAGCTGGCTAGCTTCTTTTCGAGCAGCGTCAGACGTCGGGGAATGTTCGGCATGGCTTCTAGCTCCAAAGCAGCAGGTCACGGATGCGGCGGCTCGGATGATCCGTGACCCGAGCCCGAGCCTCACGCAGCCAGACCTCTCGATCAAGACTGCTGAATGCCGCCCTTGGCTCTGGCGAAAGCGCAAACCAATCTCACAAGCCCGATTGGCCGACTCGAATCGGTGGATGAGGCTGGCGTTTCCGTCAAACGGTGGCCCCCAGCCTGCTTGGGATGGTTGTCCTGAGATCGGAAGAAGCGCTTTCTCTGGACGTCTGCTGTTGATCGAAGCAACAAGGGGCGCCGTGTCACCAGGTTGAGGAACGGCGCCCACTCCTTGGCGTTGCCCTGTGCTGATCTCCAGTCCCACACAAGCAGAAGCCCCCATGTTCGCCGACCTCTTTCCCATCCTCTTCCTCGTCCTCCTAGCGGCAGGAATTCTCTGGATTGTCTGGCGCTTGGCGCGCCGTCTCGGTCGCTCGCCGGCCCAGCGGCCGGAGGCGATGGTCCAATCACCCCCTGCGCCCAGCGAGAGCCGGCGTGAGCCAGTCCTCCAACCTCCAGCCCGCCCGCCATGCACTATTCCCGACGCGGCCGATGTGTTGGCCTTGAAGGCGGCTATCGATAACCTGGCCCGGCAGGTTGCCGCTCTGGAACGGCGTCTGGCGCCAACCCCTGTCAACCAGCCAGTGGCCGAGGCGTCCCCCTCTGGGTAAGCTGTGGAGTGGCCAGCCACCCTGTCGGAGGCCCCGCGTGTGGTGCCGGATCACCGCTTGTGAGGCCGCATGTCACCGGGCGGTCCAACAGGATTGCCTGCCGACTCGCGGATACACTCGCGACCCGACGATATTGCCCTTGATGACCTTGCCTGCGACCTGGTTCCGCCGCGTCCCCACCGCCGGCATCGGAGCCTGCGAACAGAAATTCTCTTGGCCGATCACAATCCCGCGGATCGCCCGCTCGGCCGCATTGTTCGACAGGCAGAGTCGGCGTCCTCGAAGACGGTATGAACAGATTCTTCCTGTAGAAGCCGTGACAAATGCTGCGGGGTTGAGGCGCCAGGGCGTATCATCTTCTTCAGTCACCGGGTTCGACACGTATTCCGCGCGGAACGATCCTGCCCGAGACCTTCCGCTTCCATTGGCTGGTCTTTCCAAAGGGCAGGGGCCTCCTGGGTTCGTCAGCTCCGATATGCTGGATCTTCTGTCGCTTGGCCCGCGCGGCCCGACGATGATCATCTCGGGTTTTGACCGAGGCGCAGGCCTCGTGCGCGGGACCCATGTTCTCCAGATCGTCCAGACCGCCGAGTTCAAGTGCTCTGATGTGCTCAACAATCCAGCGCTCGCGCGCACCATCAATCGTTCGGTCGCATAGCACGCAAACACCGCCTGTTTTCTCCCACGCCTGCAACCGCCGGTGCGGTGTCAGTTTGCGGCGAGGTGTTGTCCTGACGTTATCAACCTGAACAAACGACATGGGGAGCCTCCCTCACTCGTCAGGTGAGGAGGAGAGGCCATCACCTCGGGATCCTCGATCATCCTCATTCAGAAGTTCGACGATCCGCTGGAACAGACACTCCCATTCGGTCCTCAAGGCGTCACAGGATCTGATGAGCCTCGCGAGCTCGCGATCCCGAGCAACGGGAACCAAGCGCACCCGCACGCCCAAAGATGCAACGCTGGGAGGTTTGGCGGTCGCTAAAGGTCTCCCCTTCGTGGGTGGCGTCATCGCTCGGTCTGGGCGAGAGATCTCTCTCATCGGAAGCCCTCCCAGCTGTGAGCGAAAAAGCCCTCAGAGGCGATCAGCGGTTCCCGAGCAGACCCGAAGGTGGGTTCATTGTGCCTGTTCAGGGAACACTCGCCGCTCCAGCTTCGCCATTTGGTCCTGGCAGAAGTGCCATTGTGGCTATGGGAAACCGTCGCTCCTAAGGGTGCAGTGATCAGCCTGTACACTTTGATCTGTAGAGCGGCGCTTGGCGGCATCGAGCAGATGAGCCACAAGAGAAGCTGCTGCAGTGCAGTGGCTCCTGGGTGATTTAGGCCTTGTACAACGAAAGGCCAAGTCATTTGGTGGTCGTAGATCATGGCTTACCTCGTGCATTAACAATACCCAGAGTATCAATTTACTCGGATTTGTCAATACTTGAGGAATCAATTATTTCCTGGAGTATCATTTATGTTGACAAGTGAGCAGATCCGGGCGGCCCGCGCCTTATTACGCTGGGAGCAGAAGGATCTTGCTTCCGCCTCTGGTGTGTCGCTCCCGACAGTCAAGCGTCTGGAAACCAAACCAGGCCCTCTGAATGCTCACGGCCTGACGCTTCAAGCTCTTCACCGCGCCTTCGAGACGGCCGGCATTCAGTTCATTCCAGAAAGCGGTGACGGCGGATTGGGCGTCCGCTTACGCGGTAGGGACTGACCTTACGTGTCGGTGAAGCGGTAGCTGCGCCGACCACATCCCTTACCCCTTCGATTCTCTGGGCCTCTTTCGAGCGCTCGCTCCTCCGATCCGTGCAAGACTGCCCTTCCGCACAAGAGCGTTTGAAGACTGCATCGGGCGCTTGACACGCAGAAACGCTAGCCAGACATTCGCTTGATGGCCCAGTCCGTCTCTAAGCTATGGCACCTCAATGAAGATCGACATTGACCAGCTGACCGAGGCCGAGCTCATTGACCTCAACCACCGCATCGTCGAGCGCCTGCGCTTTCTTGACCAGATGCGCGCTCATGTGGAGATGCTGGAGTTCAAGATTGGCGACCGCGTCACCTTCCAGCCCCCCGGTCGGGGCCAACTTGAGGGCATGCTGACGCGTTACAACACGAAGACCGTGACGGTGATCACTGACACCGGGCAGAAGTGGAACGTCTCGCCAGCCGTCCTCAGCAGGGTCAAGCCGACCAAGGGCACCAACACGGCTGGATCCAACGTGGTCCCGCTGAATAATCGCTGATGCCACGATTGCCTCGGGCGCGGTTAGACGAAGAAACCGGGCGCCCTGGCGAGCCTTGCGGCGCACCGCCGCTCCTTCGCCTCCTCAGACCTCAACAAGGTTGAATTCACAGGAAAGCTTCAGAGCGAGATAGCAAGCGGGCGGGGGCAGTCCCTGGCCAAAAATAGGAGACTTTCAACAAGGTATGCTTTCAACAAGGTATGTTAGTGAAGCAGATGTTCCGCCGCCGGCACGTCCGTGGATCCGAGGCTAGGTTGGAGATCTTGGAGCCAAGTCCAGAGCTTTGACCCATCCAGGCTCTGTGGTGCCCAGGCGCGTTTGTAAGGTCAGTGCCATCGTGTCGCGTTCCTCGGCAGGCAGGGAGGCGAGGGAGGTCCGCAATTCCGAAAGGGTTTCGCGGTTCAAGTGCCCTCCGACGTGGGCCAACTCCGACGTCATCTGCCGCTGCAGGTCAGGGGTGAGCAGCGGCCAGATCAGGAAGGCAAAGCGCACGCGTTCGATCATCACGTGCCGCTCATAGCGCCCGGTGAGGATTGAGTTTTCCAGCGCCTTGGTGACCAGGGGCACGGGTTCGCTGCGCACGAACCGGACATAGGCCAGCAGGAGCCAGTAGGATGGTGAAGCCGGACGCTGCTTGAGCTTATCCTCGATCCGGCGACCTAACTCCTCGATATGCTCGGGTTCAACGGTCGCCTGCGCCAGGCGCACAGCAAGACTTGTCGCTCTGTCGCCCAGTCCAGGAATCGAGGACCACACCTCCAGGTCCTTCGCCAGATCTTCTGACGTAGCCTGTTGGTTGGGCAGTACGGCGGGGATGCGGCTTTCAATCATACCAAGGGCGGCCGTGCCAACCGTCAGGACCAAGCCGTAAACAGACAGTGCGCCAAACAGAAGCGCCATGAGCAGATGTTGCAGCATGTTCAGTCAGACCATCTCCACCGATGCGGCCTTACTTGGCGCGATCGATACTATCCAAATAGGCGAGGCGGGCACAGCAAAGGCAGGGGGCACGGCCGACAGGGCCCGTTTCAATCACCGCACTATGTATCTCACCACGCCCCTTGTCCCCGTGTTGGGCTTCTCTTAACGAGGCGATTTGGCAAACACTACTGAAATCATCAGACCGCGACGACATGGATGTCACGCGCAACTCTCAGGAAGGTGACCCCATGATCACGCACTGTAATGAGGCCGTGAGGGGCTGGAAAAACCTGCAGGAAGCAGCGGCTGATGATCGAGCAGGTGGTGTCTTGGTCGCGCGCCGGGAGGTAGGTTAGGGCCCAGCTTTTGCCCCTTAAACGGCTACCCCCTTCGGATAGTATAAGTTCCGTTCGATCATTGTTGCGGTGTCGCAAGATAGTAATTGAGGTTGCTAATAATGCCCATGTGTCAGATTTCAAACTGGTCGACAGCGAGATTAGCCGCATGACTACTGAAATTTAGGCAAGAAATATTGTCAGCTGCACCGGTAATTGCGCTAGAATAATGCAACGGTCATCGAGATATGTGCGTCGGATGGTGGGCGAATTAGGCGGTATCTACTTCTGAAAATTGCGTGGTAGCACTCCGTCCGTGCGTCGAGTGGCGATTTCCGCCGAGTGTATCCTTTGAGCAACTTGTTTCAGCTTGCGCAAAAACACGGTCATGGTTTAAACATGATTTGATTTCCGTGAGGAACATCGATTGCCATGAGGAACGATCATGAATTTTAAGAAGTCGCGTCCGCTGCTCCTAATGGGTGCAGCGCTGTTCGCATCGGCCTCGATTGCGGCATCTCCTGCCAGCGCCCAGACATCGGGTGACTGCGTGCTTGGTGTCGGCGCCAACTGCGAGGACACTTTCGGCGCGTCCAGCGCAGCCAGGAAGGTTACTCCGAGCCAGGCCACGACCCCGTCGACGGCAAGGTACGATGCCTATGTGGCGTCCAAAGAGAAGCAGCAGGTTGGCCTAGCCATGGCGCTGACCAGGGCTGCGGAGCAGGGCAAGCAAGGGATTCTGAAGGCCTGTCAGGCCGTGAGCCCCAACAAGCCAACCGACGCCTGCCCTTAAGGCAGCCAAGGGGCGCCAGGCGCGCCTCACAAAAACAACATTTCAATTAGGGGCTATCATGGCAAAAGTGTCTTGGTATGGCGAGGGCGGTTACAACCTCGCTTTCGTTGATTTCGGTTATCTGAGCGTGGCGTCCAGCTATTCGCGCTCCAGCAACAAGTACGTCGTCAAGTATCCTTACAAGACCAACGACACGTTCATCGGTTCGGACTTCACGTACAGCGGCAACACTCTCAAGAGCGGCACCGTCAATACGTATACCGGCTACGATGAAGGCAGAAAGTCAGTGACGATCAGCGGCCTGGCGCTGGACGCACCGGCTGTCGCAAAAGCTGCGAAGACGAAAAGCATCTTGGACGATCAGAAGCTGTTGAAGACGGCTCTCTCGGGCGCCGACACGTTCTTTGGCAGCAGCCGCAGCGATGCCATCCAGGGCTTCGGCGGCGACGACACGATCCATGGTCGTGGGGGTGCAGATATCCTCGCTGGCGGAAGTGGACGCGACACCTTCGTGTTCAAGTCGACGACGCACAGCGGAACGTCCGTGGAAACCGCCGACATCATCCTGGACTTCACAAGCAGCGATCGCATCGACCTGTCGGCTATCGATGCCAACACGAACGCTTCGAAGAACCAGGCTTTCACGTTCATTGGAGCGAAGGACTTCACGAACAAGGCTGGTCAGCTGCGTTATAAAATGTTCGGCTCCGAGTCCGTGGTTGAGGGTGACGTCAACGGGGATGGTCAGGCGGACTTCTCGATCCTGTTTGACGATCGGATCAGCTTCAAGAAAGATTACTTCATCCTTTAAGCTTCGTAAGCGTCTCACGACGAGCCCTCACTTCCCGCGAAGTGGGGGCTTTTTTGTGTGGCGGCAGCGTGATCTTGACGGTTCACACCATGATCATGCTGGCGTCGCGGCGCGCCGTTCAGCCGTGCTGCCGTTTTGACGTCATGCCTCGAGGAGATCGTGAACGTGCGACCCATGCGCCTACACGGCGGCACCGCGCGGCCGGGTAGGTTTCGCCTCAAGGGCCGGGGGACTTGCCTTACAGGCTTTCTTGCGGAGCCGCCGGAGTTCCTCGACCACGGCACCAACAATGGCTTGCCCACCGACTTGGACATGACCTATGCCAACCTTCGGATGTGACAGACCAGTTTTCTGACGCGAAGGATTCAGACTCTCAGACGCAGCGCGGCGGGAGTAGATTATTTAAAGCTTGGGTGCAGTATGCTGGATCTGAAGGAAGCAACTCTGATAAGGCACAGGGCGCACAAATCTCGGAGTCCCTGTGTTTCGCTTCCAAGTTACAACCGTTGGCTTATCCAGGACTGCATCCTTCAGGGTTAGCCTCATTGCAGTGATGGCTGCATTGCTGTTCAGTGGCATCCAAACATACGTGTCCGGATGGGCACTTATGAACAACGGTGACGGCTTCAGGGTGCTTCGGTCGGCTCTTGTTGATTATGAACTTGAAGCGACGCCGTATACCCGGTTCCCTGTCGATGCACTGATAACGGGAAGGGAAAATCCGAATTACCAATCTCCGATCCCAAGTTCCACATCGGGAGCGGTTGCATTGGGACTATCCGTCGGATTGACGTCTCTCGGAATATACAAATTTCACTTTGCGATATTGTCGTTCATATATTTTTTATGCTTTTTCTGCGGAATTATTTTGCTTTATAGTCAAGCGAAGAGCAAGTTCCCCGGATTTTTAATTGTTGTTACAACACTGCTTGCCCTGTCGAGCCCAACCTATGTGGGATATTTCAATTCAGTCTTTGAAGAAGCCGCGACTCTCGCCCTCGCACCTCTGTGGGTAGCTTTGTTTTTTCGTGCAGTGTACCGAGACGAATCCGGAGCATTATTCCTAGTAGTTTCAGCCCTCGTGGCATTTTCGTCAAAGAGTGCATTCCTTTTTACATTGCCGATTTGCGCATTGGCATTTTACCGACCGCGGGTTGCTCATTTTAGTGCTTTATTCGTTGTCGTGACTGTGCAGGTGGCTCTGTTCAATATTCATATGAGCGTTTACCCTCACGCAAACAATTTCAATCGTGTGTTCAATGGCATCGCTTATGCAACGTCAGGCGTGTCAGGGTGGCCCGCGTACAATTTCTCGGACAGGATGAAACTCGCTCCCGAACGAGTGACCAAAGAGTCGTTCGAGGCCTCGGGACTTCCCAGCGAGTTTGCTGCTGCTTGGGGGAAAGGCTATTGGCCTCTCGGAAAAAGCATGGATGTTGAGACTAGGCAGCGGTTTTCGGATTTGGGAGCTTTGACTAATTTTGTGAAAACTTTCTATAGATACCTTCCTTTAATTTGCAAAGAAGCATCGTTTTCTGCCTTCAGGTCAGACCTTTCGCTTGGGTATCTTTACAATGTAAAATCGATGCATACTGCAGATGAGCGCTTTGGACCATTTTCATACTATTGGTCCGGGGGTGTATTGCTTGCAATCGGTGGGATGCTCGCTTGCGCAACGGGGGCACTGCGCAGAAATCTCCCGTGGAGCTGCGCGGGGGCGGCTGTTCTGTTGGCCCCAACCTATGTTGTAATCGGCGATGGCTTTTACGAGTTCGAGAAGCACCTCGCACCTTTCTTAGGGTATGCTATGTTTCTCATACCAGCTTCCATCATTGCCGCCGTAGAATGCCGAGCTCCAGAGAAACACGTTGAAAGAGGCTTCGCCTTGAGTTGATGGCGGTAGATGCTCGCCGTGCAGTTCTGCTATCGATCGATGACAGGGCTTCCCCACAAAATGTGCGGGTCGCACACAGTCTTAAGCAGCTGTAAATACGCTGACGCGGGAGATCGAAGCCAGCGCGGTCGAGCATGTGCCGCTTGATCATCCTGAGGAGATTGATCTGTCCATCCACGGGGCTCGTCCATCTACCCTACCTGCAGGACCAAAACCGTGAGGACCGGAATCGATTAAGTCGAGACGCCGGGGCGACCGCTGGCTTCATGGTCTCGGCAGGTCACGTCCATGGTAATCGATGCTTACAGTTAACCGAGCAGGCTACCCAACAGGATCGGCTCTTACTGAAGGTTGAACTGCAGCACCAGTGCGCGGCACGACAGTGGTGTCATCCCTAATCTTGTGCCGCTGCCTGGGGATCAAAGTTCCGCGAGCAACGAGGCCAACGCAGGCGGCAAAGATGCTCAATGACAAGGGAAGAAACAGCGTACCGTCATGAACCGAATAGGCGACCAGAACCATCATGGCTAGGAGAGGAGGTAGCCATTCGCCGCCCAGAGCGCGGACGCCACGGACAATCCCCCTCGCGAACTGGAATGCCAGAACGAGGACGCAGCCGGTTCCGACCACACCCCAAGCCAGCAGCAATTGCACGAGGGCATTGTGGGGCTCATGCTCGGGACGAGGTGTGACAGCTGCCAATTGCCCTTCTCCGTAGCCAAACAGGGGGCGTTCGGAGATGGCATCAAGCGCGAGTTCCCAAACCTTGATCCGTTCGTAGGTGCTCTCGCCGTCCTTGGTCGCTGCCACAGCGCGATCGAGCCCCATGCCTTCTGGTAGCTCAGGTAGCCAGGAGGCAAGGGCGAGGCTGATCAAGACGCTGGCCATCGCCCCCAACAGAACCCGCCGTTGGCGCAACGCCGGAAGGAGAAGCAGACCAGCCACGAGCGCCCCCCCGACCGCGGAGAATGTGCCGCGTGTTCCGGTCCAAAGGGCGATCGCAAAACCTAGGGTCGCGACTCCCACAGTCAGCGCCCACCCAACCCGGCTGCGCACAAGGGCCAAGCGGCCGATGCAGAGGCCAATCATTGGGCCCGCATAAAAGCCGAGCTGCCGAACGTGGTCCACAGCGGGAAAGCCCTTGACCCAATTGAAACCTGCAGGATCGGAAACTCGCGTGACAAAGATCACTAGAAGGATCGCAAATACGACGAAACCAGCCATCGCGGCTGTGGTGACACTCTCTCGATCAAACTCCCTGTCGCAGAGATACATCACCGAGAGTCCAAACGAGACGTGCAGGATCCACACCGCGGTCAGCAAGCACGCGAGGAAGGGGAAGGTCGCCACCAGGACCGCTGTGCAAACCGCGATCGTGAGCAGCCCCAGCGCGGGCGCCAGAACCCGCCAGGGAACGGTCGCGCGCCGGAGCGCCGCGAACCCTCCGGCGCGCACGGCCACCCCGATCACGAACAGCTCCACCACGAGCATGGGAGCCGCAAGCAGTTTCACCACCCTCGTGAATCCGCTGACAGGGCTGTCGGGTGTCCACGTAAGCAGCATCAGCACCACAGGGGCAAAGCCGATGGCAGTCGGAATGACATAGCGCTGAAGATTGCTTTTCATGGCACATCCCTCATGTGTTGCTGTGGCTCCGGCATTCCCCACAGGCTCACTCATCCAAAGGTTCCCGGGCTAGCCCAGATGCTGGCGTGACACGAACCTCGGTGTGTCACTGGTGCTTCCGGCGCCCGCGGCGAGGGGACGAGCACGCGGTTCCTCTCAAGGGTCTCCAGAGCAGCCAAAAATCGCATATCGCTCATAGCGCTTCCAGGTGATCTGGTCGCGCTCCACGACCAGTTTGACCGCCGCGGCCGGCGTCTGCCATGTGGGGACCGGCGCCCTCCCGCTGGTGGACCCGACATGATCCATGGACGCAATGACCCACGCCGGGGCATTCGGGCTTTGGCAAAGCGTCGTGAGCCTTGCGTGTGACACGTCAGGCGTGCGGTCCACGGCGGGCGTCGTGAAGGGGGCACGCATCTGTTCGCCTGCCAGGCCAAGGTCAATCAACTGGCGCACGCGCCGGTCCCACTCGAGCGCGAGGGGGTGCGAGAACACGACGCCGGCTCCCTGCATCATGGTGACCCAGCTCGGTCGTCCCGCCAACGTCCACGTGCTGAACCCACCCTGCAGCCAGGAGAGATTGGCGGGATTGAGCCACACCACGTCCCCCGGGCGCCCTGCGATGATTTGGGTCAACTCGCGATCCGGTGTGCCGCGATCGATCGTCTTCTGCAAAGAGGAGCGATCATCCCACAGCATGAACGCGGCCAGGACCAGGGCCACCGATGCCACAGCTTGCCAGGCGTGTTTCCATGTCCGTCCCGCTGTGTTGGCCCAGATCACGGCGAGAATGGTGATCACCAGAGAGTGAATCCCGAGCGCCTGCACCATGGCCAGATCAAGATGAGCATCCTGCGGCTTGGTCTGGATCACGGTGATCAGTTTGGAGAACAGGATGCCGGCCTGGAGGGATGCCAACGCCAAGACGGGGACCCAGGCAAGGCGCAGGAGGACCGGCCGGATCCGATCCCGCAGGCGCGGCTCACCCAGGAAAATCACCAGGGCAACCGTTGACGCCGGCACGACAAAGTTCAGATCGGTGGCGGCGACCCAGCCTAGGGCCAGGCATGCGAGCACGGCCCGGAACACCCCGCCTTTCTGCCAGAGCGTGACGGAGCAGAGCGCGAGGGCGGCGGCCGCGAACACGCCGAGCAGCCATGTCGAGCGCCAGATCTGGACCTGAACGATGAGGAGGGAGGGGACGAGATCGCCGACGATCAGCGCAGCGGCGAGCCCTGCCACACTCACACACAACACGCCCGTCATGAGTTGACGAACGCGTCCCTCGCTGAGGAGCGCGGCGATGACGAGCGTCACCCCTTGAATGAGAATGCGGCTCCAGGCTTCAGCCGGCCAGTGGCTTGGAAACAAGTAGCGGCTGCGGGCCTCCACGATGTCGTGCCACGCCGGGTCCATGACCGTCAACAGACGCCCGGCCAAGGGCAGGTTCAACCCGGCTGCCACCAGCACCACACCGGAAGCTGCCAGCGCCGCCCCGATCCAACGTTTATCCTCAATGCACAGGACAACCAGAACAACCGCCAGGCCGGGCAGGGCCATGATGGGGTGGAAGAGGCTGGCGGCGATGAGGAGGCCTATCCCAGCCCCCGTCCTGCCCGAAACCCACATGGCCAGCGCGGCCAACACACCAGCCTCAGCAAACGGCCGGGGGATCGCCAAGGCCTCCCCATACGAAAAGGCGCCAAAGGCCCCGTATTCAGGCCCCAGGACGCACACAAAAATCAGGATGATCCAGGCCCGTCGGCCAGGGGCGAGGCGGTTGGCCAGAGCGGCCATCGCGGCCAGCCATAAAAGCAGCCCCAGCAGGCTGATGCCCACCGCAGCCAGGGATGGTCCAAGGGCCGCAACCGCAAATCTGAGCAGGTGCGGGAAAATGCTGAAGCCAAACTGCCCGTCCTGGACGAACATCACATCGCGTCCAATGCCCTGAGGATCCAGCTCCGCTAAAGCCTGCCCGACATAGAGTTGGGCATCGTGCACAATGCCACCGTAGGGACGGCTGAGAAGCCACAGGGCTGTGAGGCCGGCCGCAGGGAGCGCCACACGCGCGATGCTCTGGCCACGGGCCCGCCACAGCGTGCTCTGGGGTTCCACCCGGCTCACCTCCGCTGCCGCACGGGAGGAGTTGCGGACACCGTGCGACGTTGCATCCGCCGCTGGCGGGGACATCAGGGGAGCGGACGGTCCGTTCGACATCATGCCACCGCTGGGAAAAGTAGGGCTCGCCGGACAGCAAAGTTGAACAGGAACACCACGACGGCCGTGGGAGCTTTGGCGAGGCTATAGGGCAGCGGGGAGTAGGTCACAAGGGCCCAGAGGAGAGCTTGGTTGATCCCTAAGCCGAGCACGCCAATGGCCAGGAAGCCGGCAAACTCCAAACGTGTGCTCAACACACGGCGTTGCTTGAACACGAAGGTGACGCTCAGCGTATAGGTGACAAGAACGCCGGCGCAAAAGCCGATGGCCGCCGAGGCGGCATAGTGAAGGCCCACCCGCTCGGTCAAAACAATCAGAAGGCCGTAATCAATCGCGAGCGCCAGGGCGCTGCTCAGGCCATACTTGAACAGGTCG
Source organism: Microvirga aerophila (assembly GCF_003332305.1). Lineage (GTDB taxonomy): Bacteria > Pseudomonadota > Alphaproteobacteria > Rhizobiales > Beijerinckiaceae > Microvirga > Microvirga aerophila. The sequence continues at coordinate 20,221 of NZ_QOIO01000053.1, read as the reverse complement.
AGAAAGGGCCCCAATCCTTGAGGCCACATGGCGCGTGCACCCATCAACGGGATCGCAATCCTGCGGTGGTGTTCAGGGTTAGGCCGCTTTGCGCGGGACGAGCCGCTCGCTCCGGAGGGCCTCCTGAACGCCGGAGAGGCCAGCCTCTCCGTAATCTGCGTCTTCATTGACCTGCCACACGTCGTAGATTGCTTCACTGGCTTGAATGTTGAGGCTCGTCAACAAGCCCGTCATCATCGCATGGTCTTGGTTGTTGTACTTGTGCATGCCGTTGCGGCCCACAAGATGGAGCGTCGGGTAGTTGGTCGCCAGGTCAAGCCGGATCGCATCGACATGCTCCGCATAGGTGTCGTCGTAGACGGGGTAGGCCTTGGCCTGGCGCACGACACAGGCATCGGCGACATCCTCCGGCCGCATCAGACCAATTTTGGCAATTTCCTGCTTCGCCAATTCAACGAGGTCGCCATCCGGGGCGTCCCACACGCCGTCTCCCTCGAAACAGAAATACTCAAGGCCCAGGCACGTGGAGACCCCATCGGGGATCATTTCCGGTGACCAGGACCGGAAGTTCTGCACGCGCCCGACCTTCACCGAGGGGTCATGGATGTAGACCCAGTTATCGAGAAGCTCGGTTTGGGACCGCCCAATGAGAACGACCGTCAGGAAGTCCCGGTAGCGTAGGTCCCGCGCGTGGGAAAGGCTCTTTGGCACTGGTGAAACAGCACCCATGAGATCGCTGATGGGCGCTGAGGAGACCACGTGCCTTGCCGTGTACACCTCAGTGGTGCCATCGCCACGGCGCACGCCAATGGTCCAGAGCCGGGTATTGGCATCCCACGCCAGCTGATGGACCTTGCGGTCCATCAAGACCCGGCCACCAAAGTCTCTGATCTTGCGGGCCGCCGCTTCCCACATCATCCCGGGGCCGCGGCGGGGGTAACGAAACGACTCAATGAGGGTCTTGGCGACTGGACCTTTGCGCGTCTTGCGTCCAATCGATCTCAGCAGAGCGTCTTTGATGGCCGAGGCGAGATCCAGGCCCTTGATCCGCTGCGCGGCCCAATCCGACGAAATCTCGTCGCAGGACATGCCCCACACCTTTTCGGTGTAGGTCTTGAAAAAAATCGAGAACAGGCGCTCGCCGAACTGATTGCGCACCCACTCATGAAACGTGCGCGGGTTCTTGACCGGAAGAAGGCGGGCCAAGCCATAAGAGAGCATGCAGGCCGCGCTCTCAAGGATGCCGAGATTGCGCAACGCCTCAAAGGCTTTCAGCGGATAGCTGTAGAACTTATCGCGGTAGTAGATCCTGGACAGGCGTGGGCGCTCAATGAAGTCGTCGGGCAGGATCTCATCCCAGAGGTCGACAATCTCCTTGGATTTGGAGAAGAAGCGGTGGCCTCCGATGTCGAACAGAAATCCCTTGTAATTGACGGTCCGGCTGATGCCGCCCACATACACGGGGTCCTGTTCCACCACCAACACGTCCTGTTGGTTTTTGGCCAGGTTGTAGGCCGTGGTTAATCCCGCAGGTCCGGCGCCGATGACGAAGGTTTCAACAAAATGACTCACGCCGGCCCCATCCAAACAGCCATCCCGATCGCAGGGTAAATGCCCCAGGATCCGCCATGATGCTATTCAGCTTGATGGTCTAGGCCAGGCGCTGGCGATTTGCCTTACGCCAGTCATGAGGATGGCTCGAGAGGAGTTGAAGTCCGAGGTCAGGGTGGCTCAGCTGGCGACCGTTCTGTCGCTCATTATGAGCTTACTGTCGCTCGACCATCGCGCTACCTGTGCGACGAACCGCAAATACGCTAATCCGGTACTTCAACTGACCGGACAACGCCGCAGAAGACCAGGTTCCCGAGCTTGCAGCTTAAAGCAGAACCTGCTCGACCTCATGGTCTATGCCAGTTGGCCTAAGGCTAGGCGAAGCCATTTCTTCGCTCTGGAGCACGCTCCTGCTCAACATCGTCGCCTTGGCCATGCCAAAGGCGAATGCCCTGTCACGAGGCCTGTGAGCCGAGGGAACGGGCTACACCGCACTGACGCTCCACCCCCTCGCCGGTCGTTACCTCATCCTGCACCGCAAACCAACCGGGTGCATGTTGGTCCTGAGCGGACCGCTGTGCCCACAAGCGACGGCTTGTGATGGCCTTGTGACAAGACAACGTTGGACCAATCTCCCGACGGCCAGGCAGGGATCGCCCGGCACGTTGCCATTTGCTCGCCTGCAATGCTGACCTGCGGTGATGGGCAGCGTCTTTCGGCATGCAGGCCTCTCTGTTGTGGGCCTCTCCCGAGGATCATTAGCAACGCTCGATCATGGCCCAAGTCGAAACCGGAAATGACTGCATTAGAAATTGCTTGCGCCAGTAGTCGTAGATGATAATGATCGCGCGCAAGTCTGCCAAAGCAGCACGTTATTGATTGATGAATGGGGCATCTTGTGGTCGGATATGGGACGCTTGCCCGCGCGAGCACAGTAAAGCTTGATATCGACCCGTCGAATACAACCGCTGTCTCAGCCGTTCCGCTCATCGTCGATCTTGACCGAGCCTTGGTCCAGTCGGATCTCCTCTATGAGCTCCTGTTCGAGGCCGTCTCCGTCGGGCTCAAGCACAACCTTCAGGTTGCAAGACAGATCTGGACGGGCCGTGCAGCCCTCAAACAATACTTGGCCAGCGACTGCCATCTGGACTATGGGAGCCTGCCCTATGATGAGCAGGTCCTTAAGCTGATCCGAGACGCAAAAGCTCGAGGGCAGGACATCTATCTCGCGACCGCGTGCGACGAACATCACGCAAAAGCCATCGCAGAGCACCTAGGCTGCTTCGACGGGTATTTTGTCTCCATTGACCGCCGCACCCTCTCAGACCCCCACGAAGGGGACGCCCTGGTACAGGCCTTCGGCCGGAACGGATTTGACTACATCGGCCACGATGCTGCCGATCTGGCAATATGGTCCCGTGCTAGACAAGCCTACGCCGTGCGAGCCTCCTCATCTGTCCTGAGAAAGCTTGCCTCCATCCGGCCCGGCTTCAAGACGCTCGACCATAACTCGGTGTCCTGGAGAACCTGGGCGAAGGCGCTGAGGGTCCACCAGTATGCCAAGAATCTGCTGGTTTTTGTCCCGCTTGTAACCGCCCACGAATTTGCCGCCGCCTCCCTTTTGATGGCTGGCCTTGCTTTCATGGCGTTTTCCGCCTGCGCATCCGCCGTCTACATCTTGAATGATCTGATAGACCTTCGAGCCGATCGCGCCCATCCGACAAAGCGCCACCGCCCCTTCGCCCGTGGGCAAATCCCACTTGCCACCGGACTGAAGGTTGTCCCTGGGCTGCTGCTGGTTTCAGGCGGACTGGCATCTCTGGTGTCGGTTGAGTTCACCGCTGTTCTGATGGCCTATTTCAGCCTGACGACAGCGTACTCGCTCTATCTCAAGCGCAAGATCATGATCGATGTGGTCGTGCTGGCGATGCTTTACACCGTCAGGGTCGTCGCAGGCGCCGTCTCCATTGAGGTCCAAGTCTCCGAGTGGCTGTTCGCGTTCGCTTTGCTGATGTTCACCTCGCTTGCGCTCATCAAACGCTATGTCGAACTGTCAACCCGTCTGGATCAGGGCCTGCCCAATCCCTTAAACCGTGACTATAAGATCGGCGACCTCAATATTGTCGCAGCCCTTGCCGCAGCCGCGGGCATGAATGCCATCACGGTGCTTGCGCTTTATGTGTCATCGCCGAAGGTGGCCTCGCTGTACACGCACCCGGCGCTGCTCTGGCTCCTGTGCCCGGTCCTCGTGTACTGGCTTGGTCGCGCTCTGTTGCTGGCGCACAGACGGCTCATGGACGACGATCCGATCGTGTTTGCGATCCGTGACCGCAACAGCTGGGCCGCCGCCGCCATTTCAGCGGCATGCATTGTGGCAGCGATGTAAATCCGGGAGCTGGATCAGACAAAACCCATCGTCTGACAGCATCAGACAGCGATCGGCGCACGGCATCCAGTGCTTCTGCCGCAGAGCAAGGTCCGGAGCGCGGTCAACCACAGCAACAGGCTTGGTGCGCTGCTCAAATCCGCAAGCGTTTGAAAATTCGCTCCGGAATGCCGCAGATGATTGTCATGACCATCCACCAGATCCCGCGAACATAGACCACATCACGGCCCTTCAGCTCAGCTGCAGCGATGATGGCGCGGGCGACTTCATCTGGCTCGGCCGTGAGGACGAGCGGCAGCTTCATGCCTGCTGTCATCCGGGTTCGAACAAATCCGGGCTTCGTGGTCACCACTTTGATCCCAGCGGGTGCAAGTCTGTTTCGCAGTCCTGAAAGGAAGGCCGTGAAGCCCGCCTTCGCTGAGCCGTAGACGTAGTTGGACGCCCGCCCGCGGTCTCCGGCAACCGAGCTTACGCCCACCAAGGTGCCCGACCCGCGCGCGGCAAAGCGCTCGGCGAAGAGACCCAACAGCAGGGCGGGGCCCTCGAAATTTGTGCGTAGGACGAGGGTGGCGTGACTGAGATCAACCTGTGCCTGAGCCTGATCCCCCAGTTCCCCAACCACGCAGACCACCGTGTCGGGCAAAACAGGAAGGCTATCAACAAAGGCTGAAAAGCCAGTTGTTTCCAGGATATCCAACAGGTGCACGCTGACGTTGCCCTCAGCGCGTATCGCGATATCATCCGCATTGCGCCGCGCTGCATCCTCATTGCGGGCCGCGAGCAAAACCCTCCAGCCTGCCTGGGCATAGGCAAGAGCCGTGGCACGGCCGATGTCGGATGTGCCACCGACAATGAGAACGGATTTCTGTACTTGCATTAGATGTTGAGCCTTGCCGAGAGCTTGGAAACGAGGTGCCCGTCAGCACCAAGTGCACGTCGGAGATCCTGGAACCGAGCGAGGTGAGGATAGCCCGCCATAAACGTCTCAGGCGATTGCCGGGCGTCCTTGGCCAGATAAAGACGGCCCCCGGCCGCGACGACAATCTCATCGAGCTCGTTCAGGAGCTGGAGCACGTCCCTTGAGACAGGAAGATCAAGCGCGAGTGTGTAACCTTCCCTGGGGAAGGATAGAAGACCCGAACTGGGGCCCAGTTGCTTGAGAACAGCAAGAAAGGATCCTGTTCCAACACGCGTGATGCGCTCCAGGATTTCGCCAAGCGTGGAACGAGCGGCGCTGATCGGAATGACGCACTGATATTGGACGAAGCCCCGGCGGCCATAGATGCGGTTCCAGTCCCCAATGCCATCGAGCGGAAAGAAGTAGGGATCCCAGGGCACGAGGAAGGGGTATCCAGATGTTATCACACCAGCCCGAAAGTACAGCTCATTGAAGGCTGAGACTGAGACGCGGCCTAGCGCAAAAGGCGGGAGGTCGATTGGCACAGACACCCGCCCCCGCCGGGAAGAGGGAAAGAGCTCCGCTCCAGGGCGAAGGCTTTCCACATGGCGCACGCTTGCATGTTCGGCGGCGTAAATCAGAGAGCGTCCAAGTGACGGGCCTAGGGCAAGGCAGTCAATCCAGGCGACTGAGTACGACGCACTGGCAGAGGCGCTCAGGGCACTGATCGCTTCGTCAAGATTGCCGGCGACCACCGTGTGCTGACGCATCCAGCCCGTCTCTATGGGGCGTAAGCAAAACGTCGCTTCAACAATGACGCCGGTCAGGCCCATGCCCCCCACCGTTGCTTCAAAGAGCTCCGTGTTCCGGCTGCGCGAGCACACAACCGTCTCACCACTGGGCAGCGCAAGCGTCATCTCCTCCACATGGTTGCCAAAGCCACCCACGCGGTGATGGTTCTTGCCGTGAACGTCAGCCGCGATCATACCCCCGACGGTAACAAACTTGGTTCCCGGAACGACGGGTGGGAAGAAGCCGCGCGGCACGAAGACTGCGAGAATGTCCGCCAGTTGAACACCGGCCTCGACCGTAAGACGGCCGCTCACCGGATCGAATGACCGCATGCGGTTGAGCTGACAACTTCCGAGGGTCGTCTGATCACCGATTGCCGCATCACCATAGGCGCGACCACGGCCGCGGGCGATCAGGCCCGTGCGTTCTGCCAAAAGGGAGGGAATGGCTGCAGGCGTCCCCGCTGAGATGAGTTCGGTCTCATGGCGTGGGTAGCGTCCCCATCCGGATAATTCCGTCACGCGCCGCGCTCCCGGAAGACGAATTTCCGATCAAGCATGTACTTTGCTGCGTAGCCGACGGAGAGGCCGAGCACAGCACCGGTGTACTTCGCGGCAGTGGTCTGCCAGGCCGACCAGAAAGCCACCTCAAAGCCCCAGAAGATGAGGGTCGTCATCACACTGAATAACCCGTAGAGCGCAACTTTGCGAAGTTCATGATGGTGAGATGTATATCTGTCGTAGAAGATCCAATTTTTATCAAGGATATACTTTACAATGAAGCCAGTTGCTGTACCGGCCAAAATTGACACGGCCAGTGGCCTGATAGGGGATAGCCGGAATACAAACTCCTGCGTCACAAGATTTACGATTGTGGAGACAATGGCGAAGAGTACATAACGGACGAGGAGGCCCATGGGAGATTCTGATCTCGGTGCGTCACTGGATACAGATTGCTGGTGTGACTTAGCCGAGCATTGTCGAAAACGCTACCCGGAATGAGCGCGTCGCAACGGGCAGGAGCCCCTGTGATGTGTCTGCCTCAGCCGGCCGAATGTTCTTCAAAATCGGTGAGGCCACTGGGGCCTACCTCTCGAATGGGCTCGGGATAATGTACTATAGGGGACCATATATCCTGACGCGCGGATACGCAGACCCCGCCTGTTTCCCTCCGCTCCTGAAGCCAGCGCTGTTGTGTCAGGAGGAGGCGTGGTGTTGTACCTGCGGACGCAGGTCAGCCAATGGTAGAAGTCGCTTACAAAGCAGGCCCATTTACTTAATCGTGTTCAACAGCCTTGCCAAAGCAGCAAGACAGGGGCGTCAGGTTGTGCATATCATGATTGTTCATGGGGCGCTTGAACTCCTTGCCGTCGTAAGGCCTGCCGTTGATGTGTTTGGTGCCGCTTCGGCCTCAGCCGTTTTGATCAGTATGGAGCACGGCAGGATGGTGAGGGATGACAGCTTCATGAACTCCTACGGACCGTACCCGGGCTGCTGTTGCTTTACTGACTCATCCCATACAACGTAATCTTCTAGCCGGTGCGCCGGGTAGAGTTTCATCCACAATCCAGCCACGTCGTCGTGGATCCGTTTACGATGCGGGCTGTCGCGGCGCAGAGCTAGGCCATAGTTCAAGGCGCCAACGATGACTTGGTAGCGATCATGGAAGCGTGGCTCAGCCAGGATTTGTGCCCGCAGGCCCGTATAATGCAAGTGGGGGAGCCAGATCAGATCTGGTGCGCGCGCAAGAAGGTCGTCCAGGGAGAAGCCGTTACGGCTGATGCGAGTGTCATTGAGGCCCACGAGATCAATGAGGACGGTATTTGGAGCCACAGCGCCCAAGTAGCCGACCTCCGAAGCCGCAAGGCTTGCGCCTGCAGGGAGGTTGGTGACCACATCCTCGGCAAGTCTTGCGATAGCCTCAAACCAAGGCACAAGCGGCAGGGATGCGCTTGAGGTAATTGCGGGCGAGCGGACCGGCACCGGGTGCGGTCGGGTGAACTCGAGATAGGCAGGTTCAAGACGTACCCAGGCTATGCTTACGCCCATATGCACCGAGAGCAGTACCAGCAGCGCCTTCACAAATCGGAAGCGTCCTTCCGGCCCATCCCGCACCAGTACCGTCGCTGCAGAGAGCACGGCTGGAAGGACGAGGTAAGGCAGGAATGGAATGTAGTAGCGTCCGACAAACCCCATCACCTGCCGCACTGTACATAGATACAGCAATGTCGCCGCAATGGGGAGCAAGCAAGCCACAAGCAGGCGCCCCTGGCCGCGCGCTGCGCCTGCAATCAAGAGCGCGAGGAAGGGCAACCAACAAGGAGCGGCGGCAAGCATATAACGGAAGGGGTTTTCTTCGCTTTGAAACCCAACATAGCCGTTGACGGACTTCGCATAGAAGCCGAGCGGCAGGGGAGTGCCAAAGTACCAGCGACAGATCGTGAGATCGGCAGCAGTTAACAGCACAGGCAAACCGACAAGCCCAATCACGTCGCGCCTGCGCTCCTCCTTATTATTGAGCAACCAGACGAGGAATGGGACTCCCAGAGCGCAAAGAACATTATCCGGACGGGCGAGAACCGCAGCGAATGCAGCGAGCCCTATTGTAAAAGCGCGTCGAGTGCTGGGACAGACAAGGTATTCCAGGAGCACCAGCATCAGCACCACATTGGCTAGGAACGACAGCAGGGTATCCATGCCCGTGGTCAAGTGAAATGCGAAGGCAGGGTTCAGCGCGAGCGCCAGAACAGCGCATGCAGCTACAATGGTGCTCTGAGGTGACGGTTTCGCATGGCGCACTGCTGTAAAACCAAGGAGTGCCAAGCCAACAGTCCCTGTCACCCATGAGGCGATCTGGAGGGCCGCCCCCGCGTGTAGCGGGAGCCAGGTGAAGGGAAGAACGACAAAGACCCAGAGTTGACTTGTAAGCCCGTAGGTTGGGACACCGTCCGGATTCCAGGACAGGCCCAAGCCCTTCCTGAGATTTATCGCATATCTGTAAAACATGTAGGCGTCGTCAAAGCTCAACGAGCCAGACAAGGCGACGAGGAGCCACCCAGCCAAGACGATCGCGATCAGGATCATCAGGCTGATAGGCGTTATCCACGAAAGTCCAAAGGCAGGGGACGATCCATGAGTCGCGTGGGGCACAGTCCCGCTATTGCCGATTTTGATCACAGACAGAGTCCTTACTTTCCCTGGGAAGCACTTTTTCCCCATAGCTCTAATAAACCGCAGTCGGCCTAGTCGGGGGTCGCAGTGATGGATTTTCAGCAAGTGGTCGGTCTGGCCGAGTGAGCCTGAAGATCCGATAGCCATACGGGAGCTTCGGCTCCCGCATGAGGTCCAGTGTCCAACCGGCGTGACGCAGATCGTCGCCAAGTGAAGACCAGAATCCCTCCTTGTCATCCAGGATGATTGCATGCGTGGCCCCATGGCGTGCCGCAATCTGATGGACAGCCCTCCACCTGTCCCGTCCACCGGTCGAGGCTGTCCAACGAAGGTGGTCAGCAATGTTCTCGGGTGCTTTCAACCCTACGACATCGATCAGGCGTCGGCTGGTTGAGAAGGCCACATACCCGGCATCGTGCACGAGGACCCTTGCGTCGGCCGGAAGATTGGCGTTGACCCAAGCAGCAAGATCAGCGTGCTCTTTCACGGTGATGGTCCGGCCCTCTTGATGGGCCCTCCAGGCCATCGGGATCGAGACGGCCACCCAGCTCAATCCTGCTACCAGCAGCACTTTCGCAAGCTCTCGACGGTTGCTGCCGGACACGCAGCAGAGTGCCCAAATTGCAACGGGCAGGAGCACATAGGTATAGCGGAAATAATTATGATAAAGGCCGCCGGGAAAGCTTATTGTATAGGCGCCAACGAACGCTGCGGCAAACAACCAGATCGCGACGGCAAGGCCTCTGGGCTTCACACAGAGGATCGAGATCAGAACCGGTCCCAAGCCCTTCATCAGGGCGGTTCCTGAAATTAAGCCTTTGAACCAGAGAGGAAGACCGCCTTCTGCGAAAAAGACCTGCTTTGCGCGTGCTGTGCTTGGAATAATCTCATTTGTCTCCACCCACGACCAGACCAACCACGGCAGTGCGGCAGCCAGCACAAGCGCCACGTCCGACGCGATCTCGAACATGCGTTGGGATCTCACACGAGGAGCGCGCCACCGTATCCAACTTTGCCGCGCCATCAAAGCAAGAGAGAGTGCCCCGAGCTCAGGCCGTAAGAACGGAAGGAGCCCGCACAAAACGGCCAGGAGCCGGCTCGGGTGCGGGGATGTTGCGAGCACAAGTGTCCAAGTGACTGCAGCGAGCACGCCACCTGTTTCGAGGCCATTGAATAGGTGATGTGCCGTATAGCCGGTCATCAGCGCGATTACGACAACGAGGCTCGTGACCTGGATCGAGAGTCCATGTCGGAAGGCAAGGGCCGCGGCGCCCTGTGCATAGGCGCCAAACCCAACCGTCGCGACCAAAAAACTCGCGAGAGCCGCCGGCGCGAGGCTCATGAAGCCAGTGACGGCCGCTAGATGAATGAGGCTTGTTGCACCGGAAAGGGCGGAGACATTGTAATTGACATCGGAGCCCGACCTTAAAACTTGGGCGTTATGTAGCGTGATGTAAGCGTCATCGAGCGGGAAGACGAACGGCGCCTCGAACCACCACAACAGGCCTGAAAGGATGACCGTCAAGCCAGCGAGCAGGAAGTGAAAACGGATCCGGTTTCGGACGGGCAGGCAGATCTGTCCCGACGCAGGCTGGTCACAGTCACAGCTCTCTTCGCCGACGACGGAGGCCTTCATGGAACTGATCCCCTTGATCGGCAGGTCATGACAGCTGTGCACGCCTGTCATTGGGCGGTGGGAGCCTCAAGGCCCGTGCCGACTGTGCCGGCCGGCACAGTCGGCACGGGCTGACGCATGCCTCCGATGGTTTCAAGTGGCGGGTAGGCTCTCACGATGACGTCCCAGAATGCGCCACATCAGGGCTAAAAGCACGACAAGAGCGGGACCTGCAACCGACACCGGCATGTCGTCACCAAGCGTAACGTCCGGGCCAAACTGCACTTGCAGCCGAAATGACTGCGCTAACCCAACCAAGCCGATAAGAACGCTCATCACATATATGGCAGTCAGCTCCACTTTGCTTCCCAGCCTTTCAAGGTCAGGCAGCAACAGGGCCAGGCCAATTCCATAAATCGGAAGATCATAGTCATAAGCATATGGACTGATCAGCAGGGATGCCACTGCAGCAAGGCCGAGCGATTGCCTTAGCCCAAGGCCACGACGGCTGGCAAAACCTATCATCATAAGAGCAACGATGGCGACAAGGACCTGCACGGTAATCGCAATTGGAGCTGGGACGCCGACTGTGTAGAGAGCGGCGTAGACCGAAATCATCCGATAGAGCGGATACATTCCGTGTTCGAGAAAAACGCGGGCCTCTTTGACCCCGTCGAGAAACGCAGCCCAGATCCCGGGACCGAGCAGGAGAGTTGCCAAAAGTGAAGTTGCAGCAACGGTTCCAGCAGCCACCAACGCAGTAATCCAGCGACGGGCAATGAGCGTATACACTGCGAAGGTTACGGCAAGGTGAGGCTTGATAATCATCAGGCCAAGCGGCAGTCCAGCAAGCGCCTTGTGTCTTTGAAAGCCAAGGCAGGTGAGGCCGATGAGGGTTCCGGTGAGAAACCCATTCTGTCCGCACGCGACCGTAACGATAATCGCGGGAAAAAGGACCAGCAGGAGACGCTGGAAATGATCGCCAGCGATCCGTTTCAGTATCACCAAATAAGCGACAAGGGTTCCGGCAGTGAAGCAGCTATAGGCCAGTCCCAATGGCAGAAAGGCGAGGGGGGCAACCAGCAAGTTAAACTGCGGTGGGTATGTCCAAGGCATGAAGGATTGCTTGCCTCCAAAAGCCTCCTGTGCCTGGCTCATCGTAGCGAAGGAGTACGCCTGCTCGATTTCGCCGCGCCACACCATCTCAGCAACAATATAAAAAGTATCAAAGTCGACGATTTCTCGAGGATGCAAAGCTCCGCCAAGGTCCCAGAACCACACGGTTTTCATGGCCAGAACGGCTGCAAGAAGGAGGAGAATGGTTCGGGTATATCGATTGCTTCTTGATGGGGAGGACTGCGATGGTTCGAGGGTTTTTGCGATCATAACGATGGTATCACTGTCAAATGCTAGCTCGCAGCCGGGTCAATCTAGCCTTCAATACGGTGTGGGGCTTGATCAAAGTCTGTAGCACAGGTGAAGTTCGGGCCACAGATTTGAGAACTCATCCGCGCATCCGTTGCTCAAGCACCGGTGCCACCGAAACAAGCGGCCACGGGTACCCCATGCGAAGTTCCGCACTGCAGCGGTAGTTTAGGATCTTACCCATGTGGCGCAAAGGAGAATATGCTCGACTTCATAGCCTAAGCCGCTTGGCCTAAGCGGGCCCACCACGGGTTCCACGGCAACATTCCTGCGGCAGTTGACCCAGGAGGGATGATCCTCTCTCCTGTCTGTCGCATTGTACACTGCCGAGGAGACCGCACCTCATGTTGCCGCCAACCAGCTCACGTCCCATCAGCAGACGTCTCGCACGTCCTGCAGGTCAATTCGAAGAAGCGAAGCCTCCGATCGGGAGAAGCACAGGTAATCTCACCACACCAGATCTCAAACAGAGCCAATGCCCCTAGGAGCACCGATCCCATCCCTTGGAGGGTACGGTGACATCTCCGCATGATGCCCTCGAACAAGGGCTTAGGATCCCGCGATCGAGGCAGCAGATGACAGAAGTAGAATGAGCTTGGCGCTGTCACGACCCATCTATTGCCACACCGCCAGGGCGGCTCATCTCAAGCACGGGAATGGGCCCAAGGCCGCACTTGTTCTGGCATGAATATTCGGATATTTAGTTCTAGATATCCAGATATCTTCTGCGAGTTTGCATGCCGCTGTACATCAAAGACGATGTAACGGCCGCCCTGGTTGCCCGACTGGCCAAGCTTCGCGGCTTGACCAAGCAAGATGCCGTTCGCCTGGCGGTGCAGGCCGAGCTGGATCGGGCCCAAGAGGCAATTCCGCTCCGGACGCGCGTGCAAGCGCTCCGGGCGGCCTATCCGCTCCCGGCCCCGATGGATCAGACGGCAGACAAAGACTTCTTCGATGATCTGTCTGGGGGACTGTGATGATCTTCGTGGATGCGTCCGCCCTCATTGCGATCATTGCCGGTGAGCCAGATGCCGACACGCTGGTGGACCTGCTTGAGACAGAACTGCGGCGGCTGTGCTCTGCGCTCTTAGTTTGGGAAACCGTTGCCGGGCTGTGTCACAGCCACACCTTCTCGGTTCCAGCCGCTCGCGACCACGTTGAGCGCTTCCTCAATGTCCTCGGATGCGAGTGGATTTCCATCGGGGAGCGGGAATACCAAATCGTGCTCGATGCCTATGCCCACTATGGCAAGGGACGACATCCTGCGGAGCTCAACATGGGGAACTGCTTCGCCTGCGCCAAGAGCAACAAGGCCAAGCTCCTGTTCAAAGGGGATGATTTCACCAAAACTGACCTTGCCCGCTTCGCTTAATGGACGATACAGGTGCCGGCTGACAGGTCCAAAGGCCACCCATCCAACCTCATCCTCCGCAGGCTCTCCCGTAGGATCCATCACCCAATCCGCTGCCTGAAGCTGTCGTCTCACACACCATTGAGCGCCGGCTCGACAGTCTCCGGATCGTGTTCGATCACCTTGAGATAGGCGAGGGTGACGGTATCTGGCGTGAACCGGCCCTGGGACGATGCGTATTCTCGGCCTCATGCCGCCGCCGGTGTGGTCCGCTGAGCTGGATTAACTCGACATCCAGCCCGGCGCTCCGCTGATCTTCCCTGCGTGGGCGTGTTTGCTGTCAAGGACTGCTATCGGTGCAGGTGACGTAGGCCACCGGGTAAGCCGAAACGTGCTGATCCTCCGACAGGAGGGTGAGGTCCCCAGCGATGGCTTGGGCCATCAGCAGGTGATCGAACGGATCCCGATGGTGCATCGGGAGGCGGACGAGGTCCTTCAGGTGCTCAGGGCGGATGTCAAGCATCTCGAAGCCTTGAGCGTCAATGGCAGCAACGATGTCGCCGATATTGGCCTCGAGTTTTCCAACGCGCACCTTCACCACGATCTCCCACAACGAGGCGGTGCTGACCAGGATGTCGTTCGCAGGGTCGGCGATAAGATCCTGGGCCTTGCGCTCGATCCGAGGATCACCAACAAGCCACCAGAGAAGAGCGTGGGTATCGAGCAGGATCCTCAATCCCCATTCCCTTCCATGGCAGACAGGACGTCGTCAGGAAGCACGTCGAAGTCCTCCTGCATGCGGATCTTGCCCTTCAACATGCCTGGGACCCGACGGGAGCGCTCAATACCCGAAGGCGCCCGGATCTCCGCGATGACCTCGTTGCGCGACATGACGAGGACTGAGGTCCCCTGACGGGCCTGCCGGAGCAATCCGCTGAGGTTCGCCCTCAACTCGCGGACCCCGACCCGAACCTGCTTATCCCTCTGAGGTTGAACCATGGCTGGGCTCCTTGTGTACCCTTATGTGTACACAGCTGTTGTGGTAGGAGCAAGTCCGCCTATTCAGATCTTCGTCTCTACACTGTGCTTCCAGTCAGTTGAGACCACAGCACTTCTTGTATTTTTTGCCGGAGCCGCACGGGCAGGGATCGTTGCGCCCCACCTTGCCGAAGGTTGGCGCGGGCATGGCAGAGAGGCGGGCACGATGCTGACCCACTCTCCAGGCGTGGAGGGTCTCGACCCAGGCCGGAATGAGATCAGGCGCCTCTTCAGTAAGCGCCTGACCCTCTTGCTCCGTCAGAGTGCTTTCGTCCTGGGCGAGATCGATGAGCATGACCAGCCCCGCTCAGCGCCACGCGGGCCGCCTCACAGCCCCGGAGAATGGCCGCCCAACTGTCCGAGCGGAGCTGCATCGCGGCTTCGAATCCTTCGATCCAGAGTTCCCAGAGGACCTCGTCATGGCGCGTATCGACCTCGAACACCGGCGCATAGCGGCCCGCCTGCAGATCATGGGCTGTGACGTTGTAGTGCTCCATCACCAGCTTCACGAGTTGCTCGGCCTGTTGGGCGTTCTCAAACACCGGAGCCTCGTCCTCATCGGTGCCCCACACCAGCGGCAGCCATTCGCTCGGCAGGATCAGATCAGGGCAGACAAGGATCCCCGCCACAAAGCCATCGAGCTCACTGACCAGCATCGTGTCGCTGTCGGCAGGTAAGCTGGCCAGCTTCGTTTCGAGCAGCGTCAGACGGCGGGGAATGGTCGGCATGGCTTCAAGCTCCAAAGCATTAGGTCACGAACCCGGCTGATCGGATGATCCGCGACCCGAGCCAGAGCCTCGTGCAGCCAGACCTCCCGATCAAGACCGCTGAATGCCGCCCTTGGCTCTGGCGAAAGCGCAAACCAATCTCACAAGCCCGATTGGCCGACTGGAATCGGTGGATGAGGCCGGCGGTTCCGTCGAACGGTGGCCTCAGCCTGCTTGGGATGGTTGTCCTGAGATCGGAAGAAGCGCGTTCTCTGGACGTCTGCTGTTGATCGAAGCAACAAGAGGCGCCGTGTCACCAGGTTGAGGAACGGTGCCCGCTCTTTGGCGTTGCCCCATGCTGATCTCCAGTCCCACACAAGCAGAACTGGTCTTTCCAAAGGGCAGGGGCCTCCTGGGTTCGTCAGCTCCGATATGCTGGATCTTCTGTCGCTTGGCCTGCGCCGCCCGACGATGATCATCTCGGGTTTTGACCGAGGCGCAGGCCTCGTGCGCGGGACCCATGTTCTCCAGATCGTCCAGACCGCCGAGTTCAAGTGCTCTGATGTGCTCAACAATCCAGCGCTCGCGCGCACCATCAATCGTTCGGTCGCATAGCACGCAAACACCGCCTGTTTTCTCCCACGCCTGCAACCGCCGGTGCGGTGTCAGTTTGCGGCGAGGTGTTGTCCTGACGTCATCAACCTGAACAAACGACATGGGGAGCCTCCCCCACTCGTTCCAGCGTCATCCCTGCCGGAGTTGGTGCCGGATATGGCCGATCTGGCCCGGAGAATGGCCGGAGACGCGGCGGACACACCCTCCGCCTTTCGGACGGCTCTGCGCGTCGTGGAAGCGGCGGTCGATGTTAACCGCGCCTGCTGGGCGCGGCTTGAGCTTCTCGAGAGAGTGGTCGGAGACACGGAGTTTCACGAGCCGCCCCAGGTGGACGAGCCCCTGCCGGCGCGCCCTCCGCGGGTGCGTTTTTCACTGGCGGCCGATACCTGGGACTATCGGGATTGCAAAGGTGAGCCGATGTGGGAGGCTGAAGACACCTCGCTGATGCAAGAACTGGCCTGGGGCATGAAAGTCGATCGCATCCGATTTGCCCGCGCCGAGGCCCGCCAGCGCATGCGGCAACGCGCCTCTGCCTGGAAGCGCCTTGATCGGCGCGATCGCTATGAACGCCGCGCCATGTCGCGGCGCAACACGGCCATTAAGTCCTTCGATGCGGCCTGGGCTACGACACTCAGCGCCGGGAATACACTACCGTAAGCAGCGAGCACCGGCGTGAAGATTTGGAGGCAGCGGGCCGCTGCCCGGATTCCACAGAACGAACACAGAGCAGGGCGCGATAGCATCAGTTACAAGCGACATTGCCCGGAGCCTGCCAAGGTTAGCCATCCATCCGACAATGACGCCTCCTGACCTTGGCTGGAGCACCTGAATGCAACCCGAATGTTCTGACTGGCTCCACCCATCAGGATGCTAGGACAAAAATATCACATTCCGGCTTTTGTTCTTTACCCCTATTGTGCAGCATACCTACCCCGGTTAGGACGTAAGAATTGCATATTATAATCCTTAATCGGTAGCATGCGCCTCCTCATCCAGACCCTGAATTACGCCCCGGACGAAATCGGGATCCCAAAATACTCGACCGAAATGGCGGAGTGGTTCGCCCGGCAGGGGTGGGAGGTGCGGGCTGTGACAGCCCCGCCGTATTATCCGCAGTGGCGGGTGGGGCAAGGCTACAAAGGCTGGGCCTACGCGCGCGAGACGCGCAACGACGTTTCGCTCCTCCGCTGCCCGCTTTATGTGCCCGCCCACCCCAGCGGCCCCAAACGTCTGGTGCACCTGGCCAGCTTCGCTGCGACAAGCGCACCGGCTGTCCTGGCCGAGGCGGTACGCTTTCAACCCGATGCCGTTCTTGCCGTAGCGCCCAACCTCATGGCGGCCCCTGCCGCGGCCCTGGCGGCGAAACTGACCGGCGCCGCCTCCATCCTCCACGTCCAGGATTTTGAGCTCGACATCGCGTTGCGCATGGGCCTGATGAAGGGCAAAGGCGCAGCCGGCCTGCTCGCGGCCGTCGAGCGATCAATCATGCGCGGCTTTGATCGCGTGAGCGCCCCCGCGCCAGCCATGGTGGCGCGGTTGATGGACAAGGGCGTGGCGCCGGAGCGCGCCTTCCTGTTCCGCAACTGGTGTGACACGGATGTCATCAACCCAGATCGGGACGCCTCGTCCTATCGCCAGGAGTGGGGCGTCGGCGAGGACGACATCGTCCTTCTGTATTCAGGCAATCTGTCCGAGAAGCAGGGCGTGTTGAGCCTGGTCGAGGCCGCCCGGCATCTGGCCGACAAACCCAACATTCATTTCGTCATCTGCGGGGCAGGACCAGCCAAGAAAAAACTCGCACAAGCCGCGCAGGGGTTGAGCAATGTGCGCCTCCTGCCGCTCCAACCCATCGAGCGCCTCCCGGAACTGCTCTGTGCGGCCGATATCCACCTGCTGCCGCAGGTTCCCGCGGCGGCCGACCTTGTCCTGCCGTCAAAACTCTCCGGGATGCTTGCGTCGGGACGGCCGGTGATTGCGACCGTGGCTCCTGGAAGCGGCATCGCCCAGGAGATCGATGACGGCGGCCTCCTCGTTGCACCTGGCGACGTCACTGCTCTGTGCCAAGCGATCGTGGATCTCTCTGCTGACCGGGCGAGGTGCGCAATCATGCGGCGCAATGCGCGTCAGCGGGCTGAGACCAACTGGGCCAAGGATGCAATCCTTTCCGGCTTCGAGGCGCGTGTGAAAGAGGCTATCCGCGCCAAGCAGGCCACTAAGCAGAGCAAGCCCGCCGAGGTATCATCATAGGTGAGGCGAAGCTCGGGCAGAGCCACACGACGACGTTCAGGCCGCACATCGAAGACATGCTGCAGGCCGGTCTCGAGTTCTTCTGCCGGAGCCGCGCCAACGACGGCCGTGATAGCGCGGCTGCCGCTCGCCTGAATGCCGCGGAGTCACGCGCGACTCGGGTCAATGTGGGCTCGCGCCGTTGCTCCGACTTGACCTGCTAACACAGCCGGGAGCGAGGTCGTGTTAACAGAGGGGAATACCCTGAGATTCAACCAGACCCTCGCGGATGTCCGCTGCGTTCCCGCGCTCCAGGTTCGCATAGACCGTCCTTCTGCACTGGTTCGTTCAAGTTGAGCGCGTCGGTGAACTCGTGTTTACGACGCCGCCATTCGCGGCAGACGCGCGATGATCACTCCACCTGATGCTGGCTATCGCCAGGGCGCGTCCCGGCATGGAGCAGACATGCATCGTTATGCCGCTCTTTGGACAATCGAGTTGCTTGCGAATGGTTTGTGCTGTAGCGATTCTAACGAACGAATAAACTGATTACTTGCCGTCCACCACCTCAGGGAATGACCTTTACCTGTGTGGTTGTTGACGAAGCAAACGGAGCGGTCTCAGTGCCGCCGTACGGGGCAGATCTAATGACGCATCATGCGAATTTTTCGCTTCAAGGTAAGCGCGTGTTTGTTGCGGGACACCGCGGCATGGTCGGATCCGCATTGGTGCGGCGCTTGGAGCGCGAGAGCTGCGAGATCCTCGTGGCCGATCGCCAGACCGCGGACCTGACTCGGCAGGCTGACGTCGAGCGCTGGATGGATAAGAACCGTCCGCAGGCCGTCATCGTTGCCGCCGCCAAAGTGGGTGGCATTCTGGCCAACAGCACGTATCCGGTTGACTTCCTGCACAACAACCTCCTGATCTCCAACAACGTGATCGGCGCGGCCCATGACGTCGGTGTCGAAAAGTTGCTGTTTCTCGGCTCGTCGTGCATCTACCCGAAATTCGCCCAGCAACCGATCAAAGAGGATGAGCTCCTGACCGGCCAACTGGAGCCCACCAACGAGTGGTACGCGGTGGCCAAGATCGCCGGCATCAAGCTGTGTCAGGCCTATCGGCGCCAGTACGGACGCGACTTTATCTCCGCAATGCCGACGAACCTGTACGGGCCTGGCGACAATTACGACTTAGCCAGCTCGCACGTTATCCCGGCCCTCCTGCGCAAAGCGCACGAGGCGAAGGTGCAGGGCAGCCCTGAGATGGTCCTGTGGGGCACCGGCTCGCCCCTGCGCGAGTTCCTGCATGTTGATGACTGCGCTGATGCGATGGTACACTTGCTGAAGACCTATTCGGGCGACGAGCATGTCAACGTGGGCTACGGATCCGATGTGTCCATCCGCGGGGTTGCCGAGATCATCGCGCGCATCGTCGGGTTCAAGGGCACCCTTGGTTTTGACACCAGCAAGCCGGATGGCACGCCCCGCAAGCTTCTCGACACCTCGAAGCTCGCTGAACTCGGGTGGCGGCCGTCCATCACTCTTGAGGACGGGCTCAAGGACGCTTACGAGTGGTTCTTGCGGCACGCCGATCAGCGGAAAGCGGCTGCGTAAAGCCGGCAAGGGGACAGGCCGCTGGCCAGCCCCAAAGGCACGGTTGCGGCCCCGGCGCATCAAGCACACCGGGGCTCGACGCCTCAGTCGGCGCACCACAATGGCTTCAATCCCTGGAAACGTTGCGCACTAGTTTTTCGATCGAAGCTCCTCAGTCTCGCTCACTTCGGGCGTGCGCTCCGTTTAGGTCGGCAAAGGCACAGGGAACAATAGCGTCTCGGCGCCGACACCGATGCTTCGAGCCAGCGAAGCTTTCTCCCATGGCATAGACTGTTAAGCGGTCCCACCATGTCGTCTGTGACCGACGGGTGATGCTTCGGGCCGATGGTTGCGTGACGCCATCAGGCGTGGACGTCGCCCGTTCGATGTTCTTGAGTACCCGGATTGGGTGCATGCTGTGGCGATCGACGTCGACGATCATGTCGTTTCCATTCGCCAGTACTGGCATGGCTTTGGTGGTCGATTCTCACCTTGCCGAGCCGGGGCATGGATGCCGGCGATGGCAACCCCGTCGCGACCGCCAACCGCGAGTTGGCGGAAGAGACCGACTATACATCGGGATCTGGCCGCCTCCAGGCCAGCCTTTCACCAATTCGAGGCACCACCCACACCAACCGACGGCATGTTATTCTTGCACAATACGCTCAACGGACCCAGGAGCCTCTCCTAGAGCCTGACGAATCAACCATCGTTGTCCGGATGCCCGTCGATGAAGCCATCCAGATCGCCCTCAGAGGAGGCATGGTTCACGCGCAGCGGCCGTCCGACGCTGATATAGGTGAAGCCTCTGCGCTGCATGTCGCTGGCGCGGTAGATGTTGCGCAGGTCCACCAC
>NZ_QOIO01000052.1 GCF_003332305.1 Microvirga aerophila | reverse complement strand
TGGCGGGGTGTGCCTCGACGGCTTGGATCAGGAAGGTCTCATAAGGCACCAGTTTGCCACCTCCCGGCGGACGGCCTTGGCGGGCGGGCGCCGGCGAGCCGAACCGCCGCTGGCGCTGCATCAGCTTGATGGCACAGCTGTCCCTGACGCCAAAGTGGCGGGCCGCCGTCCGGCAGGAATGGCCCGCCTCGACGAAGGCTGCAACCCGCATACGAAGATCGAGAGAATAGCAGTGACCCATGATCCACCTCCCGTCCGACGAAGTGAATCACAGATCACATCAACCCAGAACCCTAAGAGTCGAATTTCCAGTCCGATGCTTTAGCCCTTCCACGGGACTATAAGGTCTCGCTCAACGCTCGCGGCGATCTCCAAGAGCTTGCGATCCCGTCCGTGGGGCGCGATGAGCATCAGGCCTACAGGGCGGGCATAACCCGGGATCGGCAGCGATATGCCTGTCAGGTCGAATTGGTTGCCGAACATCGGGTTGCGCAGGATCAGCCAGTCCATCTTGTTATACAGTTTGTCATCGGCTTCGAGCGGAGCGATCAACGGTGCCGAGACGGCGGTGGTCGGCATAACGAGCGCATCGACGGACGAGAGGCGCTCCTCCATCTGGGCGATCAACGCCCTCCTCTGGCGGATCATGCGGATATAGACCGGGGCCGGCACAGCGCCGCTGCGGGCAATCCACCACTGCACGCGCGGATCGATCAGATGCGCCTTCGCGTGGAGCCAATCGGAGTGGACTTCCGCCGCTTCGATGGAGGCGATCGAGGCGCGCGTGGTCGTATCCGCCATAGCCTGGAGCAGATCCTCGATGGAATGATCGGCGATCCTGGCTCCCCATCGGGACAGGTGCTGCAGGCTGGCGTCGAAGGCTTCCATCACCAACGGTTCGGCCTCGGTAAACAGGCGTCCACGTGGAACGCCGAACCGAAGGCCGGCCAGAGGACGTGGCATGAGATGCTTTGGCTCATCGCCTGCCATGATCGCATCCGCGAAAGCGCAGTCCTGAACCGTTCTGGCCAGAGGCCCGATGGAATCGAGGCTCGGAGAGAGCGGAAACGCCCCATCGAGCGGCACCCGGCGCGCGGTTGGCTTGAAACCGACCACGCCATTGAGAGCAGCCGGGATGCGCACGGAGCCGCCCGTGTCGCTGCCGATGGAAATGTCGCTCGTGTCTTCCGCGACGCTGACGCCGGCCCCCGAGGACGAACCGCCCGGAATGCGCTTGGGATCGGCCGCATTGCCCGGCGTGCCATAATGAGGATTGAGGCCAAGCCCGGAAAACGCGAACTCGACCATGTTGGTCTTGCCAATGATCACCGCGCCGGCCTGCCGCAGCCGGCGGACCACTGCGGCGTCCCTTTGAGCGGGAGGCGCATCCCGCAGCACAACGGAACCGGCCGTGGTGGTCTCGCCGGCAACATCAAACAAGTCCTTGATCGACACAATGGCACCGTCGAGGGGGCCGAGAGAGACTCCCGCCAGCTTGCGCGCATCGGCGGCATCCGCTGCCGCGCGGGCGGCATCCTCGTAGAGGCGTAGATATACGCGCTCATCGGCGGCTCGTTTTGCCAACCTCGCCAGAATGCCTTCCAGTTTGTCCCGAATGGTCATCATCATGCTGCCGGATCGGATGCGAGACGGTCACGTTAGCACTTAAAGCCCTCCCGCCTGTCAAGCTTCGTGGCGGAATGCTTGAGCTGGACGGGGCGCTCTTGTACGGCTCTGTCCCATCGAACGTGACCGCATCGGGAGCTGCATTCCATGAGCAACGGGCTTCGTGCGCATAACGTTGGACTGTCTTGCGGTCGGCTGCGACCGGGCGCCCGCAACAGCATTGCGGACGTACCGGGCGTTCTGGTCGGGCATACCACTCTCAACGAGGGCGACATCCGCGCCGGCGTCACCGCAGTCCTGCCTCACGACGACAATCTCTATCGCCTGAAGCCTGTGGCGGCCGTTCATGTGCTGAACGGCTTCGGCAAGAGCGCCGGATTGGTGCAAGTGCACGAACTAGGCGTCATCGAGACACCGCTCTTGCTCACCAACACACTTTCGGTCGGAACCTGCTGCACGGCGCTGGTTCGTCACGCCATTGCGCGCAACCCTGATATTGGCCGCGAGACCGCGACGGTCAATCCGGTGGTGCTCGAATGCAATGACGGCTGGCTCAATGACATACAGGCGCTCGCTGTCACGGAGCAGGATGCGCATGCGGCGATCAGCAGCGCCTCGTCTGATTTCGCTGTAGGCTCCGTCGGCGCCGGGTGCGGCATGAGCACCTTTGGGTTCAAGGGCGGAATCGGCACAGCCTCACGTTCCCTCGACTTCGACGGCGGGCGCTTCCATTTGGGCGTGCTGGTGTTGTCCAATTTCGGACGCGCGGGAGACTTGCGCCTGCCCGATGGCAGGCAGATCGCTCCGCCCAAGCAAACGGATTCCACGGGATTGCCGGAGAAGGGCTCCGTTATCATCATCGCGGCAACCGATGTTCCGTTGAGTGACCGACAGATCAAACGGGTGATCCGCAGATCCGGCGTTGGGCTTGCCAGACTGGGCTCCTTCTGGGGTCATGGCAGCGGCGACATCGCGCTTGGCTTTTCCACGGCCAACATCCTATCGCATGACGAGCCTAATGATTTTGCGCGTCTCGATATTCTCAACGAGAGCCGCATCGATCTGCTGTTCGAGGCTATGGCGGATACCACACAGGAAGCGGTTCTCGACGCGCTTGTTGCGGCGGGCCCCATGAGGGGCCGCGCCGGCCAT
Organism: Microvirga aerophila; assembly: GCF_003332305.1. GTDB lineage: Bacteria > Pseudomonadota > Alphaproteobacteria > Rhizobiales > Beijerinckiaceae > Microvirga > Microvirga aerophila. Next base: position 37,824 of record NZ_QOIO01000052.1, on the reverse strand, counting down.
CATCGCGCCGGCTTCTCGACACCTTGATAAGTCTTGGCGCGACAGGACATGCGCCCGGCACAGGCGCGCCCTAGGAGGCGTAACGCTGCGGCGCCTCGGCCTCGTCCGGATCGGCCGCGATCGTCTCGATGGGAAAGGTGATGACGCAGCGGATTCCCGAGGGGGCGAAATCGAGCTTGATCTCGCCTCCAAGCTGCTGCGCCAGACCGCGCTGAATCAGCTTTGTGCCGAAGCCCTGACGTTTCGGTGGCGAGACGCGCGGTCCTCCACTTTCCGTCCATTCCACCAGCAGAGCAGCCGGGCCCGGCCCGGATGTGAGGGCCCACATAACCTTGATCTGTCCATCCGGAACCGAGAGGCTCCCGTATTTCGCCGCGTTCGTGGCGAGTTCGTGAACGGCGAGTCCAAGGGCCAGAACCGCGCTCGGTTGCAGGTTCACCCGTGGGCCGCGAAGCTTGATCCGCTGGCGCGACGGGTCTTGGTACGGTTCGAGCTCGCTCGCGAGCACATCCCCCAGAAGTGCGCCGTTCCAATTGGCGACGGTGAGAAGATCGTGGGTTTTCGCGAGTCCTTGCAGGCGCCCCAAAAAAGCATCCCAGGCCGCCGGATCGCCCGCTTCCGCGGAGCGACGCGTCATGGATGCGATGGATTGGACCGTCGCGAGGGTGTTCTTGACCCGGTGGTTGAGCTCATGGAGCAGAAGAGCCTGCCTGTCGTCGGCCTCGCGCCGCTCGGTCACGTCCTGCGACACTCCCACCATGGTGAGCTTCCCGTCCAGGCTCATCCGCGTTCGCCCGCTGACGCGGATCCAATGCACGGTGCGATCCGGCCAGATGACCCGGTACTCCACATGGAGGTCCGTTCTGCGCGTCATTGCGTCCGCGACCGCCTCGGCCTGCCTTTGCCGATCCTCGGGATGAATCGTCGCAACAAGATCCGCGTAGGTGAAAGGCGCATCGGGCTGACGGCCGAAATTCATCCGGCAGGTCGCGGACGTGGTGAATTCACCTGTGGCCGGATCATACTCCCACGACCCGAGATCGCCGGCATTGAGCGCCAGGCGCAGGCGAGCTTCGCTCTCCGCGACATGACCGAGCACTTCGTCGCGCGCCTTCTTCTGCATCTCGATCGCCAGAGACGCTTCGACGAGCGCTTTCTGGATCGCGTCGAACTCACGGACCTGGGTCGATTGCCCGGCAACCGCCTCCCCTCGCCCTAGGGAATGCGCCAATGCGACGAGCTGGTCGACGGGCTGCGCGATTCTCCTGCACAGGATGGCTGCCAGGACGATGCCCGCAATGACAACCCCGGTAAGCACCATGAGCCACACGAGGGGACGCCGGATCGCGGCCCGCAGTTCAGAAGCCGGCAAGCTGATGATGAAGGACCAGCCATAGGTGGGCGAACGGCTGAAATACGTGCGGGACGGAACGTCGTCGAGAGTCACGTTGTCGATCTGCCCTTCGGGAGAGGCCGCAATGGCCTCCACGAGGCGCGGCCGGGCGGTGCGCCCGATGAATTGCTCGGGGGCGCGGGATCTGGCAACGATCTTGCCGCTCCTGTCGAGCACGGCGCCGTTCCAGCCGCTGGCAATCCGCTGATCCCGGATGAGCTTCTGGAAAACCTCGGGTCCGATGGCAATCGACAGGATGTAGGCGACCCGATCCTCGATCACCACCGGAAGATCGAGGGTTACGATCGAGAGCCCAGTGGCGGGCCCAACGTACAGGTCGGACAGGTTTGCGGCGCGGGTTTCATGGACGCGCCGGAGAACTTCTGGGCGAAGGCTATCCGACAAAGGCGTTCCATACGCGACGCGGGTATTGAGCAGCGTCCGGCCGTTCGGCTCGAACAGTGCGATCCAGGCCGGATCCGCCAGAGGAGTTTCTAGGGCCTGTCGGTGGAACGCTGCGAAATCGCCGCTCCGGATATGCGGCGACTGCGACAGAACCCGCATGCCGATCTCGACCTTCTCAATCTCCCGGTCGAGGGACAGAGCCAAAGCGCGCGTCGTCTCCTGCAGGCGCAGATCGGTGGCTTGTCGCTCGGCCTGATAAACCGAGTAAAGGCCGCCGCCCGCGATAAGAACAGCCGGAAGCGTCAGGGCGAGAACCAGCGTCCATAACACCTGCCGCAGGGATATGCGCGCGCCGGCGGAACGTGGAGGATCCGGCGGTGCATCGTGAACGCGGTCTTGTGCCCGAGGGTCATGGGTGCTCTTGAGCCCCCTGCATCGGCATGACGACGCGAACCAGCACCGCGGGCTCGTCCTCCGGCCATTCCACGACTGCATCGAGCTGCCGCGCCAGAGCCTTGAGGATGGCGCCGGTGGTGCTTTCCCGAGCAGCCGTCTTCTCCTCCAGGGTGAACATGTCGTCGGCCAGCTCGAAATTGAGCTGCCTGTCGCGGACTTTCATTCCGAGCTTCAGCTTTCCGTGCCGGTTCGCGTAAGCCTGGGACAGGGCGTTCACGATGATTTCGTTGAACAGGAGCGCCATGGGCGCTGCCCGTTCGGCCTCGACCTCGACGGCGTCGAGCTCGAATTCGGGCCGAACGTTGACGTCCGTGAGTTCGCCGGTGAGTTCCGCGCACAGGCTTCTGGCAAAGGTCGTCACATCGAAGCGGGAGGCTCCTTGCCCGTCATAGAGATCGCGATGCGCCGCCGCGAGCGCGTGAAGGCGCTGCTTCATGTAACCGAGAGCCGTGCGGACATCCTTGTTCTCGGTCTGGCGGATCTCCATTCCCAGGAGAGAGAGCAGGAGCTGCAGGTTGTTCTTCACCCGGTGATCGAGCTCATGCAGGAGCGCGGTTCGCTCCTCGAGCGAGCGGCGCAGGGCCTCCTGGGCCCGAAGGCGCTCGGTACGGTCGCGCATTTCCGAGAGCGCGCGCAGGACCGTGATCGGCAGGCGATCGAGCCTCTCCTTGAGCACGTAGTCGGTCGCGCCGCGCTTCAGCGCCTCGACCGCCACCTCTTCGCCAAGCGCTCCGGACACGAAGATGAACGGCGTATCGGGGCAACGCTCCCGCGCAAGATCAAGCGCCTTCAACCCATCGAACGAGGGCAGGACATAATCCGCCAGGATCAAGTCCCAGCCGCCCTCGCGAACTGCATCAGAAAATTCGCCTCCCGAGCTCACATGGGTGATCGACGCGGAAGGTCCGACCGCCCCCAGAGCCTCGGTCACCAGCTCGGCGTCAAGCGCGCTGTCCTCCAGATGGAGGATGCGAAGGCTGCGATCGGTCTGGGGGATGGCAGGCCGGTCCATACAGGTTACTGTCCGCCATTTCTCGGAGGTGGCTCGTTCAGGATAGCCCAGAACACGCCGAGGTCCTGGATGGCGTCGAAGAACTCCCGGAAGCCCACAGGCTTCACCACGAAGGCATTGACGCCAAGCTCATAGCTTCGCACCACGTCGCTCTCCTCCCGGGAGGAGGTGAGCATGACCACGGGCGTGTGGCGCAAGATAGCGTCCGCTTTGACCTTTTCCAGCACCTCGAGACCATCGACTTTCGGCAATTTGAGGTCGAGCAGCACCACCGCCGGGTCGCTTGTATTGCGGCTCGCATGCTCGCCGCGTCGGTATAGGAAGTCGAGTGCTTCGGCGCCGTCGCGCACCACCACGACCTCGTTGGCAAGCTGGCTCTGCTCCAGGGCCGCCAGCGTCAGCTCGATATCCTTCGGGTTGTCCTCGACTAGGAGGATCGGTTTCAGTTCCGGCATTCACGCCGCTCCTTCGATGTCAGGCAGAGAAAATGAGAAGGTTGCGCCCTTGTCGATCGCGCCCTCGGCCCAGGTCCGCCCGCCATGTCGCTCGACAATGCGGCGAACATTGGCCAGGCCGATTCCCGTGCCTTCGAAATCTTCCATACGGTGCAGGCGTTGGAACACGCCGAACAGCTTATCAACGTAGGTCATGTCGAAGCCGACGCCATTGTCTCGCACGAAGAAGACGATTTCGCCGTTTTTCCGATAAGAGCCCACATCGATCCGAGCCTCGTCCCGCGGACGTGTGTATTTCACCGCGTTCGACATGAGGTTCTCGAAGACGAGGCGAATCAGGAGGGGGTCTGCGGTCGCGGCCGGCAGATCCGCGATGTTCCAGCGGACCTTGCGATCCCCGATCTCCATGGCAAGCGAGTGCTTGACCTCGCGGACCATTTGCGATGCATCGAAAAGCCTGGGCTTCAGGGTCGTGCGGCCCATCTGGGAGAAGCTCAGAAGATTGTCGACAAGCGTCCCGGCCGTTAGGGCCGATTCGATGATGGTGTCCACATAGCGCAGTCCCCGCTCGGACAGGGTGCTGCCTTCGTGCTTCTTCAGCAATTCCGAATAGCCGACGATATGGCGGAACGGCGCGCGCAGATCATGCGACACGGAGTAGGAGAACGCCTCCAGCTCCTTATTGCTTCGCCGGAGCTCGTCCGACAGAGCGGCGAGCTCCTCGGCGCGGCGAAGGACGATGCCCACGGCCGCATTCCGCAGTTCCCCCGCGGCCTCGATCTCGCTCACGTCCCATGGCAGGGAGCGTCCCAGCACCGTCTCCTTCCAGATCTCGAAGGAGCGGCGCGGGTGAAGACGCGGGGCGCCCGCCTCGGCCCGCACCGACTTGCTCGGATCCCCGCCCCATTTGACCGTCTGCACCACCTCAGGCCGAAACCAGATCACGTAGCTCGCGCGCACCTTCGAGATGGAGATGGAGAGCAGGCCGCTTGCGCGGTCGATGTAGTCCCTAGCGTCGGGATAGAGCGCCGACAGGGCATCGGTTGCAAACAGATCCTCGGGGTGATGCTGGGACAACCATGCGGCCAGCTTTCTGATATGCTGTTCCGAGGGAGTTTGGCCGAGAATCCAGCAAAAATCGCCGGACACGATGGCGACGCCTTCGGCCCCTACCAGATGCATCAACTCCGCCGGATGGTTCACCAGCCCGTCGATGAAGAACTCCTCGGCGGCCATGTAGCCCAAAAGCCGCGCCTGCACCGAGCGAAGGCGGATGCGCTTCTCGGCCAGTGCCGTGTTCTCCCGCGCTTCGAGCTGCAGGGAGAAGATCTGAGTGAGGAAATCGCAGGCATTGCGCACCTGCAGGGGAACCCTTCGCGGCTCCTTGCTGTGACAGGAGATCAGACCCCAGAGCTCACCGTCGCGCAGAATGGAAATCGACATGGACGCCATGGTGCCCATATTGCGCATGTATTCCAGGTGAACGGGAGACACGCTGCGCAGCAGCGAGTCGCTGAGATCGAGCGGAGCCGGATCATGCGATTGGATCGGGACCGGGATGTAGTCGGCATTTGGAATGATGCGCAATCGATTGCGGCGATAAAGCTCGCGCGCCTGGGCCGGAATGTCCGAGGCCGGGAAGCGCAAATCTAGATAGGACGGCAGGTTCTCGTTGCGATCCTCGGCGATGACGGTGCCGTTCCAATTCTCATCGAAGCGGTAGACGAGAACGCGGTCGAAACCCGTCAGCCGGCGCACATCCGCTGCGGCGAGCCGGCAAAGGGACTCGGTGGTGGATGTCCCGCCCAACTGCTCTACGAACTGGCGAAGGTTCGGATTGAGCGCATCGAGGCTTGCCGCCGCGCCGTTCACCTCTTCCAGCTCGAGAACCGCGTATCCGCCCGAGCGATGAACCGCGACGTCGAAGCTGCGGCGCCCGGTGCTCCTGTCCAGCGCCACGGTTCGCAGGTAGTGGCTGCCCCCCTTGGGATTCATGTCGCGCAGATCCGCGTCGAGATCCGCCGCCAGTTCGGGCAGCACCTCCATGAGGGTGCGCCCCAGAACCGCATCCGGCTCGAGACCCAGGATCGAGGCCGCGTTGGCGCTGGCATGGATCACGGCCGTGTCCGGCAACCGGATGGAGAGCAGGAAACCGTGGGGCTGAATGCTGCCCGGAATATGGATCAGCTCCTGCTCGCACGCGGTCAGATCAAGATCAGGCATGGTCGTCCCAGCGTTCATGATTCCCCGCACAGCCAGTCATGCATGACATTGAAGGTCTGGCTCGCCGCCTCAATGATGAGGTCGTCCGTCTCGGGCGACGAGGCCGCCAGGAGCATCGCGCCGAAAGATTTCCACATGGGGCCGATATCACGTCCATAGCTTCGGAAATAGGCGCATCCTGTCTCGGCCGTCAGGCCCAGACTCCGCTCCACGTCCCGTGCGATGATGGCCCCCCCGAGGGTGGAGCCCTCCACCACGTACATGCTCCCGAGCACTGCCTCCGGCGCTCCCAGGGGCATGAGGGGATGGCAGGCAGGAAGGCGTTCGATATCGGTGGACTGCAATCCAAGAGCCTGAAGATCCTTGACCAAGAGGGGCGCCTTGCATCGCCTTTGAAAGAATTCGGGGTCCGGCGCCTTGGCCATGGCGACATCTTCCCAGGCGCTGTGAAACCCGTAAAACCGGATCAGCAATTGCCTGTAGCGGTCCCGGGACGCGATTCGCCGCTCGAGATCGATGGCTCTCTCGATTCTGTCGTGGGCTGGGCGTGTTTCAATCTTCAGGCGTTCAAGCAGTGTCATGCAGGCGGCGGACCATAGGCAAATACGGCTTACTCGTACAGATCCCCTCGGATGCCCAAAGGGCATTTGGGCCCCAGAAGATCACTTTAAGTTGAATTCGGATTGGTCAGGCCGCGGCGGGCCCGAGACCGAGTCGCCGGACGAGCAGCCGCTCGAACATCATCAATCCGTCGTGAATCAGAACCGCCAGCAGCGCCACCACGAGGCCGCCTTGCAGGATGAACGCTGTATTGTTCGACTGCAGGCCGGCGATGATCACCTCGCCCAGTCCCTTAGCGGCCACCGTCGATCCGATCGTGGCCGTCCCAAGATTGATCACCACCGACAGGCGGATTCCGGCCAGGATGACAGGGAGCGCCAGGGGCAGCTCCACCTCGTAGAGCCGCCTTGTGGGCCCCATGCCCATGCCCTTGGCGGCATCCAGGGTCAGGGGAGAGACCTGTGTGAGGCCCGTGAGAGTGTTCTCGAAGATCGGCAGGAGGCCGTAGAGGAATAGCGCGATCAGCGTTGGTTTCTCGCCGAACCCGACGAGCGGCACGGCAATGGCCAGAACGGCGACCGGCGGGAACGTCTGGCCGATGCTCACAAGGCTGCGGGACAGGGGAAGGAATTCAACTCCAGAAGGCCGCGTGACGAGAACGCCCAAGAGGACGGCGACAAGCGTGCTGGCGAGCGCAGCGCTGAAGACGGTGCCCAGGTGGGCCATGGTCAGGAACAGGAGGTTTCCCTGGTTATAGATCGCCGGAGCGTTGTTCGTGGTCAGGGGCTCGAAAACCGGCGCAAAGAGGTTCGGGGCCGAGATGAAGGCCAGGAGCATGATCAGGGCCGTCAAGCGGATCATCACGGCGCGGCGGCTCATGCGCTGCGCCCATAGGCCAGAATACCCGTGATGCTGACCCGGCCGATGACGGAGCCGGTCCCGTCTGCCACCGGCAGATCCTGGCGGCCGCACCACATCAGCCGGGACAACGCCTCATAGAGGGTGCCGGAGGCCGCGACCGGTTCGCCCTCCGCGAGGCCCGGCTCCAGCGCATCCTCGACCTTGGCCAGGGACAACAGCCGGAAGGGCCTGTCCGCGGTGCCGACGAGACGCTCGACGAAAGCCTCGGCCGGACGGGTGAGCAGTTCGGCCGGCGGCCCATACTGGATCAGGCGGGCCTGATCCATGACGGCGATGCGATCCCCCAGATGGAAGGCTTCCTCCATGTCGTGGGTTACCAGCACGATCGTGGCGCGCAGGCGGCGCTGGATCGCCAGGAGATCATCCTGCGCCTTGGCCCTGATCACCGGATCGAGAGCTCCGAAGGGCTCGTCCATCAAGAGAAGCTCCGGCCGCGCCGCAAGCGCCCGTGCGACGCCCACCCGCTGCTGCTGCCCGCCGGACAATTCGTGCGGAAACTTCGTTGCGAACTCGGCCGGATCGAGCTGGTAGAGATCGAGCAGTTCCTCGATCCGGTCGGCGATCCTCTTCCTGTCCCAACCGAGCAGACGCGGCACGGTGGCGATGTTCTGCGCCACCGTCCGGTGCGGGAAGAGGCCGTAGCCCTGGATGACGTAGCCGATCCGGTGCCGCAGATCATCCTCCGGGATGGAGCGGGTGTCCTGGCCGTCGATGAGGACACGGCCGGATGTGGGCTCGACCAGCCTGTTGATCATGCGCAGAAGGGTGGACTTGCCGGCGCCCGACGTGCCGACCACGACCGTGATCGTGCCCTCCTCCACGCCGAACGAGACATCGTCGACCACGGTGGTGTCGCCATAGCGCTTGGTGAGACGCTCGATCTCGATCATTGCGAGGTCCCGTTCGAAAGCTCGATGGCGGCATCGAGGATCACGGCCGCCGCAAAGGACAGGGCGACCGTGGGAATTGCGCCCAGGAGCACAAGGTCGATCGCCGTCTGCCCTATGCCCTGGAACACGAAGGTGCCGAAGCCCCCTCCGCCGATCAGCGCCGCCACGGTGGCAAGTCCGAGATTCTGCACCAGCACGATACGAATGCCTGCCAGGATGACCGGAAGCGCCAAGGGCAGTTCCACGTCGAACAGGCGCTGGCGGTTGGAAAGCCCCATGCCACGGGCCGCATCGACGACGGTGGCCGGCACATGATCGAGGCCCACCACGGTGTTCGCCACGACAGGCAGAAGGGAATAAAGAAAAAGCGCCACGAAAGCGGGCGCAGCCCCGATGCCGTGGATCCCGAGGGCCGCCGCCAGGGGAAAAGCCGCCAGATAGCCCAGGGGAACCATCAGGATTCCGAACAGGGCAATGCTCGGGATCGTCTGGATGACGTTGAGAACCTGAAGGATGGCGGCGCGCAGACGCGGGGCACGGTGACACAGGACACCCAATGGCAATCCGACCGCGACGGCCGCCGCAAGGGATCCGATGGCCAGAAGCACATGCCGACGCGCCTCGCTCCAGAAGCTGTCCGCGCGGGTCGCGTATTCCTTCAGGATCGACAGCCCGTCCCAGGCTCCGGAGAATAGCAGCAGGGCCATCGCGGCAGCCGCGATCGAGAGCGCTCCCAGCCGCGCCCAGGGCCCCAGCCGCAACCGGGTGAGCGCATCGGCGACGAGGAGGCTAAACGCAAGGCCGAGAAGCCAGAAGCCGAGGGCCGGAGAAACCCGCGCGAAAGTGTTTCCAGCCGGCGTGACGAAGCCAGCCGACAAACCCACACAGGGCGCGATGACCACAAGCCCCAACGACGCGGCCGCCAAGCGGACGATGGAGCGGCGCACGAATATGGCAACGATCGCGACGGACAGCGCGGCGCCCACCAGGACGAAGGCCGTGGTCGGCGGCAGAGCCTCGAAGATCGAGCGCGCCGCGCCCGCGGCGATGCGATTGGCCCGATAGGTCACGAAGGGCGCAGCGTACAACGCAATGCCGATCAGAACGGCCACCATGCTCCCCAAACGGTCGGGGGATAAGGTCCAGTGCGGTGACGCCATGCCGGGAGCGCTCGTGGAAGACGACGTCGCGTTCACAACCAGTCTAGCTTCCCGGATATTTGCCGATGCTCACAGGCGCGTCCGGCGTCGGGTCACTTCAGGAAGCCTTTCGATTTCAGGTAGTCGGTCGCCACGGCCCTGGCGGCCTCGCCCCCGACCTGAACGCGAGCGTTCAGGTCCTGAAGGGTCGTGAGATTGAGAGATTCGAAGACCGGCTTGAGAACCTCGGCGATCTTCGGGTTCTCCTTCAGGGCCTGCTCACGGATGATCGGGGCCGGCGCATAGACCGGCTGCACCCCCTTGTCGTCGGCCAGGACGACGAGACCCGAGGGGGCGATGCCGCCATCGGTGCCGTAGACCATGGCCGCGTTGGCTCCGTTGGTCTGCTCCGCCGCCGCCTTGATGGTGGCCGCCGTGTCGCCGCCGGACAGCACGATGAGCTGCTCCGGCTTCATCTTGAACCCATAGGCCGCCTGGAAGGCCGGAAGCGCCGCGGCGGAGTTCACGAATTCGGCCGAGGCCGCGAGGATGACCTTGCCGCCCCCCGACACCCACTTGCCGAAATCGGACAGGGTCGCGAGCTTGTTCGGTTCCGCCACATCCTTGCGCAGGGCGATGGCCCAGGTGTTGTTGGCGGGCGACGGGGTGAGCCAGACGATCTTGTTGGCGTCGTAATCGAGCTTCTTGGCCGCGTCGTAGCCCTTGGCGGCGTCCTTCCAGAGTGGGTCGTCCGCCTTGTTGAAGAAGAAGCCCGCATTGCCGGTGTATTCCGGGTAGATGTCGATTTCGCCCGCCGTGATGGCCTTGCGGACGACGGGGGTCGCGCCGAGCTGAATGCGATCCTGGGTCTTGATGCCGTTGGCGTTGAGCGTCAGCAGGATAATGTTGCCGAGCACAGAGCCTTCCGTATCGATCTTGGAGGAGACGACCACGTCGGCTTTGGCGGCGGATACGGCCGTCAGGCCGAGAGCCAGGGCTACGGCAAACGATTTCAGAACGGCTTTCACGGGCTTCCCCTCGGGTCACGGCGCACTGCTCCGCTATTTCTAGGACACTTGCGGCCGTAAGGCAGGGGGAATCCTCGTCAACTCCTCCAAAAGGGATCAAAAATCTGTGCGACACGATGAATTCCGCCCCGTCCTTCGGACGACGGGGCGGAACCTGGAGGCTCGGTGAAGGCGGGGCGACGATCAGGCGCCCATGGACGGCTCGTGAGCGATCGTGAAGCGCACCTGAGCCTGCGGCCGGTGATCCTCGGAGAGGGACCTCCAGGTCTGCTCGGCGTCGGTGCGGCTCTCGAAGGGTCCGACGACCCGCTCCGTCCCACTGATCAGGGTGTCGCAATCGCAAGAGGTGTATTCGCCGCCGACGACCCAGAAACGCGTCTTATTCATAATATTTCTCCATTCTCGAATGGTTGATGCTGAGGATGTTTTATTCGGCCGCCTGGAGCTTGGTGGCGGAGTGGAACTGAGCGGTTTCGGTGGAGTCCTGCATGGCGGTCGTGGACGACTTGCCGCCGGTGATCACCACCGAGATCTGGTCGAAGTAGCCGGTGCCGACCTCGCGCTGGTGACGCGTCGCCGTGTAGCCGTCGGCTTCTGCGGCGAATTCGCGAACCTGGAGTTCCGAATAGGCGCCCATGCCACGGTCGCGATAGCCGCTCGCCAGGTCAAACATGCCGTAGTTGAGCTGATGGAAGCCGGCCAACGTCACGAACTGGAACTTGTACCCCATGGCCCCGAGCTCGCGCTGGAACTTGGCGATGGTGGCGTCGTCGAGCTTCTTCTTCCAGTTGAACGAGGGCGAGCAGTTATAGGCGAGCATCTTGCCCGGATAGCGCTTGTGGACGGCTTCGGCGAACTTGCGGGCATCGTCGAGATCCGGATGCGAGGTCTCCCACCACAACAGGTCCGCCAGCTCCGCATAGGCCAGGCCGCGGGCGATGCAATGATCGAGGCCGGTGCCGTCCTTCAGGCGGTAGAACCCTTCCGGCGTGCGGCTGTCGGGCTCGATGAAGGGCCGGTCGCGCTCGTCCACGTCCGACGTGATGAGCTTGGCGGATTCCGCATCCGTGCGTGCCATGATGAGGGTTGAGGTGCCCATCACGTCGGCGGCAAGCCGCGCCGCGATCAGGTTGCGCTCATGGGCTGCGGTGGGGATCAGAACCTTGCCGCCGAGATGGCCGCACTTCTTCTCGGATGCGAGCTGATCCTCGAAATGCACGCCCGCCGCGCCGGCCTCGATATAGGCCTTCATTATCTCGAAGGTGTTGAGCGGGCCGCCGAACCCGGCTTCCGCATCGGCCACGATGGGCAGGAACCAGTCCCGCTGCGCCCCGCCTTCCGCATGCTCGATCTGGTCGGCGCGCTGGAAGGTGCGGTTGATGCGGCGGCAGAGTTCCGGACCGGAATTGGCCGGATAGAGCGACTGGTCGGGATACATGGCGCCGGCGACGTTCGAATCCGCCGCGACCTGCCAGCCGGAGAGATAGATGGCTTCGAGTCCCGCGCGGGCCATCTGCATGGCCTGGTTGCCGGTCATGGCGCCCAGCGAATGCACATAGGGGCGCTCCTGCAGGAGCTGCCACAGGCGCTGCGCGCCGCGCTCGGCCAGGGTATGGGCGATCGTGACAGAGCCCCGAAGCCGCGCCACGTCCTCCATGGAGTAGGGGCGGTGGACGCCGTCGAAGCGGCCGGAGGGGGCGGACGGGATCAGGTCTTCGAACGAACCCGGGGGCGTTTGTGAAGTCATGCTCATCTTCCGTTTACATCCGTTGACAAAATGACCCTGCTAACCACAATCTGATCAGGTCGGCCGGGCTGGTGTATGTAATAATGACTGAGGAAGCCTTTGTTTCAACGAGAGAGTTCGGGAGAAAAGTCGCCTTGCCACACCTTGACTGTGTGTCGTTAGTAAATCTGTAAAGATATTTACAAATGGATGAGACCAGAAAGCTCTTCGTCGGCCCGCGCCTCAAGCGCCTGCGCCGCGACCGGAACCTGAGCCAGGCCGGCATGGCGGAGGAACTCGGGATCTCGCCGAGCTACCTGAACCTGATGGAGCGCAACCAGCGGCCGATCACCGCGCAGGTTCTCATCCGGCTGTCCCATGCCTACTCGCTCGATCCGCGCGAATTCGCCACCGACGATCATGAGCGCACCGTCTCCGAACTCGACGAGGTCTTTGCCGATCCGCTCTTCCGCAGCGCTCCCGTGTCCCGGCTCGAAATGAGGGAGACGGTGGAGAGCGCCCCCACCCTTGTGGACGCGGTCAACCGCCTCTACCGGGCCTATGTGGCGATGCGCGGCGCCAGGGAGGCGTTCACGCCGCGGCTGCATGACCGGGACAGGGCCGAGGATGCCCCGAACGACAATCCGGTCGATCGGGTCAGGCATCACATTCAGGAAGCCAAGAATTACTTTCCCGAGCTGGACGAGGCGGCCGAAACCCTCGCGTCCGATCTCGCCCTTTCAGGGCACGAGCCGTTCTACGCCATCGCCGAGCGCCTGCACGCCCGGCACGGGATCCGCGTGCGGATCATGCCCATCGACGTGATGCCGGACTCCCTGCGCCGGTACGACCACCACCGCCGGCAGCTGCTCATTTCAGAACTGGTGGAGCCGTCGGGACGCACGTTCCAGGCGGCCTATCAGCTCGCCTTCGCGGAGATGCGCGAAACCATCGACGCCCTGGTGGCGCGACTGGAGCCGGTCGACGGCCCGGCCAGACGCCTTCTGCGGGTCTCGCTCGCCAACTCTTTCGCGGGCGCGCTCATGATGCCCTACGGCAAGTTTCACGCGGCCGCCGAATCCCTGGGCTACGACGTGGAGGTGCTGGCCGCCCGCTTCGGCGCGAGTTTCGAGCAGGTGGCGCATCGGCTGACCACCCTGGCCCGGCCGGGCCAGCGGGGAATCCCGTTCTTCCTGGTGCGGGTGGATTCCGCCGGGAACGTCTCCAAGCGCTTCTCCTCGGGCCGTTTCCCGTTCTCGCAATATGGCGGCACCTGCCCCTTGTGGAACGTGCACGCCACCTTCAGGACCCCCGGCCAGGTGGCGACGCAGATCATCGAATTGCCCGACGGGTCGCGCTGGTTCTCCGTGGCGCGCTCGGTCAAGCGCGCCTTCAACCCCTGGGGCACGCCCGAGCCGCAATTCGTGGTCGGCCTCGGCTGCGAACTCAAATACGCACATCGCCTGGTCTATGCCCGGGGCCTCGACCTGTCGGCCGCCGATCCGACGCCGATCGGCATCAACTGCCGCCTCTGCGAGCGGGTCGCCTGCCCGCAGCGCGCCGCGCCGCCGCTCATGCACGCGCTCATCGTCGACGAGATGAAGCGGGGCGTATCGCCGTTCGAGTTCGACCCGACCTAAAGGCCTCTGGTCAATGGCTCTTAGGGCGCCTCCGCCCCGAGCCAATGGTCCAGGAAGCCGTTGAGCCAGCGGGACACGTGGGGATCGTACTGGAAGCGCCCGGCGAGCTGGCGGACGCGGTCCTGGGCTCCCGGCAGGGCGAGGCGTTCTTCGGCCATCACCGTCCAGCGGCAGATCATGGCGTGGGTGACCTCCGGGTGGAATTGGAGGCCGAAGGCCGCCTCCCCGGCGCTGATGGCCTGGGTCGGAAAGTCGTCGCCGGCAGCCAGTGTCCGGGCGCCCGTGGGGCAGTCGAAGCCCTCCCGGTGCCAATGATACACATGGGTCGGCCAAGCGATGCCCAGGCGCTCGCTCAAGGCGTCGCCTGCCGCCGTGGGCAGCAGGGGGTAATAGCCGATCTCCGCCCGTCCTTCGGGATGGGTCCAGACCCTGGCCCCCATATGCTTCGCCAGCATCTGCGCCCCGAGGCACAGGCCGAGAAAGGGCTTGTTCTCCTTGAGCGGCACCCCGATCCAGTTGATCTCGGCCTTGACGAAATCGTCCGAATCGTTGGCGCTCATGGGCCCGCCGAAGATCACCGCCCCGGCATGCTCAGCGAGGGTTTCGGGCAAGGGATCGCCGTATCGGGGGCGGCGAATGTCGAGCGGGTAACCGCGCTCCCGCAGCAGGCGGCCAACCCGGCCCGGAGTCGAGTGCTCCTGATGCAGAACGATGAGGATGGGAGCCTTGGCGTCGGACATGGATCTAGCCGCGCACCTCGAAAGTCACGAGAGCTTCCAGGGCCTCGGCCTTGATGATCGCGAGATCGCTGTCCGAAAAGCCGAGAAGACGTCCGGTCCGCCAGATCAGGTCGTCCTCGAATTCATGGATCGAGCCGTCGGCGGCCGCGATCCGATAGGCCATGGACAAGAGCCTCGGGCGCTCCTCCGGCGGGACGTCGTGGACGATGCGGTCCACCATGGTGGTCGCTGGATTGACCGCGTCTCCAGCCTCGCGCACCCGACCGATGAGGTTCGAGGCCTGCTCCGGCGTCAAGCCGCAACGGGCGGTGAGAAGGGTCCGGAGGCCGTCTTCCTCGGCTTCGACCACGCGTCCATCCGCATGGACCACCAGGGTCAGGAGAATGGCAACGGTGAGGGTTTCGTCATCGGCCGGAGGCTGGTGAGCGGCGGCGGAATGATGAAAAAGATCGCGCAGGCGGGTGATCAGGGACATAGGGTCATTATTCAAGCGCGAAAGCAGGCCGCGCAAGGCCTGTTCGCGGTGGGTCGCGGGAAGCCGCCTCCTCAATTGGGCTCAGCAGCGGCCGATGCAGGGAGCAGTTCGTCCCAGGGCTGCCGCGAAATCCGCGCCCGCCCTAAGGCCAAGCGTCGCATGGCGATCCGTGGAAGGCCCGCCCCCGATGGCCGGATTTCTGATAAAACTCAAGCTGTTCAGACCTGTGCCAGAACAGCCCTTCACCCTAAGTTGAACCGGCGATCCAGCCCAGACTTGCGCCCAGAGGCTTCTCGCGTCTTTTCCACTGCCGGGGGAGGATGCTAGAAGCAGACGATTCTTGGCATGATGGCAACGGATCGCCATAGCCTCTGTGAAAGAAAGTGACCCTGTGAGCGAAAGCGTGACGATCGGCGACCTCAATGGCCTGCGTATCCTTGTGGTGGAGGACGAAGCCGCGATCTCCCTTCTGTTGGAAGACATGCTCCTTGACTTCGGCTGCGAGGTGATCGGCCCAGCGGCCCGCTTGTCTGCGGCTCTCGACGCCGTCTCGCGGGAACAGGTCGATCTTGCGATCCTGGACGTGAACGTCGCGGGCGAGCCGATCTATCCGGTCGCAGAGGCTCTTGCCGAGCGCTCGATTCCCTTCGTTTTTTCAACTGGTTACGGCAGCGCTGGCATCCGCGACACCTTCCGTGACCGCCCGGTGCTGCAAAAGCCGTTCGCCCAGAACGACCTCAAGCAGAAGCTCCTGATGGCTCGCAGCAACGTTGCCTGATGCGGCGGCCGAGGTCTGAGTGGCCGCCTCATACTCCCTCTGTGTGCTCTAAAACACAGCTCAAATTTGCGGAATCCGCTTTGAAGTTATTCCATCCCTGCTAAGGTTCGCCGAACCCAGGGCCACGTTGTAACTTATAAGCCGATCTTCCCATGCATTCCCGATCTCTCCGGTATCTGGTCGCCGCCAGCGCCCTTGCGTTGTCTCTTGCCGAGGCCCGCGCCCAGTCGCCCGTACCACGCGTAACTCCCGCGGCCGGCTCGATTGTAGCCGCAAAAGGCGGCGAGGAACTGCGCTTCGTCCGCGAAGGCGACTGGCGCACCGCCGCCCTCAAGCAGGACCTTCTCGGCGGCGACACCCTGCGCACCAACGCCATCGGCAACCTGGCGATCCTGTTTTCGGACCAGACCCAGATCCGCGTCGGACGCAACTCGGTTCTGACCGTCAACGGGGTGTCCTCTGGGCAGACCAACACCCAGCTCGAGCTCCAGGCCGGCAATGTCTGGGCCCGCGCCTCCCGTGGCGGCCCGGGCGTCGACGTGAAAACCCCTGCGGCGGTGGCGGCGATCCGCGGCACGGACTGGTCCCTGTCCGTGGACGCCTCCGGCCGGACATCCCTGATCGTGCTGGAAGGCGTGGTCGAATTGTCGAACCCACAGGGCTCCGTGACCGTGCGCCAGGGCGAGGGCGCGGTTGCGGCCATCGGCCAGGCTCCAACCAAGTTCGTGCTCGTCAGTCCCAACGACCGCGAGCAGATGCTGTTCTACCTGACCTTGCGGGACGGCGTCATGTGGCTGCCGGCGACCTCGCTGCGCGGCTCCGCCCGCAGCGCGGAGCGCGCGCGCATCGAGGCGATCCCGCCGGAAGCGCGGCGTGGCGAGGATTGGCTGAGCCGCGCCGAGGTGGCGCTGGTGCTGGATGGCCGCAAGGTGGCCGCAGCCGCCCTGGCCGAGGCCCGCCGCCATCCTCTGAATGCGCAGCAGCGCGCCCGCGCGGATCTCGTGGAAGGCCTGATGGCGGGCGCGGAGCGCCGCTGGACCGACGCGGCGGCCCTGTTCGCACGGGCCGAGTGCGGCGTCGACCGCAGCCGTCGCGTCACGGCAGCCTATGGACGCTACATCGCCGCCTCCCTGGCCGATCCGAAGCGTGCCCTGGCCGAGCCGAAATTTGGCCAGGACAGCCCTGAAGCCGCCATGGCGCGCGCGTTCGTGACCGGCTTCAAGCAGGATCTGACCGCCGCCGCGGAGGTCGCGGCAGCGGCCGAGAAGCGGTTCCCTCACGATACGCGCCTCGCCATCTTCTCGGCTCAACTGTCCCTTGCGCTCAACCGGCGGGCCGAGATGCGCGCATCCGTCGATCGCGTGCGCGCCGTCGATCCCAACGACCATCTGGTCCTCGCCATGAGCGGCCGGATCAAGGCCGATGTGGACAGCGACAGGATGGGAGCGCTCGCGGACCTGCGCCAAGCCGCCGCCACGGCGCCGGGCGATTCCGATGTCTGGAACGAGATCGGCATGCTGCAGGCGGAGCTCGAGGCTCCCATCGAGTCCGAGGCGGCTTTCCGGCGCGCCATCGAAATGGATCCGGAAAACCCCATCGCCTACGGCAACCTTGCGATCATTCTGCTCGATCAGAGCCGCATGGAGGAAGCCCGGGCCCTCATCGACAAGGCCTTGGATCTCGATCCGGATTTCCACGTGGCCTACATCGCGCGGGGCCGCTACCTGCTGCAGAAGGGCGACATGGCCGGGGCGATCGAGTCGATCCTGGCCGGATCGGCCGCGAACCCGGCTTATTCCAATGGCCTCGTGGCCGCAGCTATCGCGTATTACCAGAACGGCGAGGTTGAGCTGGCCGAGCAGGCCATCGACAACGCGGACCGGCTCGATCCGAACGATCCGGTGGTCGCCGTCCTGAGGACGGCCATGGCGATCGACCAGTATAAGGCCGACGACGCCGTGCGGTTTGCCCGCGAGTCCATCAAGCGGTCGAGATCCCGCGGCGGCGATTATGCGGGCCTGTCCGCCACCCGGCAAAGCGGCTCGTACCCGGCTGACGCCTACCGGTTCGTCGGCCTGCACGAATGGGGACGGTTCTACGGCGATAGGACCTTCGATCCTTTCGCGGCTTCAAGCTATTTCGACCAGGCGGCCAGCGCCCGCCCGAACGTACTCGCCACCGCCCCAACCCTGTCGAGCGTGGAGACCGGCAGCGACCCCGGCCTTCCTGCCTTCAATCTCGTGGTTCAGGGATTGATGCTCGATCCCCTTGCGGTCGGCGGACGCATTGGGCGGATCGATCTCCTGCGCCGCCCCTTCATCGACACGGAATTCGGCGGGAGCCTCATCTCCCGGGACGGAGAACTGGGCTGGAGATCCGACGTGGCGGTCCACGGGTTCTCCAACGAGCCGATTCCCACTTCCTTCGCATTGACGGCGGGCCGCCTGCGGGCGGATGCCCTGTATTCGTACGAGCGGGAGAGGCTCGACAACGCCTCCCTGTTCATCGGCGCAGCACCCTCGGCGGCCGACCGGCTCCTGCTCTTCGGAACTTTCGCCAGCAGCGAACCCGGCACGCTGACCTTGTCGGGTCCGCTCAACTTCTACTCCGCCGCCCGGGAGGCGACCGAGTATCAGCTCGGTGCCGGCTGGAGCCACACCTTCGGTTTCCATAACGTCCTGACGGCTGCGGCCTTCACGGCGCACAGCGACGACACGATCGATGACGACAGCATTGGCCTCGATGCGACGCTGACGCCTTTCGAACTCGTACGGCGGCGAAAGACCCGCGGGGACGCAACCGTTTTCGCCCTGAACCATATGATCGGTCTTGGGGGCGTCACGTTCCGCTATGGGGCGGAGACGTTCATCGGAGACTCGAACGCCAGGGCAACCGGGCAGCTGAACGGCGTGGACGTGCCGCCCGAGATCACCGACGTCTCTTATGACGGCGGTCGTCTCTATGTAGACGCGTTCTGGCGGCCGAACGACTGGTTTGAAGCGCAGGCCGGCCTCGAAGGAACGTCCTTCGGCCTCGACGGTCTGCCATCGGACAGTCACCTGCTGCCGCGCGCCGGCATCGGCCTTTCACCCTTTGAAGGGCAATGGCTGCGAGCGGCCTACCGCAGCGATGTCTTCCTGCCGGCCACCACCACTCTCTCGCCGCTCACCACGGTCGGCCTCCTGCCGAATGTGCTGCCCCTCGCGGTCGGCGGCATTGTCGATACCCTGGCGCTGCGGTGGGATGCGGAATGGTCTCCCCACTTCTTCACCTCCGTGGAGTACCAGCGGCAGGACGTGCAGAGCGTGAGCCTCCCGATCCCGGAAGCCTTCGACCCGATCGCGATCGACAAGGCCCGGTTCGAGCGGCTGAGCGCCACCGCCAATCTCTGGCTGGGCCATGGCATCGGCGTGTTCGGAACCGTCGGCGTCTCTCCGACCGAAATCAGAGCCGGGAACGTCTATGGCGAAGCCGTTCCGTTCGTGGCAGAGCGCTTCGCGCGGGCCGGCATCACGTTCGTTCATCCAAGCCGCCTGAAATTCACCCTGGCCGAGACCTTCCTGGGCGACATCACTGGGGATCTGACGGGGCTACCGCTCCAGGACTACTGGACGACGGATGCATCGCTCACCTGGGAGACCCCGGACCGGCGGCTCCTCCTGGGGCTGACGGTGCTCAACCTGTTCGACGAGGAATTCGACCTCAGCGTCGGGATTCCCGGGCCGAGCCGCACCGTGGCGGCGAGCCTGAAGGCGCGGTTCTAGGGTGGGCCTCAGGTCGATCTTGGGCTCGCTGACCGATGGTCCGGGCCGTTCGCCCTGGCGCCACCTCATCATCGCGGCCCTGATCTCGGCGCTTCTGATCCCGGTTTCGTTCTTCCGGCCCTTCGGACTGATCGAGGCGCGGCTCTACGACATCTTGTCCACCATCGCGCCGCCCCGTCCCCCGCAGCCGGGAGCGGTCATCGTGGCGATCGACGAGCCGTCCTTCTCGGAAGTGGGGCAGCGTTGGCCGTGGTCCCGGGATCTGCATGCGCGGCTGGTGAAGAGCCTGCGCAAGGCGGGAGCGAAGGTCATTGCCTTCGACATCATCTTTGCCGAGCCGTCCATGGAAGACGCAGACCGGACGCTCGCCGCGGCCCTCGGGCCGGACGTCGTGCTCGCGGCGGACGACGTGACCACCGTGCTCGACCAGGGCGTCCAGACCACACGGGTCAACCCGATCGATCCCTTCCTGGAAGCCGGGGCCCTGCCCGGCGTGACGGCCGTGGAGCTCGACGGCGACGCCTACCTGCGCCGCATGCCGCGCCTGCCTGACAGCTTTGCGGCCGAGGCCCTGCGGCTGAACGGATTTTCGGCTCCTGTGCCGCCCGAAGGAGCGCTTATCCAGTATTTCGGGCCGTCCCGAACCTATCCCACTGTTTCCTATTATCAGGCCCTGGCACCCGAGACCTTCCTGCCACCGGGCCGCCTCAAGGGTCAGACTGTCCTGATCGGCCTGAACCTCAAGGCCGACATGGCGGTGGACAGTGGTGCGCCGGACGCGTTTCCGACCGCCTATACGCTCACCAGCGAGAGCCTGACGGCCGGCGTGGAGGTGCAGGCGACCGTCATGGACAACCTCCGCCACGGCCTTTATGCGGTTCCCGTTCCGCGTGTCGTCCTGGCTGGGCTGATCGTAGCCGCTGCCTTCATGGCGGCCCTCGTCTGTCGCAAAGGCTTCAACTGGCGCAGAGCCGCCCTGGCATGCCTCAGCATCGTCCTGCTGATCGCCGGCGCATGGGCGCTGCTGCGGTTCGGCCGCATCTGGGCGCCTCCCGCCCTTCCGGTAGCGGCCGCCCTTGGCGTGTTCGGCGCGCGGTTCGGCCTGGACTACATGAATGAGCGCCAGTTGCGCCGCACGGTGTCGGAGGCCTTCTCCCGCTATCTTGCGCCCGAACTGGTGGCGCAGCTAGCCCGCGATCCCAGCGCGCTGAAACTCGGCGGCGAGCGCCGCAACCTTACGGTTCTCTTCTGCGATGTGCGCGGGTTCACCAGCATGTCCGAGAAGCTGAAGGACGAGCCGGAGCGGCTCACGACCCTGATCAACCGCCTTCTCGATGCACTCTCGGAAGCCGTGCTGGCAGAGGGCGGCACCATCGACAAGTACATGGGCGATTGCGTGATGGCGTTCTGGAATGCTCCGCTGCCGAGCCCGGACCATCCGCTCAAGGCCGTGCGCGCAGCCCTCGGCATGATCAAGGCCGTGGAACACCTGAACCTCGTTCTGCATGCGGAAGAGGGCGATGTCGCGCCGCGTTTCGCCGTTGGCGTCGGAATCAACACGGGCGATTGCGTGGTCGGCAATGTGGGGTCTCGCTGGCGCTACGATTATTCCGTGCTGGGCGATGCCGTGAACCTCGCCTCCCGGCTGGAGAGTCTGTCGAAGGAATTCGGCGTGTCCTTGATCTTGGGGCCTGCAACCGCCGAGGCGGTGCGCGAGCATTACGTTCTCATCGAGCTCGACCGGATCGCGGTGCGCGGCCGGGCCGCCGAGTCGGCCATCTACACGGTGGTGGCGCCCGTCGAACAACGGAAGGATCCGGCAGTCACCGAAATCGAGAGCCTGCATCCCCGTATTCTCGAATTGCTGCGGTCCGGCAGGAAGCAGGAGGCGGACGCACTCATCGTCCCTGCGCGGACTCTGATGCCATTGCTTGCGGGTTATTACGACAAACTCGTAGGACGGTTTTCAACGCCCTGACGCGCCGACCGACCCCAAAGTTGCCGCGCGCCTGTTCCCTCCCCCTTGAGGGGAGGGTGGCCGCGAAGCGGTCGGGTGGGGGTTGGTGCGACTAGGTGATTGATGGGGAGGTGAGGCTGTAGCGGCCGCGTGCTCTAACAACGAAGCACGGCGCCCCGACTTTACGACCCCCACCTCCACCTCCTCCCCGCTGTTCAGAATGAACAGACGTAAGGGGGAGGAGAGGAGCGGCGGCCCTCGCTACATGCGGCTGTTCGCTCTTGGCCCAACAGCAATATCGCGCATGCAAGTCCCATTCTGTGAGGACACCAAGGCGTCTGCGGCACCACTCTGCGCAAGCCCTGCACTTGCGAGCCATTGGCAAGTATAAACAAAGGCTTGCGCCTCGTTCGCCACCCTCTATAAGGACGCCTCGCCCTCCCCCGCTGATCCGTATTATTGTGTCGCAATGGACAAGATCCAAAAACTTGCCATTGGCAGCATTTTCGTCGGAGCGATTGTTTTCGTTCTGAAATATGCCGCCTATCACCTCACGGGCAGCATTGCGCTCTATTCGGACGCCCTCGAGAGCATCATCAACGTGGTCACGGCAGTGGCAGCCTTTCTGGCCGTGCGCTTGAGCGCGCAGCCGGCGGACGCCAACCACCCTTACGGTCACCACAAGGTCGAATATTTCTCCGCGGTTCTCGAGGGCGTGCTGATCATCGTCGCGGCCCTTGCCATCCTGCGGGAGGCCTACTTCGGCTTCCTGTCCCCGAAGGCGCTCGACGCAACGGCCGCCGGCCTAACTGTCAACGGACTTGCGACCGCTATCAACTCCGTTTGGGCCTGGGTTCTCATCCGGCAGGGCCGCCTCAGGCGCTCCCCGGCGCTTGCGGCCGATGGCCGTCATCTTCTGACCGATGTGGTCACATCGGTCGGCGTACTGGGAGGGTTGCTTCTGGTGCCGCTCACGGGCTGGCACTGGCTCGATCCGGCCCTCGCCTCCGTCGTGGCGCTCAACATCGTCTGGTCGGGTTGGGGCCTGATGAAGGAAAGCATCGGGGGCCTCATGGACGAGGCCCTGCCGGAGGCCACATTGACCCGTGTCCGCGACGTGATCGCCGGCAATGCGGAAGGCGCTATCGAGGCGCACGATCTGCGCACCCGCCACGCGGGGCGCATGACCTTCATCGACTTCCATCTCGTGGTGCCGGGCCACATGAGCGTCACGGATGCGCACGACATCTGCGACCGCCTCGAGCGGGCGCTGAAGAACGAGGTCGAAGACTCGCTGATCACCATCCACGTCGAGCCGGACGTCAAGGCCAAGCACGCAGGCATCGTGGTTTTGTAGGACCGCCGTCGATCCGGGGCCAATGCGATGAAAAAGGAGGGCACGTTTGCGCCCTCCTGTTCTTCCGATATGCGCTCGACTCAGCTGCGCTTGGGCGGAGACGCTGGCCAGCTCTTGATGAGCGTGTCGTAATCGACCGTCTCACCCTTCGGCTTTTCGTTTTCGAGCTTGGGCTGCGGAGCCACCGTGCCGGCGGTGGCCGCCTTCTTGATCCAGTCTTCAGCGGACGTCTTCGGGTTCAGCTTGGGACCGCACTCGCCCTGTACGTTGGCGCGCTCGAGACGTCCGAGCACTTCGTCCTGAGCGGCCGCAAGCGAATCCATCGCCTGTTGCGGGGTCTTGGAGCCGGAGGCCGCATCACCGATGTTCTGCCACCAGAGCTGCGCGAGCTTCGGGTAATCCGGCACGTTGTTGCCCGTCGGAGTCCACTGCACGCGGGCCGGCGAGCGGTAGAACTCCACGAGCCCGCCGAGCTTGGGAGCTCGATCGGTCATGGACTGATGCCAGATGTCGCTCTCGCGGATGAAGGTGAGGCCCACATGGCTCTTCTTCAGCGAGACCGATTTGGAGGTCACGAACTGGGCATAGAGCCAGGCGGCCTTGCGGCGGTCGACCGGAGTGGACTTGAGGAGCGTCCACGCGCCGGCGTCCTGGTAGCCGAGTTTCATGCCCTCCTTCCAGTAGGCGCCGTGCGGCGAGGGCGCCATGCGCCATTTCGGCGTGCCGTCCTGGTTCACCACCGGCAGGCCGGGCTTCACCATGTCGGCCGTGAACGCCGTGTACCAGAAGATCTGTTGGGCGATGTTGCCCTGTGCCGGCACAGGTCCCGATTCGGAGAAGTTCATGCCGTTCGCCTGAGGCGGGGCGTATTTCTTCATCCAATCGAGATATTTGGCGATCGAGTAGACGGCGGCAGCGCCATTGGTGTCGCCGCCGCGATCGACCGAGGAGCCGACCGGGCGGCAGCCCTCCATGCGGATGCCCCACTCGTCGACGGGCTTGCCGTTGGGAATGCCCTTGTCGCCGTTGCCTGCCATGGACAGCCAAGCATCGGTGAAGCGCCAGCCCAGCGACGGATCCTTGCGGCCGTAATCCATGTGGCCGTAAACCTTGACGCCATCGACCTCCTTCACGTCGTTGGTGAAGAACTCGGCGATGTCCTCATAAGCCGACCAGTTCACCGGCACACCGAGGTCGTAGCCGTACTTGGCCTTGAATCTTTCCTTGAAGTCCGGGCGCTGGAACCAATCGTAGCGGAACCAGTACACGTTCGCGAATTGCTGGTCGGGCAGCTGATACATCTTGCCGTCAGGCGCAGTCGTGAAGGACTTGCCGATGAAGTCGTTGACGTCGAGGGTCGGCGAGGTGACGTCCTTGCCCTCGCCCGCCATCCAATCGTCGAGTGCAACCGCCTGCTTGTAGCGGAAATGGGTGCCGATGAGGTCGGAATCGTTGACCCAGGCATCGTAGACGTTGCGGCCCGACTGCATCTGGGTCTGGATCTTCTCCACCACGTCGCCCTCCTGGATGAGGTCGTGGGTGAGCTTGATGCCGGTGATTTCCGAGAACGCCTTGGCGAGGGTCCGGGCTTCGTATTCGTGAGTGGTGATCGTTTCGGAGACCACGTTGATCTCCATGCCGGCGAAGGGTTTCGCGGCATTCACGAACCATTCCATCTCCTTCGCCTGCTCTTCCTTCGAGAGCGTCGAAGGCTGGAATTCCGAATCGATCCAGCGGCGGGCCTCTTCCATGCCGGCGAATGCGGCGCTCGTGCCGAGCGCCAGCGCAACCGTGCTTGCCGAGACAAGCAGCGTAAGACGCGACTTTGGCAACATGTGTTCTTCCTCCCATTATCGGCCGGCATTTGTCGCCGGTCGGTCTCGTCGGCTCATTCGAGCCGCAGAGTCGTTTTGAACCTTGCCCTCACACGAAGCGGAATACGGCCGCCGCATACAGGAGAGAAAGGCCGAAAGCCCACCAGAGTTGGTCCGGGCCGAAGAGCCCGAGCCAGGCGAGATGGATGAAGGCCGCGCCAAGCAGCGAAATGAAGAGCCGGTCGCCCCGGGTGGTGGGAATGCGCAGCACTCCCACGCGCTCCGTTTCCGGGCGATACACGGCGAGCACGGTCATCACCAAAAGGAGGCTTGCGATGCCGGCGAAGAAGAGCGCCGTCTGCCACGTCCAGGCCATCCAGGCAAAATCAGGCATGGGCGCTCCTCCTCAAACCCGACCCAGGGCAAAGCCCTTGGCGATGTAATTGCGGACGAACCAGATCACGAGCGCCCCCGGCACGATGGTGAGAACGCCTGCCGCCGCCAGCATGCCCCAATCCATGCCCGAGGCGGAGATCGTGCGGGTCATGGTGGCGGCAATCGGCTTGGCGTTCACGGTGGTGAGGGTGCGCGCAAGCAGCAGTTCAACCCAGGAGAACATGAAGCAGAAGAACGCCGCGACGCCGATGCCCGACGCAATCAGCGGCATGAAGATCTTCACGAAGAAGCGCGGGAACGAATAGCCGTCGATGGCGGCGGTCTCGTCGATCTCGCGCGGCACGCCAGACATGAAGCCCTCCAGGATCCACACGGCGAGCGGAATGTTGAACAGGCAATGCGCCAATGCGACCGCCCAGGGCGTATCGAAGAGCCCGATGGCCGAATAGAGGTTGAAGAACGGCAGGGCGAACACCGCCGGCGGCGCCATGCGGTTGGTGAGCAGCCAGAAGAACAGGTGCTTGTCGCCCAAGAAACGATAGCGTGAGAACGCGTAGGCCGCCGGCAGCGCGAAGGAAATCGACAGCACCGTATTGATGACCACGTAGGTGAGCGAGTTGATGTAGCCCGAGTACCAGCTCTGGTCCGTGAAGATCCGGATGTAATTGTCGAAGGTTATTTGGCGGGGCCAGAGCGTGAGGCCCGACGTGATCTCCGTGTTGGTCTTCAGGCTCATGTTCACGAGCCAGTAGATCGGCAGCATCAGGAACACGAGGTAGAGCGTCATCACGACGGCTTTGCCGTTGACCCGGGGGCCCGCCAGGGCACGGTTGGCCGCAACCGTTCCGGTTTTCGCGTCCTTCCTGTCGGCGGTCCCGATGGCGATGGTGTCGGTCATGCCTCGACCCTCTCGCGATCGGCGTCCACGTTGGTCATCACCGTGTAGAAGACCCAGCAGATCGCCAGGATGATCAGGTTGTAGACGAGCGACAGGGCGGCCGCCTTGCCGAGATCGAACTGCCCGAGCGCCAGCTTCACGAGGTCGATGGACAGGAACGTAGTGGCGTTGCCGGGTCCGCCGCCAGTGAGCACGAAAGGCTCCGTATAGATCATGAACGAGTCCATGAAGCGCAGGAGCACGGCGATCAGGAGCACCCGGCGCATCTTGGGCAGCTGGATGGTGCGGAACACCGCCCAGCGGGACGCGCCATCGATGCGCGCCGCCTGATAATAGGCGTCGGGGATCGATTTGAGGCCTGCGTAGCAGAGGAGCGCCACGAGGCTCGTCCAATGCCATACATCCATGACGATGATGGTGGCCCACGCGTCAAGGGCGTCGCCGGTGTAGTTGTAGTCGATGCCCAGATGGTTGACGACCCAGCCGAGCAGCCCGATATCGCCGCGCGCAAAGACCTGCCAGATCGTGCCCACCACGTTCCACGGAATGAGCAGCGGCAGCGCCATCAGGACGAGGCAGAGCGCCACCGTCCATCCCTCCCTGGGCATCGATAGCGCCACGAGGATTCCGAGCGGGATCTCGATCGCCAGAATGATGGCCGAGAACAGAAGCGTTCGCCACAGGGCTTCGAAGAAGCGCCCGCCGAGTTCCTTGGACGGGTCGAGCAGCTCCTGGAACCAGCCGATTCCGTTCCAGAAGAACTGGTTGTTGCCGAAGGTGTCCTGCACCGAATAGTTCACCACCGTCATCAAAGGCAGCACGGCCGAGAACGCCACGATGGCGAAGACCGGCAAGACCAGGAACCAGGCCTTGTTGTTGAGGGTCTTCGTCATCGCACCTGACCTCCGGCTGCTTCACCGGCCACCAGATGTCCGTCCGCATAGATGTGGACATGGTGCGGATCGAACGCGAGCGCGGCCTCGTCCCCCTCGATGGTGATGTCGTCCGGCACGCTCGCGGTGAGCGGGCGTCCGCTCATCTCGACGCGGGCGATCCGTGCGCGGCCAATGTCGTCGATGCGCCTTAGGCGCACGGGCAGGCCCGCGCCCTTGTGCTGCAGTCTCAGGAATTCGGGCCGGATGCCGAGCTCGATTCGCTGCGATTGCGGCAAAGCCCGATAAGCCCGCGACAGCGCCACCGCTTCGTCGCCGATGTAAGCCGTCGCGCCGTCGACCCGGCACGGCAGGATGTTCATGCCGGGGGAGCCGATGAAATGGCCCACGAAAGTGTGGGCCGGGCGCTCGAAGAGCTCTTCGGGTGTTCCGGTCTGAACGACGGCGCCGTCATGCATGACCACGACCTTGTCGGCGAAGGTCAGCGCCTCGGTCTGGTCGTGGGTCACGTAGATCATGGTAATGTCGAGCGCCCGGTGGATTTCCTTGAGGGTCGAGCGCAGCTGCCATTTCAGGTGCGGGTCGATGACCGTGAGCGGCTCATCGAACAGGATCGCGGACACGTCCGAGCGCACGAGGCCACGGCCGAGGGAAATCTTCTGCTTCATGTCGGCCGTGAGATTGCTCGCCTTGCGGTCGAGAACGCGGCCGAGATCGAGCAGGCGGGCGATCTCTTCCACGCGCGAGGCGGTTCGCTCGCGTGGCACGCCCCGGTTCTTCAGCGGAAAGGCAAGGTTCTCGCGCACCGTCATGGTGTCGTAAACCACCGGAAACTGAAACACCTGGGCGATGTTGCGCGCCTCCGTGGGCAGGTCCGTCACGTCCCGGTCGTCGAACAGGATGCGACCACGCGTCGGGCGCACCAGCCCCGAGATGATGTTGAGAAGCGTCGTCTTCCCGCAACCCGAGGGCCCGAGCAGCGCATAGGCCCCGCCCTGGCTCCAGACGTGATTGATTTCCTTGAGCGCGTAGTCCTGCGGTCCCTGGGGATCGGGCCGGTAGGCGTGGGCGAGATGATCGAGGGTGATGCGGGCCACGGCGCGATCCTCAAGCTGCCTGCTGGGCGACGTCGGCCGCCGCGAGGCGGCCCGTGCCGTCGAACAGGAAAAGGTGACGTGGATCGAGATAGGCCGTGACGTCGGAGCCAGGCTCCAGGCGCTTCACGCCGGGCACGAGCGCGATGAGCCGGCGTTCGCTCGCATCGAGATGGACGAAGCTCTCCGAGCCGGTGATCTCCGCGACCGAGACAGTTGCCGGGATGGCGAACAGGTCGCCACCCGATGGTTCGAGGCCGAGATGGTGCGCTCGGAAGCCCACCGTGTAATCCCCATCGGGAACACCCGCGAAAACGCCCGTGGGACGAAACTCCCCGCCGGTGCTCAAGGCGATGACGCCCGCAGATTTGCGCGCCGCGACGGTGTTCAGCGGCGGATCGGAGAAAACGCCTGCGCTGACCAGATCGTGCGGCTGGCGATAGACCCGTGGGGTCGGACCGAACTGGGTGACCTGGCCCTGGAACAGGGTCGCTGTGTTGCCGCCCAGCAGCAGCGCCTCGGTCGGCTCGGTGGTGGCGTAGACGAAGATCGCGCCAGAGGCGGCAAAGACCCTCGGCAGTTCCTCGCGCAATTCTTCGCGCAGCTTGTAGTCGAGATTGGCCAGAGGTTCGTCGAGCAGCACCAGATCGGCGCGCTTGACCAGCGCCCGCGCGATGGCGGTACGCTGCTGCTGCCCTCCGGACAGGTTGAGGGGCTTGCGGTCGAGATAAGGTTCGAGCTTGAGAAGCCTTGCGGCCTCCTGCACCCGGGCGTGAATTTCATCTCGGGAAAGGCCCGCGACACGCAGCGGCGAGGCGATGTTCTCATAAACCGTGAAGGACGGATAATTGATAAACTGCTGATAGACCATCGCGATGCTGCGGCGCTGCACGGCACAACCGGTTACGTCCTTGCCGTCGACCAGGACCCGCCCGCTCGTAGGTGCGTCGAGGCCTGCCATGAGGCGCATCAGCGAGGTCTTGCCCGAAAGCGTCGCGCCGAGAAGCACGTTGAGGGAACCGCGTTCAAGCGTCAACGACACTTTGCCGATATGCGTCTCCGCGCCGACCTTCTTGCTGACGTTGTCGAGAACGAGTGTCACAGGGGCGATCCCTCGCATTGGCAAGGAGGAGCCTGTGTGGACGCGGAGCGCAAAAGGGATCGACGCGCCTTCCTGACGGAAAGCTTGCGGCTGACGTCGAGGGTCCCTTCTCCCAAGTGCTTCCTCCCTGAAGCCCTCGTTCGATTCGTGACTTTTTATGCTTATTGTTGCCGCAAGCGTAAGTGGGTCCCGGACCAAGCGCAAGAGCCCCCGGTCATCCCAAAGGGCCGGAGGAATGTCCCATGCGGGGAAGCGCAGCCGGCGTCTCCTGAACGCCTGGACGCCGACTGCTCCGGGAACGCGAAAAAACTCTAGACCACGAAGAAATCGACGTGACTGACCTTGGGCTTGTTCACCAGAGTGGCGAATTGCACGGCGGCTCCCCGGCCGGAACCGTCCGGGTCGTAGAGCACCGCGCCCGTCACGCCGTTATAGACGATGCGGTCATTCGCATCGTGAGCCGACGGCCCTTTCCAAAATGCGGTGGCCGGAAGCGTGCCGGTCTTGGTGAGTTTGGAAAAGACCGCGTTCTCGAGCCGGATGGTGTCGCCCGGCACGGAGAAGTCGGCGATGCGGTCGGTGTTGGTGCTTCTGTTGGGCTTGGTGTCGAACAAGAAGATGTCTTTGCCGGCTCTGCCAGTGAGCACGTCATTGCCGCCGCGGCCCGACAGAACGTTCGCAGCCGCGTTTCCGATGATCTTGTCGTTGCCAGACCCGCCACGGGCGTTTTCGATCAGCGACCGGGGGTCGCCTTCGACCTGCAGAGCGTTAGCGACGTTGCCGCGGGCATAATGGCCTGGTCCGAGGAGGGCAAGCTGCTGGCTCGACGTTGTCGTCCACTCGCCTGGGCGCAGGTCGACCATGAGATTGGTGGCATAGTTGGAGAAATCATAGAGGTCGACTCCGCCGCCGTCCCACACGGTGCGAAAGATCCGGTTGGCTCCAGGGCTTCCCTGCCCGGCGCCGTCGACGAAGGTCTCGCCTGTGGCGGGATCCCACCGATAGGTCGTGTTGCCCCCATTGGTGGAGAAATCCGCGCCGTACAAGTGCTGCAAGGCCGCGATATCGTACATCATGAAAGTCTGGGCGAAGCTCCAGATCTCGTTCTCGGCGGAGAGGCCGGCCGCGCCCACGTAGGACCGGTAGGTCATGATCGAATATTCCATCGAGTCATGAGCCGCCGTCATGGCCGCGAAGCCTCCCGCTTCGCCGTCGTGACCGTGCTTGAGGCCCAGCGTATGGCCGATTTCGTGAATCATCGTGCCGAAGGCGTAGTTGCCGAGCACCGGCACGTCATACCATCCGGTCGAGTTGCCGTACCAGATATCGCCGGCCTCCGCGCCGGCGCCGGGCATGTAAGACCAAGCGGTGGCGGGCCCGTCCGACATCGCCTGCCGGATCGTGGCGTGGGATGTCGCGGTCTCGCCAACCTCGCTGAAATTCAGGTTCGTCAATGAGGAAGCCATCGCGAAGACCTGACGCGCGACTGCGGCCTGCTGGCCGTTCAAAGCCTCGAAATTGGCCCGCGGCTCCTGGTGGCCGTACCCGGCCTCATAATTTGAAGCGCTTGTGGGGAAACTGAACGTGAGATCCAAGGCATCCCACCGTTCGCCGCTCAATATGCCGTCCATATCCTGATCGTTCGTCGAACCAACTGAAATCATGCCTGGCATTCAAAGTTCCCCGTAGTGGAATACTTACGGCTAACAGGCAAAAACTTGGCTTCACATAACTATTTGGTGGCATCAGGCGATCCTATTTACTAGGATAAACCGCCTATCTGCGGGTTTTACTTCGGTTTTAAGCCACTTTGTGAATTCATACTCACGAATGCGAAGCATCGAAGGCTTCGAAAAGAGATATTTGGTATAAAGAGCATCACCGCTCCGGCGGCGCGGAGGCGCGCACAGCCATCATCGAGAACAGACCTTTACGCTTCTGCCATGCCCCATTCCCAATGTTGAGCGCCCAGGTGCGCCGACGCACGCCGGAGCCAGCAGGAAACAGCCATGCTGCACACTGTTTTTCGTTCGATGTCGGAGAGGGAAAGACATGCGTGGGTGGATCAGACTTCCTTGCCTGCTTTCGACACCGCCGAACAGGCGGCCAGAAGATCATCAGGCCATAAGGCTCGCGAAAACCGAGCAGTACCAAGCCGTCCTGGCTGAAATCGCGTCGGACGACTCCGTTTCGGTCATGCGGCCGCACGATCTGCCGGAGGCCGTTCGGGGCTTGATCGAGAACTGGACGAAGGCCTAGCCCGCCTCGTCGAAACATGAACACCGACGCTGTCCGACAAGACGCTTAACTAGATGGTGTCACGAGCTACCAGATGCCGGACGCCGAGCTTGAAAGATTCGCGACTTCTGGGAAGTTCGGACTAGCAGTAAGACTGCCATTTGGAAACTGGAGCGGGCGAAGGGATTCGAACCCTCGACCCCAACCTTGGCAAGGTTGTGCTCTACCCCTGAGCTACACCCGCACGCCCCGTTTCGTCAGACCAGGTTGGTGGAGCCAGGCGGAATCGAACCGCCGACCTCTTGAATGCCATTCAAGCGCTCTCCCAACTGAGCTATGGCCCCAACCTGGACAGGGCGGCATTTCTGCCGCCATGCTCTCCGGTCCATGACACCGTACCGGCGGTTGCCGGTCACTCGCAATGCCCTGTTCCTCAAGGGAAGGAATGGTGCCGCAAGAGGGATTCGAACCCCCGACCCCCTCATTACGAATGAGAAGGCGGTAATTTCTGGGTGTATCCTGATGTTTCTTGTAGACACCCCGTTCCGTTGCGTTTCAATGGTTTATATCGTCTGATTTGTTCTGGCATTTCCGCCAGTTTCCTTATTCGGTGGTCACCCGGTGGTCACCGCGCACTGAAGTGACCACGGATGGCAAAAGACAAGGTCGCGATCAAGCTCACAAAGCGAACGGTTGATGCTGCTCAGCCAGCAGCCGCGCGCTATGAGGTGTGGGATAGCGAGCTAAAGGGATTTGGCCTCCGAGTTGAGCCGTCTGGAATCAAATCATTCATTGTGAGGTATCGACCAGGGGCAGGAGGGAGAAAGGCTCCAAAGCGATTTGTCAGCATTGGGCGATATGGCGCACTAACCCCTGATGACGCCCGACGGAGGGCCAAAGAAATCTTGGGTTCCGCAGCAAATGGCGAAGATCCAGCCGATGCTATTGCCCAGGAGCGGGCAGCTGCTAGCCTCTCTGATCTGGCAAAAGCCTTCGTAGCGGATCACGTCAAGAAGAAGCGGAAGCCCAAGACGGTAGAGAGCTACGAGCACGTCATAAACGCCTATCTTCTGCCTGAACTTGGCCAGAGGAAGGCTGGTGCAATTGCCCGCTCCGATATATCCCGCCTTCATGGGAAGCTCTTCAGTAAGCCGGCTATTGCAAATCGGGTGCTTGCTGTTGCCAGTTCGATGTTCTCCTGGGGCTCGACCCACGGCTATGTGCCAGAGGCTTTTAACCCTGCTTCCCGGATCGAAAAATATCAGGAGAAGCGGCGCGAGCGGTTCCTATCGTCTTACGAAATCGAACGCATAGGGGAGGCTCTGCGGGACGCTGAGACAATCGGCCTGCCATGGGAGCCGGACCCAAACAAAAAATCGAAGCACGCCCCGAAGGATGACAACCGCCGCGTGAAGGTGAGTACCGAGGCTGTGGCGGCGATCCGCTTGCTCCTACTGACTGGCGCCCGCCTTCGAGAGATCCTGCACTTAAGATGGGAATACGTGGACTTCGAACGTGGGTTGCTTCTCCTCCCTGACTCCAAGACAGGCCGGAAGACCATCATCCTGAACGCCCCCGCCCTTTCGATCCTTGAAGGGCTAGCGAGAACATCCCGGTACGTCCTTCCTGGTGATGATCCCAATAAACCTCGGGCCGATCTCAAGAGGCCATGGGCCGCCGTCTCAACACGGGCAGGCCTAAACGGCGTTCGCCTTCATGACCTTCGACATACCCATGCCAGCTTTGGCGCCGGCTCTGGCATGGGTCTTCCAATTATCGGCAAACTACTTGGGCATACCCAATCAGCGACAACGGCTCGCTATGCGCACTTGGACGCCGATCCGCTGCGCCGAGCATCAAACAAAATTGGGGACGCGATCTCTGCCGCCCTCGACGGCAGACCTAAAGCGCCTGTTATTCCTATCAAAGGACAGACAGGCGAGAGCTGAGTTTCAGAGACGCACACGGCTAGGCCGGCCAGCCGAAAACCCCGACCGCACCGGGGCTGCCGTGTGCATTTTCCATAGTGCGGATAACGCATGTGCGGTGCGATGGGACAAATTTACATACCACCTGGCTATGTCTGGATTATTGATGCGGTGCTCCTGATAGTTCAGTACCGCTACCCAAGTCGATGGACACCAGAGAAAATGTTGCCTGGAGAGGGGGAGGTTTGGGACAAGATTGCGACAAATCAGTTATCTCCGGAATTCATAGAGGACCACATTTTATACTATGTAGATGAGAAAGCGCGTGCTTCAGATCCCTCAACGAGGGTCCGCCTGAATGACTATGGCGAAGCTATACTTCTGTTCAGAGGTTTGATTGCCGAAGGAGCAATGAAAGCTCATTTCATCAATGAGAGAGGCCAAATCGAGCATATAAACGGCGAAGGTCTACGGGCCCCAGGCGGCGAGATAATCCTTTCGCAGGGGTATGTCTTTCTAGAGGACAGTCCAAAAACCCGGCGGTATCTCTTTGTCGAAGAGGCCGCAATAATCGCTTTGTTCAACTCCGACCACTCATCGGTAGTAGAGCATCAGACAGTCCCTTCCAATCCGAAAGCCAAAAGGAAGCGCGGGGCTGTTTCACTAGGCTCAGATGATCAGCCCTTGGTCGCTGAGATGCATAGGCTCATTGAGACGGGGGCAGCGCGCTCGATTTCAGCCGCGGCCGGCATGGTAGTCTCAAACGCTCCCGGTCTTGGCTCTGAGGAAAGCAAATTGACCCGTCTACGTAAGCGGTACGCGGACACCTACACAAAGCTGGATTAATTCGCTCCAATTCGCTCCAATTCACTGACTTCTATCCAGGGCCCGAGCGCTCTCATTCTCTGGTCATTCCCGGCACGACCGGGTGTTTCCTTCAAGCGGAAATGACCATGAGCCCCAACGAGTATGTAGACACTCGCAAGCTGGCCGAGATCACCGGCATCAGCGCCAGCACCTGGAATAAGCGCCGCCTGACCGGCGATACTCCCCCCTTCACGAAGATCGGCAAATCGGTCCGCTACCATGTCCCGACTGTGAGGGAGTGGCTGGCCAACCTTCAGCGCCGCTCGACCTCTGATAGCGCCGCAGCCGCCGCGTGAACCCCTCCCCACACGAAAAAGCCCCGAGCGCTGGGACCGCCAAGTCATGCGCAGGGGGCTTCCAAAGGACTTTCGTCAATATGGCTATATCTAGCGCAAAGCGCTCTAAGCGCCAATCCGTTCTGGCCCATCCTGATCTCTTCGCTTGGGCCCAGCATAATTCTCCCGTCACCAACCCTGCCGTCCGAGCGGTTATGCGTCGGGCACGCGTATAGGCAGCAGTAGCCGCCGTCATCTGCGAACTCTCCGGCTTCGGTCAGGAGGTGGCGAATGTCTAAGCCTACCAGCCCTGCTCCTTCGTCAGCCACGAGGTGCTCTATGAGCACATCGCAGCATCACGTCTCCCATGGGACACCGGAAGCCTACCGGGAGTTCATCGCCGAGATGCTCGGCATGGCTCGCATCCAAGCGGAGATCGGCGAGACTTACGCAGCCACCGGCGACGACGCCGGCCTCGACTATGCCATGCGCCGGCTGGCGGCCTATACCCGCGCTGCCCTCGGCACCCTCGCAGACCTGAAAACCGAGAAACATGGAGGGGCCGATGAATGCGCCGCTTAAGGATGATCCGTTCGCCGACATCGACCTCGGCCCTGTGGACTTGGAGGACTGGACCCCAAGCCGGGCCGAGCCTTCGGCCAAGGCCCGGTTCTCGTCCGCCTACCGGCTGCGGCAGAAGCACTTTGAGCCACTCAAGTACGTGGTGCCCGGCTATATCGCGGAGGGCTGCACATTGCTGGCAGGCCGCCCAAAGCTGGGCAAGTCCTGGCTTGTGCTTGAAATGGGCCTCTCCGTGGCCATGGGTGAGGCCTGCCTGGGCGGTGTGCTCTGTGAGCAGGGCGATGTGCTCTACCTCGCCCTGGAGGACAACGAGCGCCGGCTGCAAAAGCGCATGGACAAGGTTCTCGGACCGCTCGAAGACTGGCCTGAGAACTTTCACTATGCCACCGACTGCCCACGGGCGAACGAGGGCGGCATCGATGCGATCCGCGATTGGATCAGGAGCGTTCGTCATCCGCGTCTCGTGATCGTGGACGTGCTGGCCATGTTCAAGCCGGTGCGTGGCGCCGCCGAGAATATGTATGAAGCTGATTACCACGCCATCAAAGGCTTGCAGGCTCTGGCGTCTGAATACCGTGTGGCGATCATCGTCGTGCATCACACCCGCAAGGGTGGCAGTGACGTGGACCCGTTCGAGAAGGTAAGTGGCACCCTGGGGCTGTCCGGCGCCGCTGACACCACCATTGTTCTCGACCGGGACAGCAATGGAGCCACTATTTACGGGCGCGGGCGTGACATCGAGGAGATCGAGAGCGCGGTCGAGTTCAACAAGGGCGATTGCCGGTGGTTCGTTCTTGGGCAGGCCTCGGAGGTGCGGCGGACGGACGAACGATCCGCCATTCTCGAAGTTCTGAACGACGCCGATGAGCCGATGGGACCGCGCGAGATCTCCATCGCAACCGGAGCCGACCGGAACAACATCGATCAGCTCCTCTACAAGATGGCCAAGGCTGGCGAGGTGCTGAAAGCGAAACGAGGCCGCTACATCCACCCCAGCCGAACCGATCTTATCGAGGCTCATGCTTCTACCCCCCATAAGAACGATAAGAAGATAAGAAGCGGGGAGGATGAGGACGCGGAGGGCAGCCACAATGCGTAGCTCTCCTTCTTATCTTCTTACTGATCTTATCGGGGGTCGAAGGGGGCAAGGACCAGAAGCGGCACATCTGTCGAATGTCCCGATAACCCTCACAACTCTGGCTTTGGGGTGTGCTGGCTGGCTCCGTGCTATTGAACATCCCGAACGCTTGTATCCGGTGCCAGCCTCTCCGATGGCCGCACCTTTCACCTATTCGGATCACCTGAGTGCGAAGAGCTGACATGACGGACGCCAAGTCACCCCGAAAAAACGCGGGCAATACGCGGAAGAAGGTTCCGGAGGGCAGGCGCTTCCAGCCCGGCAACTCCGGTCGCCCTCAAGGCTCTCGCAACAGGGCAACCCTTGCCATGGAAGCCCTGCTCGACGGCGAGGCAGAGGCCCTGACCCGCAAGGCGATCGAGATGGCAAAGGAGGGCGATGCAACTGCTATGCGGCTTGTTCTGGACAGGCTTCTGCCACCAAGGCGTGACCGGCCGGTGAACTTTGCCCTGCCGAAGCTAGAGACGCCGGCTGACGCTGTGAGAGCAACTGCCGCCATTACTGAAGCCGTGGCATCCGGCGAGCTGACGCCCATGGAAGCCGGTGAGATGGCCAAACTGGTTGAAGGCTTCACCCGAGCCTTTGAGATCCACGACATCGACAAGCGACTGTCACAGCTTGAAACCGAGAGAGGTACCGTATGAGCAAGGATATCCGACGCCGCATCATCCGCCTTGAGCAGACAGATCACCAAGAGGCGATCCAATACGACGTCAGCGACTGTCCTCTCGAAGAGTTGGAGAGCGATCTGGGCGGAGCAACTACTCTGTCCCCGATCCTGACGGAAGAGGAATGGCAGGCGCTCTATTGCGGGGGTGACGCATGAGGCAATCGACAGTCACCAGGCTTCAGCGGATCGAGAAGCGGCGGAACCCCTTCGGCGAGGTCAGCAACATGACCGACGATCAGTTGTTAGCTTTCCTGCGCCAGGAGATCCGGGAAAGCGGGGGTACTGAGATGGCAGCCGCGGCAGCCCGGGCGAATGGGGACGAGGCAACGGCTCTGATCATCGAGGCGTCAGAGGATTGCAAGAGCGGGGCCGAATTGATGAAGCGGATAATCTAAGTTGCCAGCTTGCCGCCTGCTGATGCCTCAATCTGAGAGGATGTGAAGTACCTTCAGGAGTGCCACAGTGCTGATCATCTCAGGGAGACGGTGGAGTAATTGGCGCATCAAAATAATTGCCCCGCAGAGGAGCACTTGAGGTCCAATATTTCTGGCTCTGACATTACAAAGGCGGCTCCATCCGTTCGGCTAAAGAAGCCGACAACTTCCGGTCGCTTGCTAAAAAGGCCAGTCTTGTCGCCGCCACGGAACCCAAGCGAAGTCTGGTCTGCAAGATCCATTGGGAATACGCCATTGAACGCGGTCAGTCCGGGCGGCTGTTCCAAGAGGAACATGACCTCTCTCGTGGTAAAGGTGAAGTTAGCCTTGGCAGCAGCAGGAATGGCTTGTCTGTCGGGTTCGAGGCTCTCTTCTATGCTCGGGTAGTACCATCCAGTACAGCGCAACTCGATGTCGGATGCGTTTGCCGAACTGTGCACTGCCACTACACCTGTGACGGCACACAGCACCGCAAAACGTTTCATGCAGTTCCCTCTTAGAGCCCGTCCCGAAAAGGGTTGAGTGGCCGAGGCCTCTATGATTCCAGGAAGGTGCTGAAGCCTGACCTGGAACCG
>NZ_QOIO01000051.1 GCF_003332305.1 Microvirga aerophila | reverse complement strand
ATCCCGGTTCGTGCTGCTCGTTCGAGTTGACGGCAAAGACAGCGAGAGCGTGGTGAAGGCTCTTGTGCGGCAGGTTCGACGTCTGCCTCAAGGATTGATGGCATCGCTGACCTGGGATCGTGGGATGGAGCTTGCTTATCACAAGCGCTTCAGCGTCGCGACTGACGTTGAGGTCTACTTCTGCGATCCCCAAAGCCCGTGGCAGCGGGGAAGCAACGAGAACACCAATGGCTTGCTGCGGCAGTACTTCCCGAAGGGTTCAGACCTGTCCGCCTATAGCCAAAGCGACTTGGATGCGGTTGCGCTCCGGCTTAATACCCGGCCAAGAAAAACCCTTGGCTTTCAAACCCCAGGAGCTACCCTGGCCAAAGCTGTTGCGCTCATCACTTGAACCCACCGCTTCTTCTTTTGCAAATAAACTCAAATAGGAATCCAGATTATCTTTCTTCGGCAAGACGTCCCCTCCGTGAAACGCGTGCGTTGAACGAAGGGATGCTTAGATGAAAAGCACACGGAATCTCATTCGTAGGGTTACTACGTCAGTTCCCGAAGCGTCGTGCTTGAGGCCGGCCTGGCGATCAGGAAAACGACGGCCGCTTTCCATTGCTTGTCGCTGGACCGGCCGTCATTCCCGAGCGCCGCTCGTCGGCGAGCAGGGCCGCGATTTTCTCCTCCGGCAAGGCGCGGGCAAACAGGTAGCCCTGTAACTCATCGCAGCCGGTCATCGCCAGGAAGTGCCGCTGGTCCTCCGTCTCCACGCCTTCAGCCACGACCGTCAGGCCGATGGTGCGGCCCAGGGTCGTGATCGCCCTGATAATGGCAGCGGAGTCCGCGTCGGCAGAATGTCCAAGATGCTGGACGAACGACCGGTCGATCTTGATCTTGTCCACCTCGTACTGGCGCAGATAGCTCAGGCTCGAATGCCCGCTTCCGAAATCGTCCAGGGCAATCTTGAAGCCCATGCCCCGCAGGGTCTTCAGGGCGTCGCGCGTAACGGTGTCTCCCAGGAGGACGCTCTCCGTCACCTCCAGTTCGATCTGGCTCGGGTCCGTGCCCGTTTCACGCACGATCTCCATGACCCGTTCTGCGAAGCCGCTCAGCCGGAACTGATTGGCCGACAGGTTGACGGCAATCGACAGGCCGGGCCAGCGTCGCGCGGTCATGCAGGCTTGCCGCAGGACCATCTCGCCGAGTGGACCGATAAGACCCGTCTCCTCGGCGACGGGCAGGAACTGATCCGGCGAAATCATCCCGCGCGAGGGATGGTCTCATCGGATCAGGGCCTCGAGCCCGATGATGGGATGCCCGGATGCCGCGACCTGGGGCTGATAGTACACCTTGAGCCCAGTCCCCGACGCCAGCGCCTCGCGCAACTCCTCCTCGATCGTCGCCCGGCGCTTGACGGTCTCGTCCATCGTCATCTCGAAATAACGGTGACAATCGCGGCCTTCGTGCTTGGCGTGGTAGAGGGCGATGTCCGCCTTGCGCATGAGGTCGACACGGTCGAGCCCCGCCTCGGGAACCATCACGGCGCCGATGCTGACGCCCACGAAGGCTTGGCCGCTGAGTAGATCAAAAGGTTGGTGAACGGCTTCAAGGATGCGCAGGCACAGGCTTTCTGCGTCCATCCGGCCGCTGATGTCCGTTTGCAGGATCGCGAATTCATCGCCGCCCAGCCGCGCAACGGTGTCGGTGGCACGAAGCAACCCCGATAGCCGTCCGCCAAAATCCCTGATCAGCTTGTCGCCTGCATGGTGGCCGAGGGTGTCGTTCACGTTCTTGAACCGGTCGAGATCCAGCGTCAGAACCGCGAGCTTTTCGCCGCGCCTTGTGCGGGCGAGGGCCTGTTCGAACCGGTCATCGAACAGGGCGCGGTTGGGAAGGCCGGTCAGCACATCGTGGAAGGCGAGGTGCTGGGCATGGGCCTCGCTGGCACGAAGTTCGACCACTGTCGCTTCCAGCCTCGACGTCGAAGTGTGGAGGGAGCGGACGAGCCACACCATCACGGCGACCATGAGGGCGGACACCACGGCGGCGCTTGGCCCGATCACGTACAGGATCCTGGTGCCCGGGAGCTCGGGCCGCCACAGAAAATAGCCGATCATGTCGCCGAAATCGGAGCGCAGCGGCACGGATACCTCGCCTTCGCGCGGTTCGTTGGATCGCGCGAAGCGCAATCCTTCGATGAGGTTTCTGTCCGACAGCTGCTTGAGAAAGCTGTCATCGAGGAAACGCACGCTGACGAGAACGTATTCGCTGCCCGGTTCCTGGACCATGTCATCCGTATCCGGCACGATCTGCATAGCGCTGGCGGCCGCCGGCCGGTTGAGCAGGTCGAGCAGGTGAGCTTCGTGAACCGCTCTCCCTGATGTCAGGTACGGGCTCCCGGTCAATTTTGCCTGGGCGTCCGCCTGAGGACGAGAGCCGGTTCGAAGCTCCTTGATCAGGCTATCGAGGCCGGGCCTAATAGCTTCGAAGGTGTCGACCGAAACGTGGTTTCCGTTGATCGTCGCGTCGATCGGTTCGTCGCTGGCGTTCAGGATAAAGACCTGATCCTGGCCGAACGTGCGATAAAGCCAAGGCCCCAGGTTGGCGTCGATCCAGTCCAGGTCGAGCTCCGGCTTTTTGACCTGCTCGACGGCGTCGTTCCAGACCGCCACCATCTCCTGCTGCTGGGCGAGTTCGCCCACGATGGCCCGGATCGTACGGTCGGTGGTCTTGAGCTGACGCTCGACGGAGACATCATTGCTTTCGCGCACAGCCCAAAAAATCGAAAAGGCGGCGAGGCTGAGGGCCGCGAGCGTAACCGCTGCGACAGGCAAGAGGATCCTGGTGGAAAACCTCCAGTTGGAGAAAGCAGTCGAATAGGATTGACGCAGCACCTTAATGCCCCAGGAAAGCGTGATGTTTTGTGCTTTCCTATCCTATTCCGGTTAATAATCAGCAGATTTACTTCTGATAAACGGAACGTATATTTCGATACTATATTTCAGTTCGTTGTTAAAGGCACTTTGATCCCACAGCCAACGGCCTCTAATAAGAGCCTGTGCGGCAATGCCAGGGCGCGACGTGGCGCCCTGGCAGTCGGTCTTTTCGCCGGATCTTATTGGATCTACCGGCCAAGCCGGACAGAACGGCCTCAGGCTACGAGAGACAGGTTGTGCTGGTGCTGCCGCAGCTCTGAGAGCAGGGCCACATAGGGCTCACGCCGTTCATGATGACGAGCCCGGATCTTGCTTTTTATATGTTGCTTGAGCTCGCTGTCGGTAGCGCTGCGATCAAGCCTGTCCAGTTCAGACACATGCTGCAGATCGATGTTGGAAAGCGTCCGTAGAAGTTCCTGCATCATCGACTTGAGATCATCCGCGTACATCCCGTTGAGGATGTTCTTCCCGGTGGTCGCAGATGCATTTTTCTGATGGCTGGGCATTCTTCCTCCACTCACAAATTATGCAGTCGCAGTGGAACTTTCTTGAACGATGCAGCGCCGCTGATCACTTCGTAAGACTACCAAGGGGTGTCCCTACTCCTTTAGAGGGGAAAGCCTGCCGTGTCTGGCTCTGCGAAATGGCGCCGCAGAGTTTGCATCATGGGGCGGAGCATTAGCTCATCTTGGCAATGCGCCGATGATCCGCGCCGAGGGAACGAACACCCTGAATAGCGGTTGCCTAAACATCGAATCCTATGTCCGGAGAGCAACGCCATGAACAACATCATTTGGATCATCGGGGCGATCGTCGTCGTCCTCGCAATCCTTTCCTTCCTCGGATTGCGCTAGTCAGAGATAAGGGTGGGAGCCGGCCTGGCTTCTCGGGCCCACGGGTAGGCTTCTCCCGTCGCGCCGGCTTCCATCCCTCAAATTGCCGACGCGCAGACCTGTTATGATCGTGGATCGTATCAGCCTATGCACGCAGCCAATCGCCGGATTCTCAGATGTGAGAGAAGGAGCGCCAGCCTGTCAGGCCGCCAGAGATTGACGCCGTTGCTGATCCTGAAGCTCCCGGAGGAGCTTCGCATAAGGCTCTCGCCTCGCGCGATGCCTTGAGGCGATCGCATCCCTGATCTGCTGTTTCTGATCGCCTTCGAGACG
Source organism: Microvirga aerophila (assembly GCF_003332305.1). Lineage (GTDB taxonomy): Bacteria > Pseudomonadota > Alphaproteobacteria > Rhizobiales > Beijerinckiaceae > Microvirga > Microvirga aerophila. Next base: position 37,232 of record NZ_QOIO01000051.1, on the reverse strand, counting down.
GCTCTTCTCGAGCCTGAAAAATTCAGCTTCGAATTCGAAATCGATATTGGTCAATGTTCTTGCGACCCACAGAATCTTCAAGTCGATTTCAGATAAGATTCCTGAACTGTCCGCAGTGACGCTTGTGAAACGGGTGGCGTTGTTCGTATTGTTCTGCATATTCCCTCCGAATCTTCTGACCGTCGAGAAAGCATACGTTTGCGCTTCATTAACCCGCAACGCGCGCCACATAAGCATATGGGCTACGCTTTCCGTCACCTTCGTAGTACTCCCAATTGATGAAACGGCGGCCCTGATCGAATCGGACGGGTGAGGCGCTGCTGCTTGATCCGGTTTCGGCCGAAGAAAGGCCGCTTTTGACGCCAGTGACGACATTTTGCCGACAAGGTTTGCCGTAGCCTCGAGTCTCTGGAGCGTAGGAGCCTCGTGATGCGTAGCCTCGGTGTCTCGCTTGCCCTTCTGATGTCAGGGGTCGTTCTTATCCCCTTCTGGATCCTCGTGGCTTATGTAGCCAGCGTCCTGGCCGCGGCTCTGATGGCGCCGTAAGGCGCTGGTCGACCAGTCTGGAAGATCGCTTGGTGCGGACGGCGGGGATCGAACCCGCACGGGCAAGGCCCGAGAGATTTTAAGTCTCTTGCGTCTACCAGTTTCGCCACGTCCGCATTGTTCAAGACGGTTATCGGCACCGGGCGAAGAGCGCAAGCCCAGGCGGTCGCCAAGTCGGCGCGAGGCTCAGGCCAGGAGGCGAAAGTCATAGAGCCAGGCATAGCGCGTGGCCATGCCCTCCGGTCCGAGCCGGCGCATGACCTGATTGCGGGCGAACCCCATGAGCCCGCCCATGTGATAGACGCGCCCGTTCTGCCGCGCCGCCTGCTGCACTTTGCTGACGCGGTCGCGGCGCTGGCTGTCATACGTGGAGAGCGCCGATGGGACGGTTTGTGCGTCTGCGTCCAGCACGGACGCCAAGGCGGCCGCATCCTCAATGGCCATAGCGGCTCCCTGCGCCAGAAATGGCAGGATCGGATGTGCGGCATCGCCGAGCAGGGCAACTCGTCCCTTAGCCAGGGAGGTGACCGGATGATCGAACAACGACCAGCGCAGCCACTGCTCCGGTTCGGCCAGAAGCTTCCGAAGGGCGGCGGCCGCGTTCGCATAGCCAGCCAGCAGGTCCCGCCCTTCGCCCGGTGCGGCCCAGCCATCGACCGGACTGGGGCTTTTCGTAATGGCGACGATGTTGACCAGGCGTCCGCCGGAAATCGGGTAGTGCACCACATGGCCGCGGCGGCCGAGCCATAGGCCTGTTTCATCGCCTGCGAGTTCCGCCGGAGCGCGATTCCGATCGATCGTTGCGCGCCAGGCAATGGAGCCGCGATAACCGGGCTTCCTGCAGTCGCCGAGGCTCTGCCGCACGGTCGACCAAATTCCGTCGGCCCCGATGACGGCGTCGAAGGCGGTGCTTTCCCGGGCGCCGTTGCCGGTCACGAAGGTCAGTTCCGCCCGGTCTGCCCTGTCCTCGACCGTCTCGACCGTTCGTCCCATGACCAGCCTGACGGATGGGGTGGACCGGACCGCATCCAGAAGGATCGTCTGGAGCTCGGCCCGGTGAACGACCCAATAGGGTGCGCCGAAGCGCTCGCGCATGAACGCGCCCAGCGCCACCGCGCCAATCGGCCGGCCTGATCCCAGATCGCGCACGACAACCTGCGGGGGTTCTGTCACGACTCGCCGCAGGGCCGCGCCAAGGCCTAAATCCATCAGGATGCGGCTGGCGTTGGGGGATAGCTGCAAGCCTGCGCCGACTTCCGTGAAGCCGGTGCGGCGCTCGATGATCGTGATCGTATGACCTCGCCGGGCAAGGGCGAGGGCCGCGGTCAGCCCGCCGATGCCGGCGCCCGCGACGGCGATGGAAAGTGCGGCCACCTCAGCGCGCGATCAGGGACCGGACGGGGCGACGTTTTCCCAGAAGCACTCGGCCGGGGCGGCGTCGGTGACCCTGAGGGAGGGATCGTATTTGAACAGGGTCGAGCAATAGGAGCAGATAACCTCCTGATCCGTACCCATGTCGAGAAAGACGTGCGGGTGATCGAGGGGAGGCGTCGCCCCAATGCACATCAGCTCCTTCGTGCCCACCCGAATGACGGGAACGCCCGGATCGTTGTGAAAGTGGGGAGTGCCTTTGTCAGCCATCGTCGTTGCTCGTCGCTCGAGAAATTTGGGCGCACCATAATGTCCCAGTGGCCATGCGCCTAGAGCATTTTCCCGCTAGCGGAGCCGATCCCACGAAGGCCCGCCCCAGGGAGGACCAGAGGGGACCGGGCTTCGGTCCGCCGGGCCTGGCGAGGCATGACCGCCATGTTCTTGGACGATTGCGTCCGGGATGCCCTGTGGCTTAGGGTGCGCGGCACGTTTCCTACCTTCGCAACCCTTCCGGTCCCATGCATTTCTTCAATTCCAACGGCGTCAGCATCGCTTATATCGATGTCGCTCCCGACGAGGGGCATGGCGACCCGATCCTGCTCATCCACGGTTTCGCATCGAGCCATGCGGTGAACTGGGTCAATACACTCTGGGTCAAGTCCCTGACGAAGGCCGGGTACCGGGTCATCGCCTTCGACAATCGCGGCCACGGCCAGAGTGAAAAGCTCTATCGGCCGGAGGACTACGATTCCTACGTCATGGCCGAGGACGCCCGCCGTCTCCTCGACCACCTGGACATCGAACGGGCGGACGTCATGGGATATTCCATGGGAGCCCGGATCACGGCCCACATGGCGCTTGCGGAACCCCATCGGATGCGATCGGCCCTCCTGGGCGGTCTCGGCGTTCATCTCGTGTCCGGAGTGGGACTGCCCCTCGGCATCGCCGATGCCATGGAGGCGCCGTCCTTGGATGATCTGACGGACCCCATGCAGCGGATGTTCCGCGCCTTTGCCGATCAGAATGGCAGCGACCGCAAGGCGCTCGCGGCCTGCATCCGCGGATCGCGGCAATCGCTGACGGAAAACGAAGTGGCGTCCATCACTTTGCCGGTGCTTGTCTCTGTGGGCACAAACGATCCTGTCGCCGGCTCTCCCCACGACCTCGTCAAGCTGATGCCGAATGCGCGGGCCTTGGACATTCCCGGACGGGACCACAACCTCGCTGTCGGTGACCGGGTCCACAAGCAGGGCGTGATCGAGTTCCTGGCAAACCGCCCCTGAGCGCTTGGACGGAAAACTCTAGCCACCGGAAGATTTTGAGCGCAAGCTTTACGGCAGGGCGTCAAGGGAAGCGACTTCCGCGACTGCTCGCGTAGCGCCTCAGGGCTCAAGGGCTAATCCGTTGAACTATCCCGATCTTGTTTCAAGTTCCCTTCTGACAGGTTTGGCACATGACCCGTCTCGATAGTGCCATCCGGCGGCTCACCGCGCAGCGCGACGTCCTTGATTGGGCCAGCCGCGAGATCGCCCCGTCCGGCCTCGTTCTCGAGCTCGGGCTCGGCAACGGAAGAACCTACGATCACCTGAGAACCCGCCTTGCCGGCCGCGAGATCTTCGCGTTCGAGCGGTGCCTCGCGGCTCATCCCGATTGCATTCCGCCGGATGGTCGGCTGATCTTCGGCGATATTTTCGAGACGTTGCCGATCTTCATCGAAAAGCATGGGGAGCATTCGGCGGCGCTGGTCCACGCGGATATAGGCTCGGGCGACGAGGAGCTGAACCGCGCCCTCGCCAGGGATCTGTCGCCCCTGATCGAGCGGGTGTTGCAGCCAGGCGGGCTCCTCATCGCGGACCGCGCATTCGATTTGCCGAGCTGTCGCGATATCTCGGCTCAGACCGGCGTCCTCAAGAACCGCTACTTCGTCCATCGCCGGGAGACGCAGGAGCAACCAGCCGGCTCCCGGATCGCGGCTACCGCCCGGTAAAGACCGGGACGCGCTTCTCCAGAAAGGCCCTGCGCCCCTCGGCCGCATCGGCGCTGTCGAAGCACGCGTCCGCGAGTGCGACCGGGTCCGCGTCCGGCCCTGCGACGCCGGCCGCCGCATCGATGGCTGCCTTGGCGGCCTTGATCGTCAGAGGCGCATTCTGGGCGATATCCTGGGCCAGTGCCAGCACCGTCGCGTCCAGCTCGCTATCGCTCACCATGCGCTGAAGCACGCCGAGACGCTGGGCCTCGCGGGCATCGATCCTCCGGGCGGTGAAGAAGAGATCCTTCGCGGCCGGAACCCCGACGGCAGCCGTCACGATCCGCATGGCTCCCGCCGGATATCCGACCCCGAGCCGGGCGGCCGGGATCCCGAAGACCGCGTTGTCCGCCGCGACACGCAGGTCGCACGAGAGCGCAAGTCGGAAGCCGCCGCCGAGGCAGAAGCTTCGAATCATGGCGATCACAGGTTTCGAGCAGCGCGCCACCGCCCAGAAGGCCGCCTCATTGTGGGCCTCATAGATTCGTCCGCTCGTGGCATCCACCCGCGCGGTCTCGAACTCGGCGATATCGGCACCCGACGTGAACGGATTCGAGCCCGATCCGCGCAGGATGACGACCCGCGCCTGCTCGCACCGGTCCAGCGCCTCCATGATCGGCGGGAGGGCCTTCCACATGTCGAGATCGAACGCGTTGCGTTTGGCAGTGTTGTCGATGGCGATGGTCGCCACGGGCCCGTCGAGGGAAACGGCGAGCTTGGGCGTCGGCGAAAAAAAGATGCTCATGGCACAACAGGATCTAGGGTAAGGAGCGGCGAGTTCTTATTTATGTTACCTTTACCGGCCAAGCACCGGCAGGGTCTAAGGCCTATAGCGCCTGCAGGAGACGATCATGGCACAGTTTCACATGAAGCCCGGGGCAGCGGATCAGGTCGCTGCGACCCTCGATCCTCTCTGGGACCGGCTGAAGCGAGAGGCCGAGGCGATCGTCGTTGAGGAGCCGGCTCTTGCGGGCGTCGTACTGGGTTCTATCCTCCAACAGCCGAGCCTCGAGGCCGTCGTGATACACCGGGTCGCCGGTCGTCTGGCCCACCCGTCCCTTGCGGCCGATTTGATCGAGCAGGCCTTTCAGGAGGCGGTCGAGAGCGATCCCTCCCTGGGGGCGGCGTTCCGGGCGGACATCAATGCCGTCCTCGACCGTGATCCAGCGGCCTCCCGGGTGATCGAGCCGGTGCTGTATTTCAAGGGATTCCACGCCATCCAGACCCATCGACTGGCTCATTGGCTCTGGCGTCGGGATCGGCAGGACTTTGCCCTCTACCTGCAAAGCCGCTCCTCGGAAGTCTTCCAGACCGACATTCATCCTGGGGCCCGAATCGGTCGCGGCATCTTCCTCGACCATGCAACGGGACTGGTGGTCGGCTCGACGGCCGTGATCGAGGACAATGTCTCGATGCTTCAGAACGTGACCCTCGGCGGGACAGGCAAGGAGCGGGGGGACCGCCATCCGAAAATCCGGCACGGGGTGCTGATCGGAGCCGGCGCCAAGATCCTCGGCAACATCGAGGTCGGCCATTGCGCCCGGGTCGCGGCAGGGTCCGTGGTGCTGAAGCCTGTTCCCAACAACGCGACCGTGGCGGGCGTCCCGGCCAAGGTCATCGGCAGCGCCGGTTGCGCCGAGCCTGCAAGATCCATGGACCACTTCCTCTCGGAGATGGAAGGGATCTGACGGTTCCTATCCGATTTCAGGACCTAACGCTGCTTGCCCGCGTTGGCCGGGCATGGCAATGCCTGCACCCGTGAAACGTAGAAAGGGTTTGTAGTGGATAAGACGGAGATGGCGAAAGTCGAGCGGTACCTGCGCCAGACTTTTGCGAACCACTCGATCCGCGTGGTCGGTCGTCCCAAGAAGACCGATTCGGCGGAAGTTTATATCGGCGAAGAGTTCGTCGGCGTTCTGTTCGTGGATGACGAGGACGGCGATCGCTCCTTCAACTTCACCATGGCGATCCTCGACACGGACCTCGAGGACTGACCGGGCCATTCGCAGCAGAATTCTCGAACGAGGATCCTGCTGCAGCCCCCCGCGCCTGCGGCCACTCCAACATTCCGAAAACCAGATGCCGGTCTACAGCCTAGATGAGATCACCCCGGTCCTTCCCGAGCAGGGCCGCTACTGGATCGCTCCCGATGCCCATGTGATCGGCAGGGTCCGGCTCGGACTCGATGTCGGGATCTGGTTCGGGGCCGTTCTTCGGGGCGACAACGAGCTGATCGATATCGGGGACGCCACCAATATTCAGGAGGGCGCGCTGCTCCACACGGATGAGGGCGCTCCGCTCAGCGTCGGCGCAGGGTGCACCATCGGCCATCACGCGATCCTGCATGGATGCACGATCGGCGAGAATTCGCTGATTGGGATGGGAGCCACGATCCTCAACCATGCGCGCATCGGCCGGAATTGCCTCGTGGGCGCCAGCGCGCTCGTCACGGAAGGCAAGGAATTCCCGGACAATTCATTGATTGTCGGGACGCCGGCCAAAGCCATCAGGGTGCTGGACGACGATGCCATCGAGCGGCTGCGATGGTCCACCCGGCACTATGTGGAAAACTGGAAGCGCTTCGCAAAAGCAATGAAGCGGATCGATTGATCCGCTTCCTGTCGTGGTCTCGGGATTTCGCCGTCAGCGGTTCGCCGTCGTGGTCGGCGAGGACGTGATGCCGCCGAGCGACACCCAGCCAACCGTCTCCTGACTTTCCCGCTTGACGAAAACGTAGCCGGTGCGGTGCCAAGGCAGGACCGACGAGGTCTTGTTGTCCAGGACGTAGTCGCCCTGGCTGGTGCGAATCACCAGAACCGCGTGTCCTTCGCCCAGTTCGTCGATCACGACCGTCATGCGCATGGCCCGGCGCGACAGGCCACTCTCCGACAGGATCCGGCGCTTGAGGAGCTGGTAGTCCTCGCAATCGCCCTTGCCAGTATCGGGAAAGCCCCACACGTCGACGACACCCCATTGATCCGCGTCCGTGATGGCCTTGATGGAAGAGTTCACCCGCTGGTTCACGGAAACGATTGACTTCCAGATCTGGGGCGTCAGCTCGACGACCTCCGGTTCCGCGCGGTTCACGGAGCACTCGGACGGGAACTTCTCGCAGAACTTGACCCAGCCCTGAATCGGCTTGGCCGTACCCTTATTAACGATTGGGTTGCTGGCGCTCGGGAGAGCGGCGAGGGTTTGCGCCTGTGCCGGCGTGCTCAAAAATGCCACGGAAAGGCTGAAAACAGCCGTTTTAACGAACTTGGCCGTGAGCGCCTTCGCCCTTAGGCCACAAAGATCGAACCGCTTGAAAAAACCTTGCCGCATGCCCCACCAGCTAAGTTAATGTTCTTTTAACTAAGCTGACACGGTTGAATTGCGGGCTCAAGAGGAAAGTAAAGGGTGGGTTAACGCGTCGCGCTCGGCGTTGGTTCCATTAAGGTTAATAAAAATTCTTTTGGGTTAGGTGGCCATTCCTGCCGTAGCGTCAACTGCTTCGAGTCAGTGCATCCGGCTTAAAGAACAGGCATGATTCGGCGAATCGCGGGAATCGGCCTTAGACCGTCGTCCTATCGTCCTTAAAGTGTCCGATTGCGGTGCGATGCGCAATCGGACATGAAAAGATCCCATGAGATCCAGCACGACCCGTCCGGCCCGCGAACCCATCCTCAACCTTCCGGCCGCCGTCGCTTTCGGCGTGCTCGCCCTCGTGGCTATTCACGCCGGGCGCCTGCTTCTGTCGGAGGACACGGATTTCCAGCTGATCATCGATTGGGCGGTCATTCCTGCCCGGTGGTCGGTGGCCTTCGGAGGCGTTCAAGCCGAAGAGGTGATAAACTCCCTTAAGGGAAGCGTTCCTGACGAGGCCTTGTCTCCGCTTTCGATGCTGGCTCAGTACGTTCTCAACGAGGGGGAGGGCCGTCCCTGGACCGGCCTCACCTACGCTTTTCTGCACGGCTCCTGGGCGCACGTGCTGATCAACTGCGTCTGGCTTGCGGCCTTCGGAACGCCGATCGCCAGACGATGTGGGGCCTGGCGCTTCTTCAGCCTAGCGGCGGCATCCGCTTTGGGGGGCGCGATCCTGTATACGATCGTCAACCCTTTGCAGGTCCTGCCGATGATCGGCGCATCGGCGGCCGTATCCGGCATGATGGCGGCGGCATCCTGGTTCATGTTCGCGCCGGCGGACTGGCTCGTCGAGGAAGGTCGAATGACGCAGCCGCACGAGCGCCTCAGGGAAGGTTTGGCCGATATCGTGCGCAACCGGCAGGTGCTGATCTTCCTGGGCGTTTGGTTCGTGGCCAATTACGTCTTTGCGTTCGTGCAGCCCGTCGGCGTCACCGATGCCAGCATCGCCTGGGAGGCTCATATCGGCGGTTTTCTCGTAGGGTTGGCGCTTTTCCCGCTTCTCGACCCTCTCCCGACCCGTCCCGGCCGCATCTCGGCTTGAAACCAGCGCCTTTTCGCCGGATCATAACCGGACGACGCAGGGTCATGTCCCGGCCGTCACGGGAGGTGAAACGCGTTCTCGGCATTGCCGATGCGGAGGATGAAAGCCTCTGCTGTGCGCTTGAGGGAGGCGAACATGATCGTGAACCGAATCCTTTCGATCAAAGGAAACAACGTGGTCAGCATCGAGCCGGATCGTACGCTCGGCGAAGCGGCCAAGCTCCTGTCGGATCGAAAGATCGGCGCGCTTCTGGTTTGCGACGACCGGCAGCCTGTCTCGGGGATTGTCTCGGAGCGGGACATCGTCCGAGCCATCTCGGATCACGGCGCCCAGGCGCTCTCGGAGCCGGTATCGCGCTTCATGACCGAGAGGGTCGTCACTTGCACCACGAAGACCCAGATCAACGACATTATGGAAATCATGACCCGGGAAAAATTCCGTCACGTTCCCGTTGTCGAGAACGGGTCCCTCATGGGCATCGTGTCCATCGGCGACGTGGTGAAGCTTCGCCTGGAGGAGATCGAGGCGGAGGCTCAGGCGATCAAGGAATACATCGCTACCGCGTGATCACACGGCCTGCGCTTCCTGCAGGATTTCCATGATGTCCGGCAGGGCGCGCTCGGTCGCCTGGCGTCCAAGCGCGATGCATTCCTCCGCCCGGTGGAATTCGAACAGACCCATCTTGGCCAGCTTCGGAGCGATCATGACGTCCGGCGGGTCGCCCGCCAGGCGCGAGCGCGCGATCCTGTCCTGGGTGATGTTGAAGGCATCGACCATCACGCTTGCGAATCCCGGGGCGTTAGGCCTGCGGGGCTTTTCGGCCCGGGCCGCCGGGAAGATGCCCCATCGGCGGGGAGCCTCGATAGCCTCGTCGATCTCCTGCTCGATGGCCGTTTCCGCATCGTAGGACTGGATGACCGTTCCGCGGACGCGGACTTCCCCGTTGAGGTTGACGCAGATCACGATCTCCGCCCCGAGCGCGCGGGCGGCCGTGATGGGAATCGGGTTGACCAGCGCGCCGTCCATAAGCCAGCGCCCGCCGATCATGACCGGGTTGAAGATGCCCGGCAGCGCATAGGATGCGCGCATGGCCTGGACGAGGGGGCCGCGGGTCAGCCAGATCTCGTGGCCGCTGGAAAGCTCCGTGGCGATGGTGCAGAACTTGACGGGAAGGGACTCGACCCGCTGGTCCGTGAGATCCTGCTCGAGAAGCCGTTGCAGGCGTCCGCCCGCGATGAGCCCGGAGCCGGCGATGTGGAAGTCGAGCAGACCCATGACCCGGCGCTTCGTCAGGGAAAGGGCGAAGGTCTCGAGTTCGTCGAGCTTTCCGGCAGCGTAGCAGCCTCCCACGACGGCTCCGATGGACGAGCCCGCGATCACATCCGGTGCGATCCCGGCCTCTGCGAGCACCCGCATGACGCCGATATGGGACCAGCCCCGCGCGGCGCCGCCGCCGAGCGCCAGTCCAATCTTGAGCCTCGTCCTGGGGTCGCGCTCGACCGGCGCATGCATTTCGGTTGTTCCCCCACCGCCACCTGACCCGGCGCTGCGCCGGGCAATACCGTCCCACAACATGACTGCACACTCCAAGGCCCTTCGATCTTCGGGCCTCAACCGTGAAGACCTGATGAACGATGCCTCAAAGTTTCATTTAGGGCGTCCGGCCGAAACTAAACAGTGGCCGGACGCAGGGTGCGTTGGGACAAGAGGATGATCGTGACGGCGCAAATGATGAGCAGGCTCAGGGCCGGGCGCAGGCCGATGGCGTCACCGCCGAAGCCGATGAGAGGAGGGCCCAGCAACAGGCCCGCATAGCCGAGCGTTGCCACCATGGCGACGCCGATGCTGGGAGCAACGCCCTTGGTCTCGCCGGCGGTGCTGAACAGCACCGGAACGGTGTTCGCGAGGCCCAGCCCCACCAAGGCAAAGCCGATCGTGGCCGGGAAGGGCTGCGGCACGCCCATGGCGAGTGCGATGCCGAGCGCCGCCAGAAGGCCACCTAGTTGGACGGTGCGGATGCGGCCCAGACGGCGCACAACGAAGTCGCCCATGAACCGGCAGATCGTCATGGTGAGGGAAAAGCCCACGAAGCCTGCCACCGCAGTCTCCAGGGACGCCCCAGTGACGGTCTGGAGGTAGATCGCCGTCCAATCGGCCATGGCCCCCTCCACCAGGAGGCACAGCATGGTCACGAAGGCGAGGCCCACGATTGCTCCGCGCGGCCAGGCAAAACCATGCCCATCGGTGGCCTTCTCGGCCTCGTTTAGGGTCCAGAACGACACTGCCAGAAAGAGCGCTCCCATGCCGAGGCAGGCCAGCAGCAGGGTCGGGAGGATGTCGAGACCGACGGAAATCAGAAGGCCCGAGCTGGCCGCTCCCGCGAGACCCCCGAGGCTGAAGAAGGCATGGAACGACGACATGATTGGCTGGCTCCAGGCGCGCTCCACCACGGTGGCGTTGGTGTTCATGGAGACGTCCATGGCCCCGTTGCAGGCTCCGGCCAGCAGCGAGGCGGCCACGAAAAAGGGAAGGCTAGTGGCAAGACCTGGAAGAACGAGAGCGGCCGCGAAGGCGAAGGCCGCCACGAGCGTGGTTGTTCGGCTGCCCACATGGGCCGTCACCCACCCGACGATCGGCATGAGCACGATCGCCCCAAGCGCAAAGGCCAGGAGCGCAAGGCTGAGCTGGCCATCCGACAGGCCGAGCGCGGCCTTGAACCGAGGCAGCTGGGCCGCCCAGGTGCCGATGCCGAACCCGTTGCCGAAGAAGATCGCGCTCGCGGCGACGCGCGCCAGGGGAAGGTCTTTGTGTCTCATCCAGAGGTTCTTAAACCCCAGGCGCGGGATTTCCACCCCTCCAAGCTTCGAGGGGAGACGGTCACACGCGAGCGAGTCCGACGCCTCCCGCGGTCCAAAGGGACCGGAAGGGCAACGGAGCGCCTACGCGACGACGAGCCTCGTCTCTCCGTGCGTAACTTCGATCTTTCGGTAGAAGCAGGATTGCCGACCCGTATGGCAGCAGCCGCCGTCGCCGGCGACCTTCACCTTGAGCCAGATGGCATCCTGGTCGCAGTCGACCAGCATCTCGACAACCGTCTGAACCTGTCCGCTTGTTGCGCCCTTGTGCCACAGCTCTTGCCGGGAGCGCGACCAATACCACGCCTCGCCGGTTTGAACGGTTCTCGCGAGCGCCTCGGCGTTCATGTGCGCGACCATGAGCAGTTCGCCGGTTGTGGCTTCCGTCGTCACGCAGGTGATCAATCCGTCAGCTCCGAATCGTGGAGAGAGGACGGTTCCCTCCTCAAGGTCGGCCTTGGGGCCCGGAGCGGGAAAAGTGTTGATCGCGCACATGAGTGATCTCGGGGGAAGCCGTATCGGCCCATCGATGGTTTGACGTTGGTATCAGCCGGGAAGCCTCAGACCTTGCCGTGCCGGACGAGCGTAAGGAAGCGCACCTGCTCTGCCGGATCGTTCTTGAACGCGCCGGTGAACTGGGTGGTCAGCGTCATGGCGCCGGCCTTCTGCACGCCCCGCATGGACATGCACATATGCTCCGCCTCGATCATCACGGCGACGCCGCGCGGCTCGAGCGCTTCCTCCATGGCTGCGGCGATTTGCGCCGTCATGGATTCCTGCGTCTGCAGCCGCCTGGCATAGACTTCCACCAGGCGAGCAAGCTTGGACAAGCCCACGACGCCTTTGGTCGGATAATAGGCGATGTGCGTCATGCCATAGAACGGCACCAGGTGGTGCTCGCAATGCGAATAGAACGGTATGTCGCGGACCAGAACGATATCGTCGTAGCCCTCGACCTCGGCGAAGATCTTGTTCAGGACTTCCTTCGGATCGTCCTGATAGCCGGAGTAGAATTCCCGGAAGGCTTTCGTGACCCGTTTGGGCGTATCGTGCAGGCCCTCTCGCTGCGGGTCGTCACCCGCCCAGCGGATCAGGGTGCGGACAGCCGCTTCGGCTTCCTCCCTGGTGGGACGTTCGGCGGTCTTGTCGGCGGCTGCGGGCAGACGCGGGGACAAGGACTTAACCACATCGTTCATGTGGAGCCTTTCTACAACTCTACTGGGCCGCGCGGCCCTGGACGTTTCCACTACACCGCGTAAGGCACTTGACTTGGCCGAGTCGCAGCAATCGATTTGTATGCCTATATTGGGTAGGTAGCCCTGTCTTGTCACCCCGTCAGGCCGATGCTGAACGATCTGTACAACCGCCGCATCCTCGAACTCGCCGCCAGCATCCCGCATCTTGGGCGGCTGGAGCAGGCTGATGCCACGGCGACCGCACGTTCCAAGTTATGCGGATCTACCGTAACGGTCGATCTCAAGCTTGACGGAAATGTTGTGACCGACTTTGCGCATGACGTAAAGGCCTGCGCCCTCGGCCAAGCTTCATCTTCCATCATGGGTCGGAACGTCTTGGGATCGACCGCCGAAGAGCTGCGCCAGATCCGCGAAGCGGCAACCCGGATGCTGAAGGAAAACGGGGAGCCCCCGACCGGCAAATGGGCCGACCTTCAGGTGCTCGAGCCCGTGCGGGACTTCAAGGCCCGCCACGCTTCCATTCTGCTGACCTTCGATGCGGTGGTGGATGCACTGAACCAGATCGAGGCGCGCCGGGCGGCGGGCGGCGAGTGACGTGCCGAACTCCTCGCCCAGCCCCGTCCAGCAGGCGGCCCATTGGGCGATCCGCGGATACCAGCTGACCTTGTCCGGCCTCATAGGCCGCCAGTGCCGGCACTTGCCGTCGTGCTCGGAATATACCGACGAGGCGATCCAACGGCACGGCTTCTGGGCAGGAGGCTGGATGGGCGCAGCTCGGATCTGCCGCTGCGGGCCGTTCGGTACCTCGGGGCTCGACATCGTTCCTGAAACATTGCCCGAAACGGCGGCCTGGTATAAGCCCTGGGCCTATGGTCGCTGGCGGGGCGTCAATGCTCCCCCGATCACCTGCGAGGCGGTCGAACCTGACGGCGGCTGATCTCGCTTTTCCGAACAAACCGTCGGCCCCGCTTACCTGCTCCGTTGGCAGGAGTGAGCCAGGAGAAAGCTCATATGATCACCCTGACATTCCCTGATGGCGCCCAGCGTCAATATTCCCCTGGCATCACCGGGCGCGAGATCGTCGAAGGCATCGCCAAGTCGCTGGCCAAGCGCACGGTCGCCATGGCGCTCGACGGCACCGTCGCCGATTTGGCCGATCCGATCACGCAGGATGCGAAGATCGAGTTCCTCAACCGGGAGGACCCGCGCTCGTTGGAGCTGATCCGGCACGACGCCGCGCACGTTCTGGCGGAGGCCGTGCAGGCGCTCTATCCGGGAACGCAGGTGACCATCGGGCCCGTCATCGAGAACGGGTTCTATTACGATTTCGCCCGTCCCGAGCCGTTCACGCCGGAGGATTTCGCCGCCATCGAGGCGAAGATGCGCGAGATCATCGCCAAGGACAAACCCTTCACCAAGGAGACTTGGAGCCGCGAGAAGGCCAAGCAGGTTTTCGCCGAGAAGGGCGAGACCTACAAGATCGAGCTCATCGACGCGATTCCGGAAGGCCAGGATCTCAAGATCTACTTCCAGGGAGACTGGTTCGATCTCTGCCGCGGCCCGCACATGACTTCGACCGGCAAGATCGGCAACGCCTTCAAGCTCATGAAGGTGGCGGGAGCGTATTGGCGCGGCGATTCCAACAACCCGATGCTGACCCGCATCTACGCCACCGCCTGGGCCTCCCAGGAAGACCTCGACAACTACATCAGGCAGCTCGAGGAAGCCGAGAAGCGCGATCACCGGCGGCTCGGCCGGGAAATGGACCTGTTCCATTTCCAGGAGGAGGGACCAGGCGTCGTGTTCTGGCACCCGAAGGGCTGGACGGTGTTCCAGGAGCTCATTTCCTACATGCGCCGCCGCCTCAAGGGCGACTATCAGGAGGTCAACGCGCCGCAGATCCTCGACAAGGCTCTGTGGGAGACCTCGGGTCACTGGGGCTGGTACCGGGAGAACATGTTCGTCACCAAGACGGAGGACGATCGCGTCTTCGCCATCAAGCCGATGAATTGCCCGGGCCACGTGCAGATCTTCAAGCATGGCTTGAAGTCCTACCGCGACCTGCCGCTGCGCCTTGCCGAGTTCGGCTCCGTCTCCCGCTACGAGCCTTCGGGAGCGCTGCACGGCCTCATGCGCGTTCGCGCCTTCACGCAGGACGACGCGCATGTGTTCTGCACCGAAGATCAGCTTGCGGCCGAATGCCTGAAGATCAACGACCTGATCCTCTCGACCTACGGCGATTTCGGCTTCGAGGAGATCGTCGTGAAGCTCTCCACCCGGCCGGAAAAGCGCGTCGGCACGGACGAGATGTGGGATCATGCCGAGGAGGTGATGACTCGCGTGCTCAAGCAGATCGAGGACCAGTCCGGCGGGCGCATCAAGACGGCGATCAATCCCGGCGAGGGGGCTTTCTACGGTCCCAAGTTCGAATACGTGCTGCGCGACGCCATCGGCCGTGACTGGCAGTGCGGCACCACGCAGGTGGACTTCAACCTGCCGGAGCGCTTCGGCGCGTTCTATGTCGACCAAGACGGCCAGAAGAAGACGCCCGTCATGGTCCACCGTGCCATCTGCGGGTCCATGGAGCGCTTCACGGGCATCCTGATCGAGCACTTCGCAGGACATTTCCCGCTCTGGCTCGCGCCGGTTCAGGTGGTGGTCGCGACCATCACGTCGGAAGGCGACGAATACGCCATGGAGGTGGTCAGGACTCTCGAGGATGCAGGCCTGCGCGTCGAGGCGGATCTGCGCAACGAGAAGATCAACTACAAGGTTCGCGAGCACTCCCTCGTCAAGGTGCCGGTGCTGCTCGTGGTCGGTCGTAAGGAAGCGGCCGAGCGGACGGTATCGATCCGCCGCCTCGGAAGTCCCGACCAGAAGACCATGACCCTCGACGGGGCTTTGCAGGCACTGGTCGCGGAAGCGGTCACGCCCGACCGCAAGCGCGCCGCCAGGGCTGTCTCTGAGCCGCAAGGACATGCGACCCTCGACGGGCATCACGTGGTCGAGCGCACGGTGGCGTGACTGCGCGGCCCCCTCTTCATCGAAGGGAGGGCGGAGCGTCTGACGATGCACTACCTAAACTCCCTCCCCCTTGCGGGGAGGGATAAGGGTGGGGGTGGTGAGACGGGTTGAGAGTCCGGCGCTACCACCTCTCCCATGGGGAGAGGTCGGACCGTGAGGGGCGTTGTTATTCGGAGAGGGCGTAACCCCTCACCCTCGCTGCGCTCGACCTCTCCCACACGGGAAAGGTGAGGCTGTAGCAGCCTCACGCCTCGACAACGAAGCTAAGAGCTTTGACGTTACGACCCCCCACCTCCACCTCCTCCCCGCTGTTCAGAATGAACAGACGCAAGGGGGAGGAGAGAAGCGGCGGCGTTCATCGTGTCGGATCTTCAGCCGATTGGGCCGCTACGTCGTCTGCCGCTGACGACCGCCTTTTCCTGCGGTGTGGCCGCCGGAGGGCGATCCGGCTGTAGCGCCTGCCGTGCCGGTTGCGTGTCCGGCCTGCCGCTGGCCGACCCGCAGGTTGTTCTGCACATGGGTCACGCCGGAGACGGCTTCCGCGATGTCCTCGGCCCAGCGCCGCTCATTGCGGTCGCGCACGGTGCCCGAGAGAGTGACCTCCCGGTTCTGAACCGTCACCTCGATTTCCGATGCATCGACGCGGACGTCGTCGGTCAGGCGCTCGTTCACGTCTTCGCGGATGCGGTCGTCTGAGCGCTGATAGTTGCGCGGCCCACGGCCCTGACGCTCACCCCGGCGAACCTCGCCGCGGCTCGCGGTCGCGTCGTTTCCGAACCGGTTATTGCCCGGACCCATGCCGTAGTTGCTGTGGTCCCGCCTTTCGTTGACGAGGCTCCAGGTGCGCTCCCGGTCCTGCATGCGGCGATCCGTTTCGCTGCTGTCGTCGCCGGGCCGGGCGCGCTCGCCAGTGATGGTCGAGGCCCCGTATCTGCGGGGGCGGAAGCCACGGCCGGCGGAGCCCCGTCCGGCATATTCATCGCCATAGCTCTGGTAGCCGTCGCCCCCAAATCCGCCTGGCATGCGGGCGTCGCGACGTCCTTCCTCGCCGGGATGGCCGAAAGGACCGAAGGCTGCCCGCACGTCGTCCTCCTCCCGGAAGCGGAACTGGTCGCCGGAACCGGCCTGTCTTTGGCCAACCCGATGGCCTAGTTCGCGATAATCGTTGGGCCGATGGCGCCGGTCATCATCGTCGCGGTCGTCGCGCATGCGCCGTTCCAACTCGCGGCGCTCGTCGCCTGTCAGGGGAGAGGGCCTGCGGTCCCGCGTCTGGTCGGCGCGAGAGGACGACAGGGTTCCCGTGCGGTCGGGCTCCGACGGGGTGGAAATCCGGTGAAGCGCCTGCGAAGCTTGGCCTTCGCTGTCGGTCGCGAGATCGCCCAGGGCCACGATCCCGACGAGGTGCTTGTCGTGATCGACCACGGGAAGACGGCGGATCTGATGATCGCTCATCAGTTCGACGATGTGGTTGACGTCGTCGTCGTCGAAGCACCACCAGACATTGTCCGACATGACATCGCGCACCCGTGTCGTGTCCGGCGGAAGGCCGGCGGCGGTGGCGCGGACCGTGATGTCCCGGTCGGTGATCATCCCTCTCAGCCGACGGCCGTCGCAGACGGGCAAGACGCCGACATTCATCTCATCCATCATCCTTGCGGCTTCCTGGATGGTGCGATCGGGCCCGACCACGCGGACGTTGCGCGTCATGATTTCTGAGATCTTCATGAAAGTGCTCCCGGTGAGGGCCACGCCATGAAGGCTCGGATTTTCCATGCCCGGCTCGACCAAACGTCAGAGTCCGGGTAATGCGGGCAGAGCGGAAAGGTTCAGGCAAAACGTCAGGTGAGGTGCTTCTGAGACCGGCTGACAGCTCCAACCTTCATCCTGAAGGTTGCGGGCGAATCGCGTAGGACACCACCCGCCTCAGGTCGGCGGGACGACGATTTCGATGTCCCGGTCGAGGCCGCTTTCCACTTTGAAGTCGCGGGTGTGGACCTTGCCCTCGTGGCGGGCGATCAGAACGTAGTCGCCTTCCGCCAAGGTCACGGATGGGAACGCGCCAATCGCCTCGCGAATCACGTCGCCGCCCGGGGTGAGCACGCTGAACGCAGTTCCGGCGAAAGCCTCGCCCCCTGCGCTTCCGACCAGCTTCAACGTGACGGTGGCGGCGCGGTGATTGAGGGTTGCCTCCGTGACCCGGCCCGATTCCACCTTGAGGTCGCTGCGCATGATGGCGTTGGCGTCGCCATAGGTGGACACCACGTGATATGTGCCCTCAGGCAGACGGATGACCTCGTTCGCCTTGGCATTCGCGATCACGAGGCGGCCTTCGGAGTTTTGGGCCATCGGGACATAGATCGCGAACGAGACTTTGTTTGGCTGAATGGGACTCTCTCCAACGGCGCCCTTCAGGCGTAGCGCGCCGGCGCTGATAGTCAGCCGTTCGGTGAGGATCCCTGCCTGGACGCTCAGGCGCTTGGAAGCGCCCGCGAACCCATAGGCGGCATGCATGATGTAGTTGCCCGGAGACAAGTTGAAGGTCGGCGTCGGGCTGCTGGAGCGGCTGACGATGTTCGGCTGGACCGTGTCGCCGCGATCCTCATAGACGCGCCAGACGAGACCGGAGCGGATCGGCTGATTGTTGTCGGCGAACACCGCGCTGGCGCTCACCGTGACCCTGCCGACCGGGATCGGGGGAGGGTTCTGCGTCAACGACGGTACGGCCGGAGTCTGCGCCGTCGCGGTAGACCAGACGAGCAGCGCCATGAGGCCTGCCAAAGTGGGTGTCACGAAGCGCGTCATCGAACGTCCATCAGCGGATCGAGGCGGCGGCTGTCGCCGTCCTCATCAGCTCTTCCTCGCTGTTGACGATATCGGACGCCGCCGCAAGGAGATTCTCGACCGAGAGGGGGCGGAACCGGAACTCGACCCGGTGCCGTCCTGCCGGAACCTCGACCCCTCGGAACAGCAGATTGGTGCGCAGGACGGGCTTGCGCTCGCCGTCGACCGACACCTCCCAACCCGGATAGAAGATGTCGTGGAGCACGAGGACGCCCATTTCGGTGCTGTCGACGTCGATGACGACCGAGTTGCGCCCGTAGCTGACGATGCTCGCCTTGCCCTTGGCTGTGTCGGGGCTGTTGCCCATCTGGCTCGACGCGTACCGGCCCTTGAGCAGACGCATGCTGCTGTCGTCCACCAAAGCTTCCGTGCGACGGTTGAAATCCGGCAGTTCCTCCTGGTCGAGAACCGCCTCCGAATCGACAGGAGTAACCTGGTGAGCCAGGTAGGCGCGTGGGCTCTCCGTGTTCAGGCGGTAGATCCACATCTGGCCTGTCCCATAGACCACCTCCGCCCCGTTGAGGCGCGGGAAGTGGCGCGGCAGCTTTTCGATCGGGCGGTCGAGCACGAGATATTCCAGCCCGAGTAGGCTCGCGAGCCGGCACTTGTAGCCGCGGAACATGGCCGGGAACTGGCGCAGGTTCGGATCCTCCGCGTTCTCGCCGGGGCCGACCGCGCGCTCGTAGTCGGCCAGCCGGAGCGGGTTGTATCCGATGATGTCCTCGAGCTCGAGAACCATGGAGGCGTTCTGCCACGGTCCGTCGAGGCCCAGGATCTCAACCCGGGGATATTCGCCCTGGCCGTGCCGCTCGGCCAGTTCCCGCTTCAGGATCTGCAGGCCCTGGAGCTGCTCAGGAGGAAGCTGTCGAAACACGGCATAGCGCTCAGCCGGCTCGGCATTCATCGGGGAGGCCGCATGCCTTGCGATCAGTTCGCCGCCTGTCAGGGCGATCAACGCGAAGGCTGCGGCTTCACGCCAGCGTTGCTGGCTGCCGAAGCGCACCAGCAACCCCATGGCGAGGGCTGCGGCCGTGAGGCCAAGGCCCACTTCGCGCATGGCGAGCGGCACCTGCTTGCCCTGAACGGCGAACCCCATGGCGCTTGCGATCGCCGCGACCACAAGTGCGAAAGCAATCATGGGCAGGACGATCCTGAGGCGGCTGAGCGCGGCGGTGCTCCAGCTCGGATGCCCTTCTGTCACATAGCGATGGACCAGGTAGCCTGCCGAGAACGCAAGGGCGATGTTGACCAGGAAGGTAGCATCGGCCGGGCGACGATAGAGGTTTACGCCCGGCATGTAGTCGAAGATGACCTCGAAGCCAGGAGTATAGCGCCCCAATGCGTAGAGCAGGGCGGCGATTCCCATGATGAGGAAGAACCGGAATTCGCGGGCGAAAAGTCGTCCGCCCGCAATCCCGTGCCAGACGATGAAGAGCGCCGGGATGGTTCCGATGAAGAGATAGTTAGTGGCCCGGTCCGTCCAGGTGCCCTCGGCCAGGCTATGCCAGTCAGGGCCCCAGTAATCGTAGGTCCAGCGCAGGGACCCGAAGACATTGCCGAACAGGATCGTCGCCAGGCTCTCGGGGGGCAGGGAGCCCATGGCGGCGACGCCGAAACCGAAGGAGGGCCGGGTCGAGGTCGCCAGGAACTGCATGGTCAGAATGACGGGTACGGCCAGCAGCCCGCCGCCGATGACCGCCATGGTGGTCAGGAGCCCGAGACGGGACTTGAAATAAGCCAGGGGCTGCGCGGACGCGACGATCCGATGGACGGCGACGCCGATCAGCGTCAGGGCGCACAGGAACGCCACCTGATCCCGGCCGATGGTCATGACGGCGGCCACGACCGCGAACATCGCGCCGAACCTGTAGGAGCGTCGGTCGAGCGCCTTCTCGAGGAGCCAGAGGGCCAGGGGGAAGAAGCCGTAGCTCAGGATGATGCCGGTATGTTGAAGCCTGGCCGTGGCGGCGCCTCCCAGCATGAACACGATAGCGGCCACCACCGCGCCCGCCGGATGCCATCCGCGGCGGCGGAAGAGGGGCACCATGGCAAGAGCGCCGGGCAGGAAGTGCGCGAGGACCACCAGGTCGAAGAGCTGCATGGACGGCTCTGGGACGAGCCAGCCGAACAGCAGCATGGAAGGGGTGAACAGCAGGGATTGCGGATCAGCCGCTGAGGGGTGCCCGCCGAAATGGTAGGGATTCCAAAGGGGAAGTTCCCCGTGGGCCAGGGCCGCGCTGAGGTACCGGAGCGTGGGGTAGAACTGGTTCTTCGAATCCCACGGAACGACGGAGCCGGTCAGGGGCCAGACGGCCGCAGCGGCGGCCCAGACGGCGAGGATTAGGCCGAAGGCCAGGATGGTTTGCCGCGTGGACCACAGGCCGGGCTCAAGCTGCCCATCTGGTTCGAGATAGGATGTACGCATTGTTTTGAAAGCGACGCTTCGCCAACTTATGGTCGTGACCCAACCCACCGGGCAAGCCGGGCTGCACTGCCGCAAGGGCATCTATGCCGCCGATCGCTCGCCAAAGGCTGGAAACCCGCTTGGCCTCTTGCCGCACTCCCCCTATACATCCGCTGCCGGTTGTTATGCGCAGCGGCCCCAATCTTTGGGACGCTCGCGCTTCAAGCGCATCAAGACGGCGAGAGCATGGCAAGTTTTTCGGCTTTTCATGCACCCGGACGTTCCGTCTGCGTCCATCTCCACTCTTCCACATTATCCAAGCCGGATGAAGAGCCCATGAATGATAGCCTTTCCCGCCTCCAGCAGCGGCGCTCGGTCCCGGCCCGCTGGCTCGGGGAGCCTGGTCCCGGCGAGCAGGACATCGAGACCCTTCTGACCGTTGCGGCCCGGGTGCCGGACCATGGCAAGCTCGTGCCCTGGCGCTTTATCCTCATTCAGGGAGACTCCCGCCACCGGCTCGGCGAGATCCTGGCGACGGCTTTCCAGGCGGACAATCCCGATGCGACCCCCGAGCAGGTTGCAACCGAGCGGGGGCGGTTCGCTCAGGCGCCCCTGGTGGTCGCTGTCGTGTCGCGGGTCGTGCCTCATGTGAAGATCCCGGACTGGGAGCAGGTTCTGTCGGCGGGCGCCGTGTGCATGAACCTGCTGAACGCCGCGACGGCGCTTGGCTTTGGGGCTTCATGGCTGACCGGATGGGCGGCCTTCGACCGGCGGGTGCTGGACGCGCTTGGCCTCTCGGCGGAGGAGCGGATCGCCGGCTTCATCCATATCGGCACGGCCAAGGAGCAGCAGGCCGACCGGCCCCGGCCCAACCTCGCCGACATCGTGACCCGTTTTTAGGCATAGCCATGTTCTACGAGACCGCCGCCAACGATCATGGCCTGCCGCACGATCCCTTCAAGGCGATCGTGACACCCCGGCCCATTGGCTGGATCACCAGCATGAGCGCCAAGGGGGAGATCAATCTTTCGCCGTACTCCTTCTTCAACGCGATCTCGGAGCGCCCGCCCATGGTGGCGTTCTCCTCCGCTGGGCGGAAGGACGCGTTGACCTTCGTAGAGGAGACGGGGGAATTCGTCTGCAACCTGGCCACCTTCGACCTGCGGGACAAGATGAATGCCACGTCGGCGGTTCTGCCCCGGGGTGAGAACGAAATGCTCCATGCGGGGCTCACGCCCGCTCCGTCGCGGCTCGTAAAGCCGCCCCGGGTGGGGGATGCCCTGGCGGCGCTCGAATGCAAGTGGCTCCAGACCGTGCCGCTGACGCCGCTCCAGGGCGGGGAGCCGAGCTATTATCTGGTCATCGGGCAGGTGGTCGGCATCCACATCGACGATCGGTTCATCGTCGATGGCTTGGTGGACACCGCCGCCATGCGTCCCATCGCCCGGTCGGGCTACCGGGACTATTTCGTCGCCACGCCCGAGACGAAGTTTTCCATCACTCGCCCGGGCGGCTAGCGGCTGCGCGTCTCACGGCTTTTGCGCCCGGCTGAGCAGCCTCTCGGCCCGCAGCAGGTGCGGGCGGTCGAGCATCTCGCCGTTCACGCCCACGACGCCGGCTCCCGGATTGGCCTTGAACGCGTCGATGGCCGCTTGCGCCCTCGCAAGGGCCTCTGTCGAGGGGGTGAAGGCCTCGTTGATCACCGGCACCTGGGCCGGATGGATCGCCATCTTGGCCACGAACCCGTCGCGCAGCGCCTGCCGGCATTCGGCCGCCAATCCGTCCATGTCGCGGAAGTTCGTATAGACCGAATCCACTGCGTCGACCGCTGCGGCGGCGGCTCCCAGGAGGGTGAGCGCGCGGGCGATCCGGTAGGGCTCCGTATAGGCCCCGTGGTCGTCCCTGTTGGTCTCTGCTCCGATGTCGGCCGACAGGTCCTCGCCGCCCCAGGCCAGCCCCATGAGCCGATGGCTCGCCCCCGCGAAGGTGCCGAGCGCAAAGACGCCGAGCGCGTTCTCGGTCGCGATGGCCAGGATGCGGGTGCCCCCATCCGCGAGGCCGAATTCCGCCTCGCGGACCGCGAGCTTCGCGCCCAGATGGGATACGTCGGCGCCGCCAACTGTCTTGGGCAACACGATGCCATCGGGCACAGCCCGCATGACCCCGTCGAGATCCGCATCGATCAGGCCGGTCGTCAAACCGTTGACGCGCACATAAAGACGCGGCCTGTCTGTCTGGTCGCGCGTATCCGACAGGAAGGCGGCCGTGACGCGACGCGCCTCTTCCTTGGCCGCGAGATCGACGGAATCCTCCAGGTCGATGATCAGTGCATCGGCGCCCGAGTTGAGGCCCTTTTCGAGCTTTCGCTGGCTATCGCCTGGGACGAACAGGAGGGAGCGCATCACGAGCCTCGCTTGCGCATGAACGCCTGACGGCGGCACTCGGCCACGAGGGCGCCGTCCTGCTTGTAGGCGCGGTGGATGAAGTCGACGATGCCCGCATCCGGCCGGGACCTGGATTCCCGCTTGGCGACGATCTCGGTGGTGACGTTCACGGTGTCGCCTTCGAACAGGGGAGCCGGGAACTTCACGTCGGTCATGCCGAGATTCGCGATCGTGGTGCCCACCGTCGTGTCGTTGACCGAGATGCCGATCATCAGGCCGAGGGTGAACAGGGAGTTCATGAGCGGCTTGCCCCATTCCGTCTCGGTGGCGCAGAAATGCGCGTCGATGTGGAGCGGCTGCGGATTGAGGGTCATGTTCGAGAACAACATGTTGTCCATCTGCGTCACCGTGCGGGTCAGGCGATGCTTGATGGTCGTGCCGATGGTGAAATCCTCGAAGTAGAGACCGCCGCGGGGGTGTCTGCTGCTCTCATCGTGCATGAGATTGTCCTTGTTGGGCGTGAGTGTCGGGAAAGTGCCTCAGCCGAATTGCTCGCGCAGGATGCGTTCATCCAGGCTGTGGCCGGGATCATGGAGCATCACCAGGTCGACGCTCCTGTCCATGGAGACATGGACCCGGGAGACGTGCCGGAACTCGGTGTGGTCGGCCACGGCGCTGACGGGCCGGTTCTCCGCATCCAGCACCTCGACCTGGATTTTCGCGTAGTCCGGAATCAGCGCGCCGCGCCACCGTCGCGGCCGAAAGGCCGAGATCGGCGTGAGGGCCAGGAGAGGGGCGTTGAGCGGGAGGATGGGCCCGTTCACGGAAAGGTTGTAGGCGGTGGATCCGGCGGGCGTTGCCGCGAGGATGCCGTCAGCGATCAGCTCCTTCAGCCGCACCTGTGTGTCGATGCTCACCCGAAGCTTCGCGGCCTGATAGGTCTGCCGCAGCATGGACACTTCATTGATGGCGCGCGCCGTATGGGCCACGCCCTTCACGTCCCAGGCCACCATGAGCAACGGGTGGGCGACGCTCCGCTCGGCGGTCTCGAGGCGCTCGAAAAGGTCGTCTTCCTTGAAATCGTTCATCAGGAAGCCGACCGTGCCCTTGTTCATGCCGTAGATCGGCTTCGATCCGCTCATGAAGCGGTGAAGGGTCTGCAGCATCAGGCCGTCGCCACCCAGCGCCACGATCACGTCGGCATCTTCCGGCTCGACGCTCCTGTAGCGGTTTACCAGAGCTTGTCTGGCGCTCTGCGCGTCCGGTGTGGAACTCGCCACGAATGCGACATTGTTGAAACGACGGGCCATGCCCAGTTACCCTCGCTACGCCCGAAACAGATGCGGACCAAAGGCATAGCATGGAGAGCCCACTTCTCGTCTATACGACCTTTCCCGATGTCGACACCGCTTTGTCGATCGGGGAAGAGCTTGTCCGGGACAAGTTGATCGCGTGCATCAACGTCCTGCCGGGCATGAGATCGATCTATGCCTGGCAGGGGACCATCGAGCGGGCGGAGGAGGCGGTTGCCATCCTCAAGACCCGCAAGGGTCTCGAGGAGAAGGTGCGGCAGGTCCTGAAAGTCCGGCACCCCTACGACACCCCGGTCATCGTCTTCATCGAGCCGGCCGGGGCGGACCAGGGCACCCTGGACTGGATCATGGCGGAGACGGACGGCGGTTAAGCCGCCCGCGCCGACTCAGATCGCCGGATTCCACTGGATCGGCACGAACCGGAAGCCGTTTCCGTCCTTGGCGATGTGGCCGGTCGCCGGGAAGGGGGCGTGGTAGAAGGCCACCTGCGCCCGCTCGGCCGCCGCCATGTCGAGCATCTTACGGCGGGTGGCTCGCGCCTGGTCGGCATCCATGTCGAACACGGCGGACCAATCGGGGTTGCGGACGAACAACGCCGGGTGATTCGTGATGTCCGACATGACCATCAGCTTGCCCGCGCCCGAGGACAGCAGGAAAGCCGTGTGGCCGGGCGTATGGCCGGGAGCGGCGACGCTCGTGAGGCCGGTTATGACCTCCTTCCCGGCATCGTATCGCTTCACATCCTTGGCGATCGGCCCGAAGACCCGGCGCGCACCCTGGAACGCGGCCTTCATGCCCTCCGGGGCTTGGTTCATGCGGGCATCGTCCATCCAGAAATCCCATTCGGCGGCCGGCACCATGACCTCGGCCTTCGAGAAAACCGCCGTCCCGTCCTTCAGACGTAGGCCGTTGATGTGGTCGCCGTGAAAATGGCTGATAACCACCGTGTCCACGCGGGCCGGGTCAAAGCCCGCGGCGCGGAAATTTCTCATCCAGTGGCCGGAGGTGGGCGCGCCCATGTCGCCGTTGCCCGTATCGATCAGGGTCAGGCGTCCGTTGTTCTGAAGAACCAGGGTCGTGAAGGTTATCGGCAGGACGTCGTTGGGGAGAAAGGCCTCCTGAGCGGCCTGCTGGACCTGCGCCAATTCCGCGTTGCGGACAAATCCTTCGAGAGGGCGGCGCGCGAAGCCGTCATGGATGGCCGTGACCTCGATATCGCCAACCTTGTAGCGGTAGAAGCCAGGAGCCTGCTGGGACGATGCGCCCTGAGCGGCGGGTGCGGCGGCGGGGGTTTGAGCCAAGACTTGGCTTCCCGTGGGGGCTGCGGCCAAAGCGGTTCCGGCAAGGATGGCGCGGCGTGTCAAAGTCATTGATGGTCTCCGGTCAAGAATGCCAGGAGGCTAGAACGCCACTGCTTGGAAGCAAGGGCCGGCCGTTTCACAAGTCAGCGATTTGTGCCTAACCTAAGACTAATTTTCCATGCCGGTGCCGGCCAGATGATGCAGGGCGATGCCGCTGGTGGTCGCCACGTTGAGGGAGTCGAAGCCGCCGCTCATGGGAATGGAGACCGTCCTGGTCCGTTCGAGAAGGGCGGGCGGCAGGCCAGGCCCCTCGGCCCCGAGGAGCAGCGCGGCCCTTGGGGAGCGCGGGATTCGGGAAAGGATTTCCCGTCCCGATGGCGTGAGCGCAATCACGTCGAACCCGGCATTTTCGAGGGCGCCGACCATGGCGTCCGGTGAGGGGGCGCGGGTGAATGGGACGACGAGCGCACCGCCGACCGAAACGCGGATGGCCTTGCGGTAGAGCGGGTCGCAGGTCTGCGGGTCGAGGAGCACCGCCTGTGCGCCGAAAGCAGCTGCGTTACGGAAGATGCCACCCACGTTGTCGTGATTGGCAAGGCCCACGAGCCCTACCACAAGGGCCCTTTCAGGCAGTCCCGTAAGTAGCTCCTCCACGGCAGGCAGAGGGGCGCGGCGCGCAATGGCCAGAACGCCGCGATGAATCGGAAAGCCCACGATCGCATCCATCACCTGACGGCTCGCCGCATAAACGGGCACTGCCTCAGACAGGCCGTCCGTCACATCACGCAGGCCCTCGATCCTGCCCTCGGACAGAAGCAGGGACTCCACACTGAAACGGGACTGTCTCAGAAGCACCCGAAGCACGACTTCTCCCTCGGCCACGAACCGCTTCTCCCGGCCGGCAAGGTCCCGCTCGCGCACGGCGCGGTAAGCCTCGATGCGAGGATCGTCAGGATTGGTGATCGGGATCGGCATGTTTCGTTCTTCGGGCCTTCCGGGTGGGCTTGCGGCAGGGCGTGAGGGGTGAGCGGTCCCGTTGCCTTTGACCGCATCCTTAACGGGGAACAACCACTTTGTATGCCGGTTAGGCTTACAGATCAGGTTCGGCGTTGCGCCACGCGCAGCTCTGTGAGGAGAAACAAGATGGACGGCTTATTATGGGCTCTGGTGATTATCGGCGGGCCCGTGCTGCTCGGGCTCGTGATGTTCCTCGTGAGTGGCCGCCGCCGCAGGCTCACATCCGGCGAAAAGGCCGTGTCCGACCAAGTCGCTCGCGAGAACTGGGGCAAGGAAGAAATTCGCTAAAGCTTGCATGGATGCGGATTCCGCATGCCACAGCGTCTCTGTTTATCGCCCCGTCGATATGACATAACACCTTCCGGACTTTAGCCGCATTGGTGCGGTCATTTATTTTTGCTGGGAATCCTGATGTTTTTGCCCTGGATCAAATTGGCTACCGATACGTCTCTCCTGGCCATGGAGTCGCAATCCGTGATCATGACGCGGCTCACGCAGATCGCCATGGGGCAGGGATCCCCCGCGGAAGCCATGCTGATGGTGACCGAGAAAGTCAGCGCGTTTGGCGAAGCTGCTGCGACCATCGCCATGGGCGGATCAGCCCATAAGGTGGTGAGAGGCTACCGCCGGCACGTCAAGGCGAACGTCAGGCGCCTGAAGCGCAAGCCGTAAGGCCGCTACGTCAAACTCATTCGGTATGCAGGCAAGCCGAAATGGGTCCCGCCTGCATCGCCGCGATGCCTTATTCGGCAGGCGTCATCGCCACTGCGGGTGAGATGCGATCAGCCGCTGCCGGACGGAAGACCAGCAGGGTGAAGAGCAACATTCCGGCAAGCAGGACCAGGGACCCGATGGCTGCGGCCGGCTCGGCTCCGGTATTGCCAAGATGAATGGCTGCAACACCCGCCGTCAGCACGACCGTGCCCAGCGTCCAGACGCCGACCTGGATGACCGCCAGCCGGCTCGAGTCCGTATTCGGGTTGAGCTTGTAGTAAATGCCGAACAGAAACAGCGAAACCCAGCCCAGAAGATTCAGATGTGCGTGGGCGGGCATCAGCGAATGATCGTGCGACGCCGCCATTCCAATGCCCATCGCGATCCCTGTAAGGGCCATAACGGTCGCGATTTTAAAACTGAACGAAGATGCTTTCATGTGGTCTCTCCCCCGACGGTCCGGTGATTTCCCCGATCCCGCGGGGATTCTAGCTTCAAAGAGCGGGAGAAGCCAATATGTAATAACCTGGCAAATGTAAACCGGTAGGTGGTGACGAAACCTTAGTGAGAGCCCGGTTATGTTGGGATAGTGGAAAGCAGGTTCCTGTGAATTCTATCCTGATTGCACCCTAACGTTTGGGCAGTGCGTTGCTCGGCATCTTGCCTCTGGGGCGCATCTGAGTTCAGGTGAGAGAATTCTCCTGGAGATTGCCCATGCGCCGCACTGCACTTGCCGCCGTCCTGACTCTTGGCCTCACGTGTCAGGCGATCGGGCAGACGAGCCCCACCCCATCGGGCGACGCTGCTCCTGTCTCACGCTCGGAAATCCGTGAGCTGATTGAGGCGGCGCAGGCGACCGCAAAGGCATCCCGCGAGAATGTTGATTATTCGCGGGTCGTCCCGGATCTCCTGTACCAGATCCTGGCGAAGCTCGACAAAATTGAGGATAAGCTGGACAAGGTCGAAACGACCCTCAAAGCTGGTCAGACCACGTCCAGGAAACGTTAGCCCTCAGACCCGTTCTGCCGCGGAGGCGTCGGGGGAGGCATCCAGTGCGTAGCGTCGTCCACGTCGATGTAATCGGCCAGATAACTGTCGTAATAGACGAAGGCGCCGTCCGGGTAGTCAGGGCTCTTATGCCAGAAAACGTCGATGTAGCGGACCCCGTTCGCCGTCCAGACATCGACCTTTGATCCGTTTCTCGGCGCGGTTTCCAGGGGCTGCCAGTTACTCATATCCCATCCCGGGTTCGTGCGATCCTGACATTTATCCACGCGCTGGATCAACTCAGGGATGACTTTGAAAGACGTGGCAGGGAGCCGATGCTGCGGCAATCTCGGCCGCGCCGACCCAGGCCCGGACGGGCCTGGAACCGCCGATGTTCCTGACAGGCGACACCCGCATCAGAGATAGAAGTAGCCCTTCGCCACGTTGAGGCTGCCCTTCAGGGCAAGGGAGAAGTCGGCGATGCCGTCGCCATCCACGTCGCCCTCCACCCAGGTATAGCCCGAGACCTTCTCGTAGCGCAGTTCGCCGGCCTTGCCGCTGAACTCCTTGGCTCCGACGAACGAGAAGGCTTGGTTGCCGGACCGCGTGGCATCGGCGTCGATCCTGGCCAAGTCGATCCTGTCCTTCTGCTTCGCCGAGAAGCCATAGATGAAATCGCAGCCGTCGCCATCCAGATTCGAATCGCTGATCGACCTGAAGATGAATCTGTCGGCTCCGGAGCCACCATAGAGAGAGTCGCCGCCAAGGCCGCCCGTGATCCTGTCGTTGCCCGCAAAGCCCTCAAGCCTGTCGTCGCCGCTGCCGCCGGTGATGACGTCGTTTCCCGACAGGGCCGACCGAAACAGCGCATAATCGTCCGAGACCGAATAGGTCCTGGCAGCCTTGACCAGGGACTGGACGGGGATGGACACCCCATCGACGGTTCCGAGTTTCGCGCCACCCTGGAAGTTGGCGTAGCTTGTCACCACCCCACCGGTGGGTGTTCCATCGAGAGCAAAGGTGAAGCCGCGGCCGCGAAACTCGTCGCGATCGCCCGAGCCATAATCAACGGCGTACAGGGACGACGTCGCCGTATAGTCCACGCCGTAATAAAGATGTCCGACGTCCAAAAGCTTGATGTTGAACCCGAACGGGCCCCGCCAGACCAGCTTAGCCATGATATTGCCCCCGAAAATTATTCGTCGAGCTAAAGCATGACCCAACGTAAGGCGCAACTGATCACGCTGCGGGCAACTTGTTCTCTTCTCGTTCGGTTAATCCCAGACCTATGAAGGTCCCCCCATCGCAGACCTTTCAGGCAAAACAGCTGGCCAATCGTCGAAATTGCCAGACAAATGCTTCACCCTGCTTCGTATGGTCGCGCTTGATGGTGGAAGCGCGGGCGACCGAGGGATCTGATCTACTTGATGGCGTCGAAGAGCTGGCCAGAGAACCAGTACAGCAACGTCAGAACGATGATGCCGATGAGCCAAAGCGGGCTGCCGGACGTTTGAGGCGCGGTCGGCGGCGGCGGGACGGCCCTTTGCAGGACAGGTCGCGGCGTCGCGGGCAGCCGCTCCACCAGTTCGACCGCTGCCGCCGCGATGATGTCCCGGGATCCGATCAGGCGAATATGGGCTGGAATGCCTGCCCGAAAGGTCACCTCGCCGGGTTGGATGTCGGTTTCGTAGCTAATCCACCAATATTCGACGCGATCGCTCAAGCGCAATTTCCTCAATGTTCGCCATGGACGAACTGTTGATCAGTCTTTCGAGGCGCAACCCGGGTATCGTAATTCAAAAGCCCTGAGAATACCCGTTTAGAGGCATTGCCAGATTGGCCTCATGAGCAGAGCTTGATCCGGCGAAGCGCTCTGGCTTCATCGATGGAGGCGTCGGCGGTGCCGACGGGACGATCATGCCGCAGTTTGTGATAGAGCGAAATATGCCGGGCGTCGGCAATGCTTCTGTAGACGACCTGAAGGCGGCGTCTCAAACGTCGTGTGGGGTCCTGCGTGACCTCGGGACCGACATCCAGTGGGTTCATAGCTACGTTACGGATGACAAGCTCTACTGCGTCTACCGCGCCAGCAACGAGGAGCTCATTCGCGAGCACGCCAAGCGGGGAGGGTTCCCGGCCGATAGCATCTCGCGCGTCAGGACGATGATCGACCCCACGACTGCCGAGTAACCGCCGCCTCAGGGGTCAGCTCACATAGCCTCAAGCCGCCACGCAGCCCTCATGCTGAGGAGCGAAGAGGGCGTCTCCAGCGAACACTGGATCCTCTTTCGAGACGCAGCCTGAGGCTGCTCCTGAGGATGAGGCTTGAGCTTTAGGGAACCTCTTGGCAGATGGATAAGCGCTTCAATCCCGCCACCCGAAGCGGGAACGAGCTTCCATGTCATGCGGAAGGGGAGTGGTGCCGGTGGAGAGGATCGAATACTCCACTTTGAAGCTAGAAGCCTTACGAAACAAGCATTTACGCTGCGTCTTGATGCTTCATGTGTGAGAGTTATGTGTAGCAAAGTCAAGGCTACGCAAGGTTCCATGACCTACGGCATGAAGCTGCAGCCCGGTTCTTTGAATACGGTCTAACCGTCCCTGAGGTAGCTCTAATCAGCGGACACCGTGATCCACGGATGTTGAGCCGGTATACTCACCTAAGACCGGAAAAGGTCGCTGAGAAGCTGGCTAAAGCAGCTTACGGTTAAGCTTGGAGTAAGGCTTCCTCTCTACGACGGATACTAGAGCGCGAGGCTCCCCCTGGAGCTGATCGCTTTGCCCCCAATTAAACTGCTGTCCTACAGCGTGCCCCGTCCCCGGCGGGGTTTTTCTTTTGCCCAAATAAGTACGCCCAGGCCAAGTAAGTCGGGCGGACTCCCAGCGAGGGCGTCTGTGGTCGTGCGAACCATCTTGCTTCAGTAGTAGCTTCCGGTGACAACACTACTATGCTCCTCACTAGGCTAGGGAACACGGTCTAATGTTTCTCTGGGGAAGCTGTCGGTTGAAGGATGAACCGATTGGTCAGGAAGCCGACGATGCTCACAATCTCTTCCTTTGGTAGCGTGAGTCCAACCGGCCCAAACTTCGGATGATAGAACCCAAAAAGGACTCCTTCGGGTGGAGATGCCCGGATGGTGCACTTGGTGTTGGCAGCAACGCTGATCGGCGGTTCATCGCGCTCGAACGGTGGGATCGGATGCCCCTTGACCATTTGGCTTCTTGCGTTCCCAAGCCTGTCCACGAATTGATCAAGTTCAGCGAGCGTAAGATCGACCGGATGTCCCGGTTGCCCAAGAGGTTTGATCTCTATCGTCGCGGTTTTGCGGTCGTCAGCAACTCGGATTTTAACTCGTGCCCTAGGCATGACCGAGCCTCATATCTAGCTGTCTTAGCTCTAACTTGAGCGCATGGCTTTTTCACGTCCATGCTGCAGGAGGCTGTGACTGTTCTACATGGTCAGGATCAGTGATTGGGCTGTGCGGCTGCCAACCTTTGGCATTCTTGAGTATTGCTCTCCTGGTCGTGTTCTTGCAGCGTCAGACATGCAGCCTTACAAGCAAGGACCCTTGCCTGGGTGAATGCTCCTTCCAGCCCACAAAAGAAAAGAGCCTGAGGGCGGATCACCGTCAGGCTCTAGTTCATCCAGAGGGAACCATGGAGGTCATAAGGCTAACGGCTAAGCCTCAGGCTAGTTCCCTCATTAGTCAGTGGTGTACTTCACCTTAAATGATACCCAATGGCTTCATCGCCTCTCCGAGTGATACGAGACATCCCTCCTCCTCACCCTTGGCCGCCCTACAGATTGTCATTGCACGGTCTGTGATCAGCTGAATGTCTGTCTTGGATAGCTTAAAGATGCTGTCTTCGATTTCGATATAAGGGCGCTTGAACATTAGCTGGGCATTGTCCCCGCTCTTTAGCTTCAGGCGTGGCGGCTTGTCGAAGGTGCGTTCAATCCCGTGAACCCTAGTCTTTCTGACAATTGTGACGTCGATGAACCATGATTCCGGCGGGAAGGGGTCCCAACCTACATATTCTGAGTACTTCTCGGATTTGGCTTCCTTGCCAGCTTTGCCGGCCTCTACTTGGGCCTTGATTTCCTTACGCTGCTCCTTCGGAACATAGGCGCGAGAGATTGCGAAATAGATTGTCTGGTTAACGAAAAAGTTTGGGTTCTTACGCGCTGCCTCAAGCAAGCTATCGCTTGGAGGTGGGACTCCCCGCGCCTGCTTGCGCTTCCAGATAGGGCGGTAGGATTCAACTACGTTCTCGTCAACTGGATCAGCCTCGTCCCAAAGTTCGCCAAACCGCTCGTCCAGTTGGTTCAGCGTCTTCCTATCATCGACAGCTAAGTTGATCTCTCGCCAACCTTCGGTTTCGCCCTCCACCGCTAGGCCATTGAGGGAGGCATTTGACGATCCGACGGCGATCTCAGGGGTCTTGTATAATTTCCCGTGAAGTTTGCCGTGAGTGCGGACCTCGAAATTCTTAATAAGCTTTAGAACCTCGTCAGGATTTGTGCATCCGCTCTGCAGGTTGCAGATGATTTCGCCACCAGCAGTATCCAGCAGTCCGAGGCGTTTTACCGCCCCCTTTCCCCAGAAAGCGACTGCTAAACGGACAGGCATCTCAGAGCTATTTGTGCGCACGAACTTGGCAAGTTCTTTTTCAGAGAGAACCTTGATCAAAGATTGAATCCTCCACCCTCGTATACGAATAGCATAGCTTGGGGTGGAGGAGCCTGACATCAATTCTTTGGAATGCTCTGATTAGAACTTAAGGTTTTGTGGATACTATGGATTAGGCCACCTGCCCGTCCGCTTGAGAGCAGCTTAAAGGCTGTGCCTACTTAAACGGGCTGAGCCCCACGTCTCTCAAGCCCATCCGCCCCTTCATCTCCTCAATTGCAGCTTTCTTACTCCTCTCCATCACACCTGACTCTTCCATGACCAGCCGAAAGAAGGCTTGTTTACGAGCTTGTGTCAGCAGGTGTTGAACAGCCTCGGCTTTTGCACCGGGGTTAGACGGAGTGCCTATGGTCAGACGAAGGTTCGGGTTCGTGCACAGTTGTGTTATTTCGATTATTGAGAGGAGGAGAGTTGCGCCCTCCTACCTCATGTTGAACGGCCCTTAGCTGAGTTCACTCTGGTTTATCGGCATGGGATAACCTTAGTGTTTGGTCCTGTTGTTTGCGCTTGTGATTGGCAGGTTAGAGCATTAGTCACGAGCCTTAGACCAGTTGACCTTCATGCTTTTTGTCGCCGTCACGCCCCGGTAATGGTCTGCCACGGCTTCCAGAACGCCGATGCACTCAGGTAGTTAGTGTCGGAGTTCACGGCAGTAGCTTCGACTTGCGCCCCAGCCCCTGTCGCAAGGTGAGCTAACATGGAGACTACTCTCCCCGAAATGGTATGGATTTCATCAATGAATGGTTCTCGTTTACCTGGATCAGGATCAGAGCGGTGAGCGATGGACTTATTCCGATACTGCTTTATCAAGCCTCGCCTTGGATCGAGGTCCGTTGCAGTCCAGGCTTGCAAGGCAAGCTCTAGGCTTCGTGGGTTACCGACCCTAGCGACGTCATGATAAACAGCTGGATCACCAAGCAGAAACAGTGCGACCCGCGCGTTCCTATCATCAGTTCTTTTCATGAGCCCCAGGGCACTCTCAGAGATGATCAGCGTTCGATCAATCAAGGATATGAGAACTTGACGGGCTGCTCTCGCGGTCAGGGGATCATGGAAGTAAGAGTGAGGGTAGGTGTAAATCAAAGCTCGGCACGCAGACAGGTCAACAGCATCCTTGTAACTCCGCAAGGCAATCTCACGAACAAGTCGCATTCGTTCAGCATGGGGAAAGTCTGTGAAGGCTTCATAAACCCGTCTTTCGGATTTATCAGGAGTCATCACAGCTTCTGTGCCCTCACGATTTGTTAGCCTGTCCACCTGCTCAAATCAGGAATGAGATGATATGCGGCTCTGAACCTATAGATAGGACAAGTCGTTAAAATACCCTACCAAGCACAAGGCGTAGTTCCCTCCCCGTTGCGTTATTCAGCTTCCGAGAGGGACAAGGTTTAGAGCGTTAGTAAGTCCGATTGCCACGGAGGTGAGGTGCAAACAGAGCAGACTGCTTGGGGGCTTTAGCAGGCATGGGCACCTCAAACACATTGTCGACCTTCTGCATTTCATGCCTCACCCTCTGACGAGGCATTTCAGGTGACATAGGACGATAGCGTTTCAGTTTCGGTCCTTCCTCGTCAGTTTCAAGGACGATCCTGCCTGCGGCTTCACCCACGGTAGACCGGATGGCGACGATGGATGAGCCTTCGTGCATCATGGTGATCGGAGTGTCATCGGGTACGCCTTCAGCTTGGAAGACGCGAGCAGAGGTGAAGAACGGTGTTGTGCTCCTGCAAAGCGCTCGTTGACCTACAGACGCAGCAAAGCGTCCTCGGCCCAAGGGTTGAAGGGTGATGTTCATGGATGTTCTCGATTGATTGAGTCTGAAAAAGGAAAAACCGGGATCGACGAGGATCACCGGCTCATGAAAGGTGCTTGTAGTGGGTGAGGCAAAGGGACAGGGTAGCGTTCAGCGGATCAGAGGTAGGCTGGTTCCGCTGGGTGATCGAAGGGCGTCACAGAAAGCCTCTTGATCGTCTTTTCTTTGACGTTGATCCGCTGACCTGTAACCGCATGATAGTGCTTTAGCATCAGGTCACGAGTGAGCAGCTTCTTAGACTCAGGAACCATGATCCCGTCATGCATGGGTATGAACCCAATACCTCGCTCAATCAGGTCCAGCAGTACTGCTATCAGGATGTTGCTCTCCGTTCTCATGAGCCTCAGTCCAAGCGCGGTGTAGGCGTACTGCTTAAACAGCGGAACATGGGTGAAGATAACCTGCTCCATGTCTCGCCATGATAGTGGCGGTCTTGAGCCGTGCTCCTGAGCGATATTCTCAGGATAGTTCTTCATCCGATGATCAGCGTTGAGAATGGCGTAAGCGCATTGCTTGATCACGTCTCTCTGTCGTTCATAGCCTTCGATCAGAAATGGGTCAGGAGCATCAGGGTCAAACTTTGCCCCGTCGTAAACGTGCAGAAGGGCGACGAAGCATGAGCCAAAGTCTAGGTCAGCCAACGGCTCACCATCAATGCTAAGAAGGTGTCTTTCGCTCTTGGACAGGTTCATGGGCCAGTAGCCGTAGAGCCTCCCTCCCTGTTGCCAGTCAGCGTTGTTGAAGATGCGGATGACGTGGTCCTTCAGCAGGTTGACCTGATTTGTCCCTGCATAGGAAGAAGGATGTTCCTTCAAATGTTGATTGATTCGCCTGATCTCTGCACGAAAGGTGCTGATCATGGGCGTATCATCGTATGGCACTTGTTCGCTTGACGTGGCTTTACCATTGTCCTGCTTCCTAGCCCTCAGGTGTATGACCTCTATATCCTTCCGCCATTGAACAAAGTCATGTGCAGGAGAGGTCAACACCGGGCGAAGGCGTTTAAGCAAGTTGTTGGTTGGCCTAACCCTTGTAGCCTCCCTGACGCACCTGTAATCAGTGTGATCGTCACAGGTGACTTTGAACTGACCTGAACCTGTCTCCTGGACGATCAGACCTGATGAGGATGCAGCATCCAACACCTTCGTAACGCTGTCGTATGTCGCCTGTGAGGCTCGATAGCGAGACTTCGGCGGTAAGAATCGCTTGTTCCTCGACACGATCAGCACAGGCCCACCAACCTGCATTGCGGTAACAAAGTTGGTGATGAGCGAGCGGAACACATACTCCGGCCCATGGGGCTTCTTCCGGCTCTCAGGCAGGTGAGCCATGACCAATGGCCACAAGTCGTCACAGAGGCTTTCCAAGTCGCCAGCAGGGTTAAGATCGGCGTTGAAGAACGGGTAGTTGGGTAATGTAATGGTAAACGGGCTCGTTTCCGCCATGTGCGGATTGATCCTTCTCGATTGTGTTGATGGGAGGCCCAGCCGGTGCAGCAGGGCATAAAGCGACATTGCCTGACGAGAACAGCGTATCTCGTGGCCTGTAAAGGGTGAACAAGTTATGTAGAGGTTAGTGAGCGGTCTTGAATAAAGAACCTATTGGAGAAGACGTCGTAGAACATAGGTTACACACTTGTATGATTACGCTCAGATATCATGGATATTTCACTCTCATCATGACATCCGTATTATCACACACTAATTATCGATCTCGTATTTACCCTGTTTCTTAGTCAGTCAATACTCAATCTGCTTGAACAGATTAGCTTCACCGACGGGCTGGTTCGGTTAAAGCCGTTTTTATAACCAGGCCGTAAATGATGGTAGTCAGCAGCCGAGAGCAGTTCAGCATAGATACTTTCTAGTAGTGTCAGTTTTGCTTATAGCTAAGAGTAGAGATGAGCTTATGTATCAATATATGAGCTAAGGTTCAGGAGCATTCTTTCTAGTGGGATCACAAATTGGCCTGCCTCAGCAGAGTGTCGAGCTGGGAAATGCCTAAGCTCAACATTTGGTGAGCCGTTGGCTTGATGTTTGCGCTTCCGCTCAGACACCGACGGCAAGGCATCAGGTGAGGCGATAGCGCCGTCTGTCCAGACCATTGCTCGCGCTGCTTATTCTTTGTGAGTGGTTGCACAATCTCAAAATAGCACCTGGTCTAACAACGATTGAGGATTCAGGCCAACACTGTCTCTGCGAGAATGGTAGGAACTTTGGTTCCCGCAGAACAGGAGGCGGCTATGGGGAGTTGACCTGCCAGACCTGCCTCGTTTGCCTTGATGCTCTTCACCAAGCCGACC
>NZ_QOIO01000050.1 GCF_003332305.1 Microvirga aerophila | reverse complement strand
CACGGACGGTCTCCTGTGTGTGAGATCTGCAACGACCTCATTCTGGCACAGCGATGCCGTAAGGGGGCCGTCCACCCCAACAGCTTTCGTGCGGGCATAGCGGATCACGGCGGCCGCCCCGACCACCAGCGACGTTCGCAAATAGCTATCGCCCATCTTGAAGATCCGCCCCAACCGTTCTTGGCCGCCAGATGAGTTCGGACGGGGTCTCAGTCCGAGCCAGGCGCCAAACTCCCGGCCGCAGCGAAAGTGGGACGGATCTGTTATGGTCGCTGCGATGGCCGTGGCGGTGATGAAGCCCACGCCCGGGATCGTCTCAAGCCGCCGGCTCTCCTGGCTCTGGCAGTGATCCGGACTGCCGCTAGCGCTGCAGCAGCTTGATGGCGAAGCTGTCGCTCACCCGAAAGTGCCGGGCCGCGGCCCGGCAGGAGTGACCGGCTTCCACAAACGCCACCACGCGCACCCGCAGATCCAGAGAGTAGCTCTGGGTCATGATCCATCTCCTGGCCTCAGAAGGGAATCACTCCTGCGCCCCGGAGGGAACCAGTCGAATCAGCGTTTCTGTCCGACGCTCTAGCAGGAAACACCTCGGCCTAAGAAAAAGTCTTGTCGGGGGAACGGGGCTTTAGAATAGAATAATGTGGCCTCGTCCGGGAGAGGTAAGGCCTTGACGTTCGTGCCCTCGGGATGACTGGCAAAGCTTACCCGAACCTTAACAATATCCGGCTCGGGCCACCGCGGACTTTCCGAGCGCGAACAGCCGTCGCTGCTTGCCCGCCCCGTCAGCTACAACACGCCCCTTGTCGAACGGAATTGATTTGGAGCTGCAAGGCAATTGGCGCCGCTCACGGACAACGGAGACGCGTGTTTGCCTCAGCAGGGTGTTAGAGTGATACCGCCTGCTATCTTGCAGTAACCTCCCGACGCCAATCCCTCTCCCAATTTCGGTTCTACTTGACGGCGCCCCTCAGGCTCTCCACCAGGATTCCTGGTTCATTGTGCGCGGAAGCGGTTGAACATCATGTCGGGCGCACTGGTGTTATGGCGCGACGGCACAAGGCGACCGAACCATGTGTCGGTCGCTGTGGCGTGGTCGAACGCCAGGATGCGCTCCTCGCGCCATCCTTCCTCTCCCTCCTCGCGCACTGCGATGTGGGCGACGTCCGCGTTCCACTCCGTGACATACATCGAGCGCAGCGCCGCGAAGGGCTTGCCTGAGATTGGTGCATCGAACGTGACATCGAGGGCAATGCGATCGGTGGTCAGGTCCTTCACGGAGAGGGTCGCATAGCCTCCTGTCGCGAAGGTGAGTGAGAAAGTCATGTGGGCGGGATCGAACCCGACCTCTCGGATGTCGACGAGGGGGCGCTCCCGAAGCTCCACCGGTCCCACGAGGAACGATGATCCGTAGGCGGTCCAGCCGAGATGCGGCGGCGGCAGCGGTCGGATCCGCCAGTATCCGTCAGCCGGATAGAGTACCATCACCTCCTCAGCACGCTCGTTGCGACGCACCCAGACCTGCAGGAGATGGATCCCCTCCTCCATGCGATCACCGATGCGGACACGCACGTCGCTGGCACGCCAGAAGTTCGAGAAGCGGTAGCCGATAACCCAGAGATCCACCGTCTCGAAGAGCGTTGTCTTACGCAGAGGCGGAACAATGGAGCCGGCCTCGGTCAGCGCGCCGCAGGCTGTCCAAACGGGATGAAACCGATCCTCGCGCAGGGCGCCGAGATAGGCCGGATGGACGGCCTCGATGCGAAAGGAGCGTGTTTCCGGAGACAGGAAATTCACCGTGACATTGTCTTTCTCCGCGCAGCGCACTGAGACGCTGGCATTGCGGATGTCCACCGCAATGTCCTCAAGGGACGCGGCTTCGGCCATCAGGCTGAAGCTGAGGAGGGCAGCCAGTGCAAGGATACGGCCAATCATCGCTCCGTTATCTCCTAAGGATCGCTTCGGCAGGATGCAGTCAAACGGCACCCGTGCAAGGGCAAACCTTTCGCCAGGCTGCGAAGATCCTCCAGCAACCCCTGGAAGGGTTCAAATTGAAAATGAACCATATGGCGGCCCGGAGGCACCGCGACCGCGCGGAACATCACGTTAGCGCGCAAAACGGGAACAGGCTCGTTCCCCCGGCGCGCGTGCCACCACGGGTGCCAGACATCGTTCAGAACAACGTATCCGTTTGTGTCCGACACCGCCTCGATCATGACGTCCGTATTGGAAGAGGACAGAATCCGCACTGACGGCGAATTCGGCCCCGTGGCCGCTGTGCCTCGACCGAGCCCAGGATCCTCAAGCAGAACCGTCTCCCCGTCCATTGAGGGCCACTGCCCGGTCCGGACGAGCGTGTCGAAGGTGACTGTCTGAGCCCGAAAGGCGAAAGTGACGCGCGGACGGGCATTCGGATTCTCGTAAATGAAGGCATCCGTAGTTCGCGCCACAAGCGGCAAGGGGGCGGTTGCCAACGACCCATCAATCTCATGAAGGGGAACACCCGAGGCAATGTAGCGAAGGCCCAGCATTTGCGCGAGCGTGGAGCGATAGCTGGGAAAGAGCGGCGAGAACGTGCGCTGGCTCGGCAGCGCGACGTGATCGCCTGCGCCAGTCGCGTCCGAATACCAACGCAGGCGCACGGGATTGTAGCCGAGCGTATGGTCGAGCGTGTGGGAGATGCTGGCATTAGGCCAATGAAAATCGATCCCGACCAACTCGATGCGGTCTTGCCGCGTCTCCGAGCGGCCCTCGGCAACCCGGGTCTTGAGCCACGCGATCGTTTCATTGCGGGAGTTGTGACCAAGCACAGAGAAGACGCCGGACGGCAGGGCTGTCGACTCGTTGGGGCCGTTGTTCCAGGCGACATCGACCGTGACGAACCCGGCGATCAGCACAGCCGGCGCGGCCGCATGCCACCGGGCCAGGGGACGGGCCGCCAGAAACACGCCGAGCGCGGCTGAGAACAAGACGAGGGCCTGAACCACCGGCCCGAGGGCGTAATCCAGCCTGTTTCGGGAGACCGCGACGAGAAGGGCCGCGCCCGCCGCACCGGCGAAGAGCCCAAGAGCGACGGTCGGCGAGGCTCTTGGGGCCGTCTCGTCGGTGATCCATCGATGCAGGAGATAGGCGACGCACAGCCCCAGCAGAGGGCCAAGCAGGAAGGTCGCATCAGCCGGCCTGCGAAACAGCGAGACACCAGGCATAATCTCGAAAGCCAGGGAGAAGACAGGGGTGTAGCGTCCGAGCGCATAGAGCAGGACAAGCAAGGCCGCGACCGCAATATGCCGGATGTCCCGGTGACGCCAGAGCGGAAAGCGCCACGCCATCGCGCCGAGCACGGCCAGAGGCAGAACTCCGATGTAGAGCTGGGCCATGTTTCGGGCCAGGTACAGGTCACTGGCGCCCCAGAGAGGGCTGGGCGGTCCCCAGTGATCCCTCAACGGGCCCGCCGCGCCAAACAAATTTGGGACAGCAAGCGTCAGAAGGTGAGCAGGATGCAGCGACCCCCGGCCGGCCCCCTCCCCGTCGATGACGACCCTGTTCGAGTCCGCAGCCAGGATCGCACTCATCAGGATGGGAATGATGATGATCGCAAGAGCCGTGACGGCGGTCGCCGCCAGAGGAGCGAGCAGGCGGGCCACCGCTTGGCCGCGCCACCAGGCCGTGACGAGATGCGCGACAGCGTCTCCCGCCAAAACCCATGCCCCGAGATAGGCCACCTGGTCCCGGCCGAGGAGCATTGCCGCCACTGAGACGCCCGCCGCAACGCCCCAGGGCAGAGAGGTGCGATCAAGGGATCGGGACAGACACAGCCAGGCGATGGCCCACATGGCGAGACTGTGGATCTGGCCGACATGCTGAATCCGCCACGCCGCCGATCCTCCAAACCCAAACACGAGCGCTGCGAGCAGGGCTGCGGCGGGATGCCAGCGGCGGTCCCGCGCAACAAGGAAGATGGCCCCTGCGCCGGCGAAAAGCAGGACGAACACCGCGGCATCGGCTGCCACGAGACTTGGTTCCGGCAGGATCAACGCGAGCAGAAGGAAGGCCGGAGAAAAGATCAGCGATTGCGGATCGGCAATCTGGGGATGGCCCGCGAAGACATAGGGATTCCACCAGGGCCATTCCCCACGATGGATCGACCGCGACAGGAACTGCAATTGCGGATAGAAGTGGGCCTTGGCGTCCCAGGGAATGGAGACCTGGCCCGAAAACCAGGGATAGCTCAGAACCAGAAAGACTGCGGCCAACAGGGCAAGATAAGGCCACGCGTGCGTCTCCCGCGCCCCCGCCGAGGAATGGCCGCGCACAGAGGCCGGAACCGGGCTGAAGGCTGGTTGTTCATCCGCCATGTCCGCTCGCACTGCTGGGGGCTCAGTCGTTCAACGGCGCATGAACCGCCAGGAGATCAAAGTCGATCTTGTGGCCAGCCCGATCGCGCTTCGATGCGAGATAGCGGACGTTCTCTGCGGTCGGACGGCCCAGGACCCGCCGCTCGGACACCACGGCAAGGCCTGCCTCGCGCAAGGCTGCAATCTTCGATGGGTTGTTTGTGAGGACACGCACGGTCTCGACGCCGAGTTGACGAAGCATCACGGCCGCAAAATCGAAGCTCCGATGATCGGCCTCGAACCCCAGAGCCTCGTCAGCGTCGTACGTGTCGTAGCCCTGAGACTGCATCTTGTTGCCGATCCCGTTTCCCCGCCCCTCCTGATCGAGGTAGAGCAGGATGCCGCCTTCGCCTTCGGCCATCTGTTTCACCGTGTGGCGAAGTTGATCGCCACACTCGCATTTGAGGCTGCCGAAGAGGTCGCCCGTCAGGCACGCGGAGTGAATCCTCACATCGACTGCTCCCGCAGGATTGGGCGCCTTGACTAGAATCGCCACCTGATCGCGAAGTCCCTCTCCGCCGCGAAAGACGACAAATTCCGTCTCATAGGCACCGTCGAGGGGGACGGGCGCACGGCTGACGATGCGCAGATGCTCGATTCTCCGCCGGCGGTAGGCATGAACCTCCTCGGCCGGGACGCTGAGGAGGTTCTGCAGCGCCGTGCAGGGCGGCGCGAGGGGGATGGCAAGCATGGCGGGCAGCACGAGCGACAGCTGTGCAAGCTCAAGCGCCGCCTCATCGAGGTAAGAGACCGGCCCTACCGGCGCGTCGATGCGTCCGTTGATCCTGAGCGCAAGATGGCCCAGACGGTCGAGGTCGATCACCGGCATGGGCACTGATCCCGGCGCGGTGCGGTCGAGGCCGAGGTAGCGCAGTCGAGCCGAGGTCAGAAGAAGTCGGGCGCAGCCGTCAGTTACATCGGCAAGTGCATCGGCCATGCGCTGATCAAGCCCCTCCACCGCGATGGCAAGCACCATGTCGCCCCCGGCCTGGACAAGGACAGGCCGGCCGGCACGAACGTCAGAAATGGCGCGTTCGACATTCACGCAGGTTGGGTCGGCGAACAAGTGGACCTCCGAGGACAGGTCTGGCACAAGATTACAGCCCCCGAAGGACAAATAATGGCGAAGCTGCGGGTGAATGAAACCCCAAGGTGACGAGACCGTATGACTTTTTGGCAGCTTGGGCCATACTCCTGATGAGTTGAAGCAGTTCGGCCGGAGCATGACACTGAAATCATGAACAGCAGCCCTCTCCTATGACGATCCGCTCTGCGCTTGGTCCTGCCCGGGATCCGTTTGAAGCCATCGACGCTGCGCCCGAGGACAGGCCGTTCGTGGTGGCTCAGCTCGGTCAGAGCCTCGATGGGCGCATTGCGACGCCCACGGGGGCCTCCCGCGGCATCAACGGAACCTGTGCCCTCGATCATCTGCACCGGCTGCGCGCGCATGTGGACGCCGTGATTGTGGGTGTGGGAACGGTGATCGCGGACAACCCTATGCTCACCGTCCGGCGGGTTCCCGGACGCAATCCGACCCGCGTCTTCATCGATCCGCATGGCCGCCTCCCCGACGCGGCGCACTGCGTTCGCTCTCCCTGTGCCCCCCGCATTGCCATTCGGGCAACTGCCTCGGCACTTTGGCCCGGCGTCGAGGAGATCGTCATCGACGCGTGCGACGGGATGATCCCACCGGGTGAGATCATTCGGAGGCTCCACGAGCGCGGCTTGCGCAAGATTTTGGTCGAGGGCGGCGCTCGCACCATCTCCATGTTCATCACCGCGGGCTGCGTCGACAGGCTGCATATGCTGGTGGCCCCGCTCATCATCGGATCCGGCGTCACAGGGCTCTCGCTGCCCCCCATCGCTGGACTCGATGGAGCCTTGCGTCCCGTGACTCATGTTCACCTCTTCGCGGATGGCGACACCCTGTTCGACTGCAACCTGAGAAGCACGGGACAGACAAACCGATGACCAGCGGTCCCGCTGTCTATTCCCGAGGATCCCGGTTCCTCCACTGGACCATCGCAGCACTGATCCTGCTGGGCCTTATTCCGATCGGCCTGACGATGGTCTCGCTTGAGGATGGGCCGCTGAAGAACCTCCTCTACGAGGCGCACAAGTCCTTCGGCATGGTCGTCTTTACGCTCGCGGTGATCCGCGTCGCGGTCAGGGCAGCGCAGGGCTTTCCATCCTTGCCCGACACTATGCCAGAAGGGCTCAAGATCGCAGCGCGTGCAACCCATCTCGCGCTTTACGCGCTGATTCTCGTCATTCCAGTCCTGGGTTATACCGGAACGGCCATGTGCTGCGCCCCGGTCAATCTGTTCTGGACCGTGCCGGTCCCGCTTCCCGTCGAGGGGGGCATGGACCGGGCCGAAATCGTGCTGGCTTGGCACAAGGCCGCGGTCTTCCTCATGGCGGGAATCCTTGTGCTGCATGTCGGTGCCGCCCTGTGGCACCGGTTCGTCCGCCGTGACGGCGTGTTCGAGCGCATGTGGCGCGGCTGAGCGAGCCTCACAGCGGCCTTGCGAAGAGATCGACATGGCCGATCTCGCACCGCACCGGATGCTTGTGCGCCTCCCGCCATGCCGTGAGGATGTCCGCCGGGACAAGACCGGTTTCGCCGACAGCCTGCTCGATCCCGTCCGCCAGCGCTTGGATCAGGCTGTTGTCTTCCTCGGTGACGAGCCAGGAGCTGCTTCCGATGTCGACGGCATAGCCTTGCGCTCGCAAAGCCAGGCTGAGGTGGCGCGCCGCCATCGTCCCCGCCGCGGGCCCAAATCCTTTGTCGCGGGTTTGGTGCTCGTTGAAGGCTGCGTTCACTTGGGCGTCTGCGGGATGGCCGGGCT
The DNA here is from genome assembly GCF_003332305.1 of Microvirga aerophila. Taxonomy (GTDB): domain Bacteria; phylum Pseudomonadota; class Alphaproteobacteria; order Rhizobiales; family Beijerinckiaceae; genus Microvirga; species Microvirga aerophila. Next base: position 34,426 of record NZ_QOIO01000050.1, on the reverse strand, counting down.
TCCAGCGCGCATTACCATCATAGGTCAGCACCGCGTAGAGGGGAAGCCGAGCATCGGCCAGGGCATGGGTGAGGCGATCGATCCAGGCGAAGGAGACCAGGTCGAAGAACGCCGCTGCGGTGACGAGGTCAGGCCGGCTTGCAACGAGCCGTTCGGCCTCTGTCCTCAGATCCGCGCGCTCGAAGGAGACGGTCAGGGCTTTTCCGCGCCGCTCGAAGGAGAGGCGCTCTGCGTCCCACCAGGAAGCGCCCGCCCAGGCTGACAAGGTCCGATGCGCTGTTTCGAGCACAATGGGGTCATGGTCGACAAGGCGCCAGTCCTGCCGGGTGGGCAGATGAAGCCACGAAGCCCGCAGGTTGGACCCGGTTCCCGATCCGAGGTCGAGAACCGTGATCCGCTCACGTGCGCCGAAATGGTGTGCGCAGGCGTCCTGAGGCCCCCGCGCGCGGGATCGGTGATCGACCGGCTCGCGCAGGGACAGCCATTGCGGATCGAAGTGGCTCATGTTGTGCTGTTTTTCAGGTGGGCCGCGACGACAGCGACTGTCTGCGACCAGTCCGGAAGATGCTGCGCATGGGAAATCGCAGCCTCCGCCAGTGCGCGGCGGCGCTTCCCGTCGTCAAGCAGCGAGGCCAGGGCCTCTCCCAATGCGATAGGGTCTCCCGCCATGACCTTGAGTATCACCTCGTCAGAAAGGGTTTCTGTGGCCGCCCCAACCCTCGTCGACACGATGGGAAGTCCATGTGCAAGGGCCTCGGTCAGCACCATGCCGTAGCCTTCGAAGTGGGACGCGAGAACGAAAATATCGGCCTCGCCATATAGCGAGGGGAGCGCGTGATCCGAGACAGCGCCGGTGAAGCGGATACGGTCCGACAGCCCGGCTGCATCGATCTGGGCGCGAAGACATTGCACATAATCGGGCGCACGATCCAGGGCACCGACGATCGTCAGCGCCCACGGCCGGTCCCGCAGCCGCGCGAGAGCGGCCACCAAAACCTCATAGCCTTTCCGGGGAATGACGGAGCCAACTGCGAGAATCGCCCCACCCGCTCCGCTGCCTTTTGCCCGACCGGCCTGCATCGTTCCAGGAAGGGCAACGGCAATCACCTCCCGAGGCACATCGTAGTCCGCAACGAGGATCGCGGCGGTGGTGTCACTGGTGACGATGACGGCCGACGCCGCCGTCAGCGCCTCCCGCTCAAGCGTCCGCAGACGTCCGGCATCGTCAGGAGAGAGTCCTGTCTCGAGCGCGAGCGGGTGGTGCACGAGTGCGACAATTCTGGCCTGGATCCGGGACAGGACACTCGCCGGCAGGGCCCCGAAGGCGAGTCCATCGATGAGGAGCGTTCCGTCTAAATCTTCGAGACGCCGTGCCGTTGCTTCGAGGTCAACCGCGCTGGGAAAAGGAAATCCGTCCGGAAGGACGAGATGGCGCAGCGAAATGCCGTAATCACCGATGCGGCGCAGGATCTCCCGGTCGTAGGCATATCCGCCCGTCGGAGTTGCTATATCGCCGGGAATGGCGAAGGTTGCCTCAATCATCGGACAAAGGTCCCTCAAACCAGGCTTTCGCCAGGTGTGACTCGTGCAACGTCACCCGCAGATGCGAAACCCTGTCCGAGCCCGGTCCGAGCTCACCTTTTCGAACCGCCGCAGCGATGGCGTCGAAGACGTGACGGCACAAGAACTCCGTCGTTGTGTTCTTGCCTGAAAATTCCGGCATGTCATCGAGATTACGGTAGTTGAGCGGTGTGAGAAGGGCCTTGAGGACGTCATGCGCACGCCCGATGTCGACGACGATCCCCTCCTCCGTCAGGTGCTCACGATAAAATGCCACGTCCACAACAAAGGTGGCGCCATGGAGAGCCTGTGCCGGGCCGAAGAGCGGGTCACGGAAACTATGGGCAATCATGATATGATCGCGAACTTCGACGGCATACATGCAACCATCCTTGTTGGAGTCAGGAGTAAGCGACGACCGGCGGGATGCCACGCCCGTCGCCGCACAGAATGTCGTGTAGCGCCTCGGGCAATGCAGAGAACGGGACCTCTTCGGCGACCAGGACGTCCAAGCGTTGGTCGTAGAGGAGATGCAGGGCGGCGGCAAGGCGCCGGCGAGTCGTCCAGCGGGCGCGTCGCGATGGCGGGAGGTGCCCGACCTGGGACGAGACGAGCTGCAGCCGCTGGCTGTGGAAGGCGCCCCCCAGGGTCACATTGACGGCGCCGGATCCGTACCAGCTCATTTCGACGACCCGCGCCTCGAATCCCGCGCTCACGAGCGCCGTGCCAAGCCCTTGGGCCGAGGCCGACGCGTGAAACACGATATCGGCATCACTAGGGGCATCCTCGGGAGTGGCAAACGATGCGCCCAAGTGCTCGACGAGAGCGCGGCGGTCAGGATCAACGTCGACCAGCGTCACCTCCGTTCCTGGGATGCGGCTGGCAAGGTGGGCGGTTAGCAAACCGACCACGCCGCCTCCGACCACGACGATCCGATCGCCGGGCCCGCAGCCTCCGTCCCAGATCGCATTCAGGGCTGTCTCGAGATTAGCGGCAAGAACGGCGCGCTTGGGCGGGACGTCCTCAGGCACGGGAACCGTTAGGCCGAGCGGGACGGCGAAAAGGTCCTGATGGGGGTGGAGCGCAAAGACGCGGCGCCCCTGAAGGTCGGGCGGCCCCTGCTCCACGATGCCGACTGTGCTGTAGCCGTACTTCACCGGGAAGGGGAAACGTCCCTCTTGCATCGGTGCTCTCATGCGCCCGGTCTCCGACACGGGAACGCGGCCTTCGAAGACGAGGCGCTCGGTGCCGCGGCTGATCCCTGACCATTGTGTCCTGACAAGGATGTCGCCCGTATTCAGAACCGGTTCAGGGCCCTCCTTCAATTCTGCGCGATAAGCTTCGGTAATCCAAAGCGCTGACGTGGTTTTTTTCGTGCGCTGCTCTTCATACTGCATATCCAGCAGGCCCTTCTAGAACCCCGCTGACCTCTGCGGAGCGAATCGTGACCAATCAGGACCACCCAAACGTCGTCTCCGAGTGTCTGGGTCTCCCTCCAAACCATATGACGCCTGCTGGGCTCCAGTCCACACGCGTCATCGCACGCCGGCGTTGGATGGTGACCGTTCTCAACGTGGCGACCTATCTCGGCCTGCTCACATGGATCGGCGCTATTCTCGCATCCAGCGGCTGGAGTGGGCTCGATGCTCTCCTTCTCGCCGGCTTCGCCATCGGCCTGCCATGGACCGTCCTCGGGTTCTGGAATGCCGCGATAGGATACTGGCTGCTGCGGAACACGTCCAATGGGCTTGCTCGCGTCGCTCCATTCGCGAAGGCTGCCGAAGGCAGGAGCGCTCCCCTCCACATCAAAACAGCGATCCTCCTCACGCTGCGCAACGAGAACCCTTCGCGCGCCTTCCAGCGCCTGTCCGTGATGTGCCAGAGCATCGAAGCGACAGGACAGGGCAAGGCCTTCTCCTATTTCATTCTGAGTGACACCAGTGATCCCGTTATCGGCATCGAGGAAGAGGCACTCGCGGAGGCATTCGCGGTGGAAGCCAGCTCCCGTCGCACCGTCTACCGCCGCCGCACGGATAATAGTGGTTACAAGGCCGGCAACATTCGTGACTTCGGGCGGCGTTGGGGCAAAACCGTCGAATTGATGCTCGTCCTCGATGCGGACAGCCTGATGACGGGCGAGACCATCGTGCGCATGGTCCGCATCATGCAGACCTATCCGAGGCTCGGCATCCTCCAAAGCCTCATCATCGGAATGCCCTCCAAGAGCGCCTTTGCCCGGATCTTCCAGTTCGGCATGCGGCAGGGCATGCGCCCCTACACAATGGGCTACGCATGGTGGACCGCCGATTGCGGAGCCTATTGGGGGCACAACGCCCTGATCCGGACCAAGCCATTCTTCGACGAGTGCGACCTGCCGGTTCTGCCCTCGGACAAGCTGCTCGGCGGGCCCATCCTGTCGCACGACCAAGTCGAGGCGACCTTCATGAGACGGGCCGGATATGAGGTACGGATCTGGCCCGAGGAAGCCGGAAGTTGGGAGGAGAATCCACCGACGATCCTCGACTTCATCCGCCGAGACATGCGCTGGTGCCAGGGCAATCTGCAGTACATTCACTTGCTCTTGGAAAAGGGTCTTCTGCCGACGAGCCGCTTTCAGCTCATCTGGGCCATCCTGATGTTCCTCAGCATCCCTGCCTGGACGGTAATCATCGCGCTCCTACCGTTCATAGCTCATGAGATCAAATCGTCCGCGCAAGCCTTTCCGGTGACCCTGGCGATGGCTCTTTACGTTGTGTTCATGACGATGCACCTGGCACCCAAGCTCGCCGGTTTCTTCAACATCCTTGTCAATCGGGACAGACGCGCACGATATGGCGGCGCCCTGCGCTTTCTCTGTGGCACAGCCATCGAGCTCGTCTTCTCATTCCTTCTCGGCGCCGTGACAACCCTCTGCACGACCATCTTCATGGCGGGTCTCCTCTTCCGGAGAACGATCACCTGGAGCGGGCAAGCCCGTGACGCTCATTCACTGGAATGGGGAACGGCCGTTCGGCGACTGTGGCCCCAGACGGTATTCGGCCTTGCACTGACCGGCACAATTGGGGCCATTTCACCAACCACGCTCCTGTTCTCGCTGCCGCTGACGATCGGCTACGCCGTCGCAATTCCCTTCGCGGTTTGGACGTCCCGGCCTGCGCTCGGAGAATGGATGGCGCGAAGAGGGATCTGCACGCTTCCGGAAGAACACGAGACAGTTGAGGAGATCGAAAGAACGAAGGGTCCAGCAACAGGTCCCGTTGCAGTGGTTAAGGAGATTCAGGACACATGAGGGGATCCTTAAGATCGTGGCTCGCTCTCGTGCGCTCGATCTTGGTCTATCATGGGAACCGTGAGCGCCACCGCCGCATGGATGCCCTTTACGCGCAGTTCGTGAAGCCTGGCGATCTGGCTTTCGATATCGGCGCACATGTTGGCGACCGCACCGCCTCCTTCCGCCGTCTCGGCGCGCGGGTCGTCGCAATGGAGCCTCAGCCCGGCCCTGCGATGATCCTGCGCGTTCTGTTTGGACGGGATAGGGCCGTCACCCTGCTGCGCAAGGCGGCGTCGGGCGCAGATGGCGACCTGACGCTTTACACCAATTCACAGAACCCCACTGTTTCGACCCTATCCGGCGAGTTCATCAAGGCTGCCCAGGGGGTGCGGAACTGGGAAGGGCAGAGTTGGGATGGAGCGATCACCGTGCCGGTCACGACACTCGATACACTCATCGTCACTTATGGCGAGCCAGCCTTTATCAAGATCGATGTTGAAGGCCACGAGAGAGATGTTCTATCGGGCCTGACGACCCCTGTCCCAGCCCTGTGCTTCGAGTTCACGACGATTGCACGGGAGGTGGCGATCGCATGCCTGGATCGCCTCGAGGAGATCGGCGAATATTGCTACAACGTCTCTCTGGGAGAGAGCCAGACGTTCGTCTTTCCGAACGACGTCACGGCCCAAGAGATGAGATTCTTTATCATCGAGGCCCCGCACATCGTAAATTCAGGGGACGTCTATGCCCGCCGCCTGTTGGACTGATTCAGGCTTGAGCGTAAACCCTCAGGTGAGACACCTATGCCGATTATGGCAAAGAACAGCATCCTGTAGACCTCGCTGAGGCATCGGCAGGACGTGCGAGCAGCATTCTTTCACAGGGGTGCCTTTTTGTTCATCCAGTCCTCTCAACGTCGTGGCATGATCTCGCCCGAGAGCTTCCGCTTCCAGGCACTGGCTCGCCCGAATGGCATCGGCCGCTTGGATTCGTCGGCTCCGAGATGCCTGATCTTCTGACGCTTGGCCTGCGCCGCGCGTCGATGATCATCTTGCGTCTTGACGGCTGCGCACGTCTCGTGCACCGGCCCCGTGTTGTCCAGATTATCCGGGCCGCCGAGTTCAAGAGCGCGAATGTGCTCTATAATCCAGTGCTCGCGCACGCCATCAATCTTGCGCTCACACAACACGCAGATGCCTCCCGTTTTCTCCCAGACCCGAAGCCGTCGATGCGGCGTGAGCCTCCGCCGCAGTGTTGTGTTGACATCCTCACTCTGAACAAACGGCATCGGACGTCTCCATCATCGGTCGGATGGAGAAGCGGAGCCATCAGTGTCCCGAACTCCTCGACGCAGTGGGTGTGGAGGGCGCGGGTGTTGCCGGGCCGCTCAGCGCCATGACTTCACACGACAGCATCTGTACCAGTGGCAGCGGGATCTGCGTCGCAAGCCACCTGCCGCGATAGAACATCCAGTCCTGGTGCCGGCGGAGATCTCCGATCATCCTGGTCAAGCGACAGCAAGTCCTGCCTTTAACCGCAACATCGATGGCCAGCGCGTCGAGATCGTCTTGGGCAACGGCCGCATCGTCCGGGCGCGCACCGGATTGTCCGATACGGGATTGATGCGTTGGATCGACGTGGTGAAGGCCGCACGATCGGTCGAAAGTAAATTTGAGCCGTCTTTCAGTTCGACGGTGGGACGGGGTGATCGCGATCCGAAGTGGCTTTTTCGCCACGACCTTCGCCACTAGTGACTATGGTTGGGAAAGGGCTGCGCGACAGCCAAACGAGTCAATTGTGGCTTGCCTGCTTGAACCGGTTGGTGATTGTCAGGTTTGGGCCAATTCTCTGGCCATCCTGCAGGTCTTCGGAGTAGAGGGTTGTACAGCCTGCGCCTGCGGCCGCCGCGACAATCCCGCTGTCATAAATCGAGAAGCCGTAGCGGCGCATGATGCCGAGTGCCTGATCGTGCGTCTCGATCGTGACCGGCTGGACATCACAGGCATACCGGATCCCGGCAAGGACGTCGCACGCCTCGTCCAGGCCCATCTTGAGTTTCTTCGTCATGACATTCACGGCCTCGTTGAGGACCTGCACGCTGATCGTGCCGCCCTGCGCGAGAAGAGCCTCAACCCGGTCTGCCTTGGTCGCATCTCCGGACAGCAGGTAGAGAATGACATTGGTGTCGAGGAATGGTTTAGCGGTCATTGGCCTCGAACCGGTCGAACTTGAACCCGTCGGGAAGGCGGCCGCGGTACTTGCGCAACCTGGCCAGCACCTCGGCCACCTCAGGCTTCTTCGAGACCTCGAAAGCTCGGGATCCCACGACCGTAATCTCGATATCGTCGCCTTCCTTGAGCCCCAAGACCTCAACGACGGCAGCAGGGAGACGAACTGCAAGGGAATTGCCCCATTTCGCGACTTGCATTATACCCTCCATGATACACATTCCGGAGAATGTATATCTAAGCTATTGGCGGCAGAATGCAAGCCATTCCTCGATGGAAGGCAATGGGTCCGTGTTCGCTCCCTGGTGGGCACGAAGCCACCCGAACCGGAGAAGGCGGCGATTACGGCCGCCTGCGAGCGCTTTTTGGCTGAGGTTTTGCGACCGCGCTTCCTGCCCGCAATCCGACCCACCTCGTTCAACTACCCGGTTGCCATCATGGGCAAATGGCATGGCAACAAGTACCGCTTCCTGCAGCGCTTCCGCTCTGACGATCCGGACGCGCTCGAGCCCGAGTTCGACGCGCCATTCGCGCGTCTGGAGTATATCGCCCGTGACTGTTTTGACGTCTCCTGGCATCGCCATACAGGTGAATGGTTTTGCCTCTACCGATCCGTGTCTCTCACTGAGGCCTTGCGCCTGATCGAGAGTGACGGCCACCTCCATCCCGTGTGACGAGCCAGCGAGGCCTGATTGCTGAGATCAAGGCTTTCAGATGCCGGATGCCCGCCGTTCCAGCCTCTGACCGAAGAGAAATCCTTCCCGCCTGAGCTCCAGTCCACGTTTCGCCCTTCTTCACACGCTCAGCCTCGCACGGGCCGGCGGAACCCTAAGGCTGGAAGGAGGCGACAGAGGGCTTTTTGGTCATGCCGCAATCTTGAGAAATGGTCTCCAAAGGAAAAGGTCTTGGTTCGGCGTCTCGGCCACCGCATCACAGAAACCACCGGTTGCCGCCGTTTAACAAAATAGCTATATTGTTGAACAAACCCGAGGTGGCATCATGCCCATAGCACGCAAATCGACGAAACACCCCCGGTCATCTGGCAGTGAGATCCCGCGCCGTCGCCATCAAGTTATCATCGAGACAGCACAGCGAGCAGGCCTGCTCAGCGGAGAAAACGGGCGCATTGCCGGACGGGTTCGCGAGACGCTGATCCAAACGGCGAAGGAGCGGTCGGGGATCACCTCTGACACGGAGTTGCTTGAGTACGCCCTCGCAAAAGTCGCGCTTGAGGATGACTTCGGCCCAAAGATTCTCGCGCGCAAGGGACGTGTCTCGAAGGACGTTGATCTTGAGTTTTGATCTTGTGGCGGCATTGCGCAGGATCAAGGCCCAGCGCAGTTCCTGTGCTGTCTCCCGCCGCGCTGACGATGATTTGCCTTTTGTTCCTGAACAAATCGAGGCAGGCCCCGAGCTGATGCTCGACACCTGCGTCTACATCGACGTCATTCAGGGCAAGGTGCCGCGGAGCGTCGATGATCTGCTTGGAGCACGCATCTCCAACCATTCCTCAATTTGTCTTGCAGAGCTCACGCACCTCTTTGGACGTCTCGATCCACAGCACCCCGAAACGCCCAACACTCTGAAGGAACTGCGAGGTGTGATCAAAGATGATATCCCGGCCCATCGCCTGACCGCGCCATCCACGCGGGTTCTTGGAGAAGCTGGAATGCTGGCAGGGCTTACGACGCGCCTGACTGGCCGATCCAAGGAGCAGGCCCTTCTCAACGACGCCATTCTCTACCTCCACGCTCTAGAGCGCAGCTGCGTCGTGCTCACCCGCAATCTGGCAGACTTTGACGTGTTCCATCAGCTCGTCCCAACGGGCAGCGTGCTCTTCTACCGTCAAGCCTGAAACGGACCGCCTAATGACAGAGCGGTCGCTTACGGCAAGCCAATCATCTAAACATGCGTAACGGGAATGAGCCCGAACGCCACAGCGCCGCCATACGCAGTCGGCGAGCCTGCAACCACCGACGCCGTAGGGAGGCTTGCCGCCACTTGGCGGGGTAATGCTCGATCGCGGCGATGGGCCGTTCCGCCTCAACGCTGCCCCGAACGGCCTGATGTGCATGCCGCCAACAGGCGCTGGTCCACCAGATCCACCTGTTTTAGACCCTTCGTACTCTCGACGTGGTCTGCTCACCCGAGAGCCTGATCAAGATCGCTGATGATGTCGTCGGGGTCCTCCAGCCCAACCGAGAAGCGCAACACCCCATCAGCCGCCCAGTCGCGATAGGAGCGCGCCTCCTCTCCCTCGAGGTGAAACGACGACCGCAGGATGTCATCCGTGGGGATGTAGAACAGCAGGCTTTTGGTCTTGCCCAGCGACACCGCATACGAGACGACCTGCAGCCGCTCGGCAAGCTGGCGGGCCAGGGCCCCGCTCTCCCCTTTGGCCGTGAAGGCCACCAGCCCCGAGAAGGTGCGCATCTGGCGCGCCGCTAGGTCATACTGCGGGTGACGCGGCGACCCCGGCCAGAACACCGACCGCACCTTCGGGTGAGCGGCCAGGAAGGCCTCCACCCGGCGGGCATTGGCTTCGTGCAGGGCCATGCGGGGCGCCAGTGTTTCCAGACCCCGCAGGATCAGCCAGGCGGCAAAGGGCGAGAGGGAGCCGCCGAGGTGAATGAGGCTGCCCTTGCGCAAGGCCGCCATCCGCTCCTGGCCCCCGATCACAGCTCCCCCGAGCGCATCGCCGTGCCCGCCGATGTATTTCGTGAGCGAATGCACCACGTAATCCGCGCCCAGCGTCAGCGGCTTGGTGCCGAGCGGCGTGGCAATGGTCGCATCGACGGAGAGCTCGGCTCCACTGGCATGGGCGATGGCGGCAAGCGCCGCGATGTCAGAAATCCGCAGGATCGGATTGGCCGGCGTTTCGATGTGCACGAGTTTGGTGTTCGGCCGCATGGCCGCTGCCACTGCCGCGGGGCTTGAGGTGTCAACGGGGGTGACGGTAATCCCGTGTTTGGACAGAGTGTCATGGGCGAGTTCTGCCACGCCCGCATAGCAGACATTGGACAGCACCAAGTGGTCTCCGCTCGCCAAGCGGTCCAGGAACAGCGCACTGATGGCCGCCATCCCGCTCGCAAAGGCAAGGGCCGCTTCACCGCCATCCAGAGCCGCAAGGCGCGCCTCCAGCAGGGTGAGGGTCGGGTTGCTCCACCGTGTGTAGAAATGCGGCGCGGCCTCGCTGAGGTCGTGGGCCGAGAAGCCGACGGCGTCCGGATGGGTGAAGAAGCTGGTTGCCATCACTGGCGGCGAGGACGCCGGCGCGCCGATCTCGCGGCGGCCCGCACCGGCGTGAAGGCTCAGAGTTGCGTCACGAGGGATAGGCTGGCGATCAGGCACTTCGCTGGTCCTCTGACATGAAGGGCAAGTGCCTCGTACCATAGAGTACGTGCGCGGTGATACCGAGAGCGACGGTGTGCGGCAGAAACACAGGTGTTGTGGAATGCTCGGCGACCAGGCCGCCTTGGCGCGGCACCGGAGCGCTTGCAGCGACGGGCGGCAGCCTGACCCTTTGCAATCCGCCGTTGCCCCGCGGCGGCTCACCCCCAACTCCTACGGGGAGGCAACCCGCTTGGTGTTCGCCAATTCGCACAGCCTATTGAGCTGCGCCCGAAAGGCGGCCTCCGCAAACCAGCGTTGGGCGGTGTCAAAGCCCTCCACGTCCCGCATCGCCGCGACAATCCCGCTGAAATCGGTATACGATCCGGACTGGGCCAAGGTGCGGGCGCGGTTCAGGACAGTACGACGTTGCTTGTGAACCTTGTTGTGTGCGGATGCCACAGACCCTGTGCCTTTTTCTCGGACGTGGGTCTTGAGGAGGTGCGCCCGCCGCCTAACCGGTCGAGCATGCACCCGTATGACTAACAAGTCGTTAGCAGGACACCGCCGGATCGCCCAGAACCAGCCGAACGCAACGGCTCTGCGCGCCTGAAGCGAAGACCTACAGGCTTGAGGCGCGCCCGGCCGAGGCCGCCGTCAGGACGTGACAGCGGGCCAAACCGCGGCGTCGGTGATGACACCCGGGGATAAGCCCCCTCAATCATGGCGTGTGGACCGGTGTCCGGCACGGTGGGGCACCGGTATCCGCGACCCTGTGCTCAACCCCATCAAGCCGATCTGCCACGAGGTAGCCTGAACGTGCATCAGGGTTCTCCCGGCCGCCCCGCAACCGATCATGTACAAGCCATGTTAACCCCCATGATTGTGCAGCAAACCACCGGACCATCGGATCGTGCCAGATCAAATCAACCCTTGGGAGACCCTGTCCTCCCAGCGCTTCTATGAGAGCCGCTATGTCGATGTGGATCAAGACGAGGTCCGACATCGCTCCGGCAGGATCCACCCTTATACGGCACTCCGCTTCCGCTTCTATGTAATCGCGGTCCTCCCCATCTTCGCTGATGGCTCCACCCGCCTCATCGGTCAGTACCGCTATCTCGCGCGGGATTACACCTGGGAACTCCCTCGCGGGTCAGGGTCGAAAAGCGTCGATCCCCTTGAAACGGCCCAACGCGAACTCAAGGAAGAAACCGGGGCCACGGCCGGGCAGTGGCTCGAGCTTTTTCGTCTGATGGTGTCGCCCGGCGTCACGGATGAAAGGGCGCCCTGCTTTGTGGCCTGGGATTTGAGCCAAGGAGCGGCGGATCCCGACTCACAGGAGGACTTGACCATCCGCCGGTTGCCTTTTCGGGACGCCGTGGCCGCCGCTCTCGATGGCACCATCAGTGATGCTGCCAGTGTGGCCACCCTCCTGGCCGTCCACACCAGAGCCGCCCAAGGAAACCTGCCAGCCGATCTGATGCGTCGACTCCGCTAGACCCAGGCTACCGTATGCATCGACCGGCATCGTCACGAAATCTGAGCGGGCGGGAGGTCTTCGAACCCAAGAAAAAGCCCCGCCGGGGACGGGGCTTTCGAACAGGGTGGCCTCGTCCGGGGGAGGTTAAGGCCGTGACGTTCGTGCCGTCGGTATAACTGGCAAAGTTTACCTGAACCTTAACCATATCGAGCGCGCCCTTCTTCATACCTTGCTGCAATCTCCGGAGCACATCCAGTCGCGCCTTTCTGGTCTCGATTTGAGCGAGGCGTAGAGTACTCACCGCCGTCGGCCCTGCTTTCGCCCCCGCTTCCACCAACAGCGTGTTGACCGTGTTGATGCCGTCGAGACGCTCCTTGAGCTTTGTCACAAAGCACCTCTTTCGAAGCCTTGGCAGGACGGCCCAAGACAGTACGGACTTCCATAAACCATTATCAATGGCCTGTTCCTCACCGTGCGTCCGAGAAGCTCCCGACCCGAACCGCCTTCCGTGGTGGTGCAAAGTCTTGGCCGAATCCGCCCCATACTGCGGTTCATTTCAGGCCGAAACCGTAAACCATAGGCAAAAATTCTCCGGGCTAGCAAAGAGCTCAACGCTTCCTTTAACCAGTTTGGATAATCTTAATGATCGTCACGGAAATCATGCAACAGAGATGCCTGCGTGCCGAAAGAAGCTGCCAATCATCTCAGGTCAGCGTTGCAGGCGAGCAAATTGCGACACGCTGGGCGGTCCCTGTCTCGCCGTCGGGAGACTGGTTCAAAGCTTTCTTGCAATAAGACCATAAAAAGACTATATTTGGCCCTGCCCAATCGTCAGGATAGCCATGCGCTACTCATCCCAAGTCAGGCCGATCAGCTATCTCAAAGCCAACGCCGCCGAGGTTTTGAAAAATCTTGCCGAGCAGCGTGAACCACTGGTCATCACACAAAACGGTGAAGCCAAAGCGGTCTTGCAGGACATTGCTTCGTTTGAGGAAACCCAGGAAACGCTGGCGCTTCTGAAAATCCTGGCGCTGGGCAATCAGGACGTGGCGGCAGGCAAGACCAAGCCTGCAGCTGATATCGTCGCTCGCTTGCGGGCGAAGCGAGCCGCCGACTGATGGCAGGCACGCCTGCGAAATTCCAAGTCCTGCTTACCAAGGGCGCTGAGCAGGACTTGGAGGCGATCTACGACTACATCACTGAGTTCGACTGTGTCGACAGCGCCAACCGCGTGCTGGATCAGTTGATGGAGGCCGCGGAGAACTTGTCACGCTTTCCGGAGCGCGGCAGTTTTCCGAAAGAGCTGGCCGCGCTGGGCATCAAAGAGTACCGGCAGACCTCGCTCAGGCCGTACCGTGTGATCTACCGCGTAACAGGTCGACAGGTCATCATCTACCTGATCGCAGACGGCCGACGCGACATGCAGTCGGTCTTGGCACGCAGGCTGCTCGAAGCCTGAACCCACAGACACGCGATCGATGGCAGCAACATTATCATCGATCTGCACGATCCCCTGTTTCAAAGCTCGGCCCCGTTCGGTCTGTTCGGCCTGCCTTTTCAATAACTCCTCAACAGCACTTGCCATCCAGGCACCGCTCATCTCGAATTGTGTAATGAAACCCGGCACAATTGTTGAGGAAGTTCCAGCATGCGTGTGGCGCGAACAGGTTGCAGATGGCGCGCCGGAGCGTGTCCAAAGTTCGAGCCGCAGCCTTGCGCAGCAGCGCCTTGAATTCGGCGAACACCTGCTCAATCGGGTCCAAATCCGGACCTTAAGCCGTGCCGACCGTCTCGTTCTTTCAGGTTATACTCAGGCAGCCTGATGCGATCTGATGATCTCCATGCTACTTGGCTTCAGGGAGGCACGCCGTGTCCGAGAGGCCAGCGCTTCAGCTTGAGGTCAAGGCCGCCACCTTCCATGAAAAGCCAGGGACCGTGGGCGTATGAGGATGACAGACCATATGAAAGACCGGACGACCAACGGACAACGCGGGCGCCGCCGCAAGGAACGTGAGCGCAGCTTCCAGCAGGAACGCCGCGCAACCCACAAATCCGAGGGAAGGCCAAACCACCGCTTGGTTGCCGCGAAGGCCTTCGAACTTATCCTGGAGGATGACGGCCAGCAGGATAAATCAGAACAAGACCCGTTCTTCGAAAGGCTTATCCTACGCGTCCTGGAGCATCGGCTTCCAGAAGGTAGGCGCTTCGATGAGAAGTTCACGCGAGAGACTATAGAGAACCTGCGCCTCAGGGCCCGCGACGAGCACGATAAAAGGATGCTCCTTCGTGAGGCGCACAGCTCTGAAGTTGAGGATTTGGGCGACCTCGGTCACGACCGGGAATAGCAAGTCGACCCTGTCCCCCCGTTACTCCCAGTGACGGCGTCATGCCTTGGAAATCCATTACAGGGATGTCCCTCGCGGCGATGCGTCCGTCAAGAACAAGGGCGGTTGCGATCCCGAATTCCTAACCGGCAGGTGCGGACGCCCGTCATCATGATCCGCCTTTGTGCGGGCCGCGCACGAACAAGTCGCCAGTCAATAGGTCGAAGCCCCCGACGGGCCGTTGCACGGCGGCCCGTCGGGGGCTTCGATTTTCCTCCAGACCCGTCCGTCCTGGACGAGATCAGGAGTCGATGGCGTCGGCCAAGATCCTGGAAAGGCTATCCGCCGCGGCGATGTCCCCGGGCTGATCGTCGGGCTCGCCACGGACGGCGACCTCCTTGAGCGCTTTTACCAGTCCGGCGACCTCACCTTGCAGGCGAACAACCGTCGGCCTCGGCTTCCGCAACGCGCTGCTCGCAGTCTGCGCACTTGACTTCGAGGGCAGTCACGATGGACTGGCTCGAGGCAAGCGCCCTCTGATAGCGGGTGTTGTCGGACTCAGTGTCTTTCACGGCCTGGAGAAGTTCCTCCACCTGCTGCCTGTATCCGTCGCGCTCCTTGTCGAACAGGGCATTCGCGCTGTTGAACGCGACCGCCCAGACGGCCTTGGCGAAGAGGTTCGTATCCTTGACAAGGTCCACCGGCATGTTCGGCGCCTGCGGCCGCGCCCCAGGCCCCCACGTTTTGACGTACTTCGCGATCGTCGAGTACGAGCCATGGTCGCCGAGCTCGGCCCGGACCAGTTTGTAGGTCGGCTCCACCCCCTTCAGGTTGAGCGAGTCGCAGGCAGCGTGCACCTGCTCCTCGTTCAAGTCCGCCCGCGGGAGGCGCCGCGGCTCCTCATCCTCACCCATAACCACATCCATCCTGAACCCCCTCTGCCATTCCCTGTATGGGACTGTAGCGTAGCGGTGTAGCCTACACCGCGGCAACCCTTTCGACCGGATGGGTTCACGACTGAAAGCGCCCGGGCAAATCCGTTGTTAACTCATCGTTTACCAGATTCGGAAACTTGACAACTGGAATCTTAGCCGCGCAGCAGGATTGATTCGGGCCTTAACCCCTTGTATTTCCTGAGGAGGAATAATCGTCGAGCACAGACAAATGATTTCGTGATGATTCTGAACGTTGTTTCACGAAGTTTGTCGCGACCTGCTTTCGAGTCCGGGCCCAGGCATTGCAGTTGCGCAGCGCTACACCCCCACCCCAGTGCGCAGCGTGAGACAACCGTCCGTCTGTGATGGCTCGCCTGGCTATTCCCGCCCCGTCCGATGAGGCGAGCGGACTTTGCTCCCGCGGTGGGCTCAGTGGCGCACGCGCTGGTTGCCGACTTGCGGGGACGACACGTCGCTCGGCTTGCTGGAGCGGATCCTGTGGCGGTCGTGTTGCAGGTCTCCCACAGGCGGCGTAGCCGTGCGGGACTCCGCCCCGTCGACAACGGGCGCGTTGAGGCCATGCACATCTTTTGCCCTGCTGAGCCATCTGGCGTGCGACGCAGCGACCAGCGCCACATGCTTGAGGGCCCTCCCGCCGCTCGGTTGACTTCCGGGGGCGCGATGACCGGCGGAGGGCCGCATGGGCGGGTTACAATCCAAGCCATTCAGGCCGTCTCGTGTACCAGCGTCAGTGGATGATGGGAGTTTTGCAATTCAGCCGAGGGCGCATCGGAAGGCGGCTTGGCGCCAGACATCTACCCGATGGTCATTGACCCGGAGACGATCAGCCAAGCTCGGTTGCGCGAGAGTTGGAGCGGGGTATGCCGCTGCAAGGCTCGCTTGTGCTCGGTCAACCTACCCGAACAGCTCCATGTTTTGAAGTTTGCCGACATCGTCCACTGCAACTCCCACCACGCTGGCGAGAAGGACCTGGTCAGGACGTGGCAGGCCTTCGCTTCGCAGGGCGCTCTCGACGGACGGCAACCGCCTGTTAACCATGGCCTAAGAGCCGTTGGCATTGGGCCTTGCCAAATCCAGGAATGTCTTCCATCTTCCAAAACATCAGGAACTTGATCCTGATGTCCGGACGGCCGCGCGGCCGTCGGTGCGGGTTCCAGCCGCACCGACAGCCTGACCATCCGGTCCACCTGACTGCACAGGAGAACCACATGGCTAAGAGCCTGTATAGCGAAGCTGCGGCTTCGCGCAATATCGTTTGCGACCTGTCGGTTGCATCCTCCGTTCCCCGCGCCTCGCACACCGGATCCCTGCTCCCCGCCGACGCTCCCTGCGTCCCCGGCGGCATGAGCGACGTGGCGCATTCCGACCTCTGCCCCAGCGTCGTGGTTGCCCTGCTGGCGGCCGCCGGCACGGCCGATGTGGTCCCGCTGAGCGATCTCGTCAGCGCCATCCCCAACCACCCAGCCCCGCTCGCCGCCGTGATGGCGCTCGTGGACCGGGACCTCCTCGGGATGGACATCGGATCTGCCTTCGATGCCGGAATCGGAGTTTGGCGCCTGTCGCCCCTCCCCTAGGCCCAGGGCGCTCCGCGCCTGCCGGCAGGGCCTGTTGTTGCCGGCAGCGCGGCCGAAGGTTTTCCCAGACCACGGGAAGAGCGCCTGCTCACGGTTGACCGCCGCTGCTCCCCCGCGTCGGAGCATCGGCATGCGCGGCTGGGACCATCCTCCGTCATGACCTCATCCGACCGGAAAGGCACGGCGCCTCCGCGCACCGTCAACCTGTTCCATCCCTAAAGCCGCGACCTCGGATCGAACAAGGCCTCTTCCCGTGACCGTTCCGTCGCCGGCAACCCGGCGACGCTGAGTCTTTCCCGCTTTTTGGAGCATCCGCCCCATGTCCACCCCCGACGACCTGACGACCGTTACCACACCACCCCAACCATCCCAGGACATCCCTGATCTCGCCCCGGACACCGAGCTTTCCTTCGACGATTTCATGGGTGCAGGCAGCGAGGAACCGCCACAGGACTTCACGGAGAAGCCCGCCTCCCGGCGCCGGCGGCCAGCATCCGCAAAGGCGCTCCTGGCAGAGCTTTGCCTCGACAAGGCCCTCGGGCGCGACGGCAGAAGACTGGTGCGCCGCGGCGGACCCGTCGCCATTCTGATCCGTGTTCCAAGCACGTCTTGGGTCAGACCAATTGAAGACGCCGCGCGCTCACTTGCAAAGCCAGGGTCGCCGTCATCACCGCAACCAGCCGCCCCAAGCCCGACTATCTCCACGATGAGACGGCCGCCAAGCTCGTCACCACGGGACATCTGGTCATCGGCGTGGCGCCTTCCGTTGATTTCCTTGCTCCGGCTCTCGTCGCGGCGGCGGATCTTCAGGCCATCGTCGGCTTCCCGGACACGGCGATCATGGGCATGGCCATCGCCAGATGGTGCGGCCGCCGCACTCCCACCGACCTCAGTCCAGACGACCTGGCCGAGCTCGACCTGCCCGACCTTGTTGCAGCCATGCGCCCGGGCTCGTCGCCACAGGCCTGCGTCGACCGTCTGCGCCGGGCCGCCCTTGCGCGCAAGCCGCGGCATGCCGGCCAGGACATTCCCCGGATTGAAGTCCTGAGCGGTCTTGGCGAAGCCAAGGACTAGGCGTGCGAGATGATCGGTGAGGTCGAGCGCTCCCGAAGCACAGGCGCTCCATTACAGGCCGAGTCGGCCTTCTTTCACGGTCCTCCGGGCACGGGCAAGACCACAATCGCACGATCCTTCGGCGTATCTGCGAACATCCCTACAGTGACAACAAGCGTCGCGGAATGGTTTTCAAATTCTCCTGGATATCTAGACAGCATCATCAAGCAGTATACTGCTTTTTTTGAGCGCCTTTACTATCTGTCCACTGTCTCTGTCGCAGCGATTGGCTTCATGGACGAAGCCGACGCCATACCAAATCGATCCAGAATGGCGCCAAAGGACGTCGTCTGGTGGACTCCCGCCGTCACCGGCGTGATGCTGCAGATCGACAATCTCAGAAACAGGGCTCCGAACATTTTCTTGATCGGAGCGACAAATCACATCGACAGGGTCGATGCGGCCCTGCTGCGCCCAGGCCGCTTTGACCGCCAGTTCCTGATCGGACCTCCGGACGAGGCCGGCAGGATCGGGATTTTGCAAACGCATCTGAAGGAGGAACTTCCTGGTGCGGATCTTGTCCGTCTGGCGCGCCTGTGTCCCGATGCAACCGGCGCCGTCCTGGCGGCGGCCGTCAAGCCGGCGCGCCGGCGCGCCCGGGCTGCCGGCCGCAGCCTGACCATGCAGGATCTGGTGGCCGAGATCGCACCCGCCGACCCGCGCTCGCCCGAGGAATTGCAGGCGGTGGCCGTGCACGAGGCGGGTCATGCGGTCCTGGCGCTGCGCCTCGGGCTCGGCGTCGATCATGTGACCCTGCAAGCACGCGGCACCGCGGCCGGACACACGCGGGTGGTGCCGCGCGGTTTCATGGCGGATCGGGCCGCGCTGGAAGCTCAGGTCGTGGTCATCCTGGCGGGCCGGGCCGCTGACGAATTGCATGGAGCGCCGACCGCCGGCGCCTTTGCCGATCTGCACGAGGCAACAAGGCTCATAACGGCGGTTCATGCGAGTTTCGGCCTGGGAGCCAGCTTGGCCCACCGCGTAATGCCTGAAGACGCCGAGAAGCTGCTTCGCTTCGATCCAAAGCTCGCCGCCGTCGTCGAGGGAGATCTCCGGCGCTTAATGGCGCGCGCCGCTGCCCTGGTGCAGGCCCACGAGAAGGTTATCCGGGACGTGGCTGCTGCGCTTGTGGCCCGGCGGACCCTGGTTGGTGAGGAGGTCGCAGAGATCATGGCGCGGCATCGGGCATGCGCGAGCCTGCCCTCACGGCACAGAGATGGTGCCCGCCAACCAGGGCTTTCGTGATCATTTCGCCGCCAGCTTCCGTCACCTGCTTTGGCTCTGTCGCGCCGGCGCCCCCGCTGTCGCTGCTACCTGATTCATCAGCACTGAAAGGATGTTCCATGCCCCTTCCGAACCCATTCCTGCTCGGTCTCGAGGAGACCGAAGAACTAATCGTCGAACGAAACCCGCTGGAGCCCCGCATCACGACAGTTTTTCACCGTGAAACGCGCCTCATCGCCGGCGTCGCACCGTGGGAACTCGCCCCAAGCCTCCTGCGCCAAGCAAGATTTCAGAACCCGTCGGTCTATGCGATTACGGGTTACGACAATCTTCCGCTGGGCCCGCGAAATATTCCGGGCGTCCATCTCGGCCGAACCGGCCGCCCTCCTGTCCGGTTGCGGCAGCACCGGAACGCTCCGCCCCTCCAAGACATGAGAGCCATCGCGGTGATCAGCATCAACGACGGCAAAGGCTTCCACATGGAAGAGGCCGCCGCCATGGAGCGGCTGCTCCACATGGCCGCGGCGGAGGGACCCTATCGGGTGGTCAGCCGGGCTCCCAATGACCGGAGGCTCACTCCCGGAGTCATCACACGGGCCGCCCACTGGCTTGAAGTGTTGCGCTGGATGCTTTCCGTCGGGCGATGCGATGTCCTTGAGCCGCAGGATGATGTGGCGGCCGCATGGCCGGTGGATGACCGCCGGGATCGACCGGCACGGGAAGAGATGGTGCTGCCGCCGGGCATGGGATGGACGACAGAACTGCCGCGGGACCTGCTGACACGTCCGGACGTGCAGCGCTACCGCCTCGACGTCGATGAGGTGAGCGCCACGGCGCTGGTGATTGACGGCTGGCACATCCTGGAACGAGGCTCCCGGGCGCGAGCGAACGAGCCCGGCTACATCCAGGAGGGTCTGCGCGCCAAGCGAGAAGCCTTGCTGCAGGAAGGCGTCTTCAGGCCGGTGCGGGGGCGAGAAGGCGATCTGTGGGAGGTCGCGCGCGATGTCAGCGTGCCGTCGCTCACGAACATGGTCCGTATGGTGTTGGGGAACAATGCGCCGGCAGGTCTCTGGCAGCAAGTCGCATAGCCTGATCCGACGGCCGCTGCGAGGCTCTCAGAGCGTCGGCGGCACCGATTGCTGAACCAGATGAAAGGCACGCCCGTTGCCGCCACGCCGAACACTGCAAATGGGCTGACTTGTCACGCGACACCAGGTATCGGGGCCGACCGTTCGGAAACGTGGTCCCGGTGCCCGTCACCGCTTGAGCCCGGAGGCGGCTAGGTCGCGCCACGTTGCGCATGCATGGCCTGAATGATCCGCGGGAGATGGGTGTGATTGGATCTGGTGCGGAGTGCTTCGCCGCAAATCCAAACCCTAAATCCACCCTGATCGCCACCGTGACGCGACTGCATCCTTGCCTGGTAAAATCTCACGCACCCGACGACGAAAGCAGCCACTGGTCATCACGCGAGGCGCTCGGGTCGGAGAGACGGCGACAATCCGATTACGCCGCAGCTTCGCGCAGGAAAACATTACGCCTGATGCTCCGCCCGCATATCCCGAACGGACCCTCCGCCGCGTCCTGGCCAATCCTGCAAAAGCCTTACCCTGGACGCGTTGCTGAAGCGCGCCACGCCCAGGCCTTGGGCCCGGAGCGACGCGTCCTGGAGCCAACCAAAAGTCGCGGACAGAGTTCGATGAATGCATTGGACTTCAGCGGTGACGCCCCAAGCCGATGCAAGACCCGTAAGGGAGGTGATGATCGGCCTGCCAGATCCCGCAATCGCCGGTGCCGCCGCACAAGGATGCGCCGGGGTGTTCTCTAGGGTGCCTCCGCGATGCCTCGGCATAGGAAAGCCATAGGCCTCGGGGCGCCATCAAGGTAGTAGTGATCAATGCTGCGGATCGTGAACCCCGCATCATTGAGCAGCCGTCCGACAGGGCGCGTCAGATTGCATCCGACGGCCAGCCTGCGCCAGATCGGGTTCAGCCGACGCTGCCAGGCCGCCACGGCGGCATCGCCCGACAGGCCGTGCTCAAGGAACAGCACGCGTCCCTTTGGCCTTAGCACGCGCCGCACCTCGCTCAGCGCCTGGGCCGGTTCATCCACCGAGCACAGGGTATAGGTGATCACCGCCGTGTCGATGGACCTGGTCTCCAGCGGCAGCGCTTCTGCAGGCGCCTGGATCATCTCCAGAGGAACCGGTGACCGCCGGCGACGCTCTACGCCGAGGCTCACGAACGCTGCGATGGGGTCGACGCCGATGACGCGCGTCACCCGGGCGGGATCGTAAAGGTGCAGGTTCAACCCAGGCCCGATGCCGATCTCAAGGACCACCCCGGAAGCATGCGGCACAACCTTCTTGCGCTCATTGGCGACGGCTGCCATCGAGCAGACGCAACTGACGAAACGTGGACCAATGTGACGTGCATAGAACCCCACGTCCTCATCCTCCATGGACAGGCCAGGCGAAGTTGCGACCGTGATCATCAGTACCTTATCCGCACGCCTATGGCGGTGCCGCAGCACACGTGATGGCACCCATCCCCCATCGAGCGCGTGAACCCGTGGTCATGCCGCAATGACCGGACATTCACTCCAAGGTGAGCGGGACACGCGCCGGACGTCCTAATCAGGTTCGGTGCCAGATGGCGGCGGCTGCTTCCCGAGCCCTGGCCAAAAGGTACCTATTCGACAGCACCCGGAAGGCACGGTTGGAAGATCGTTCGCGTGATGGGAAAGGGAGCGTCAGGAGCGGCGGTCCGCAGGCCATTCAGCGGGTCTTTGCGGGCCCTGCCACTCCGGGTCGGATGTCGGTTCAACATGATCAGGAGGGCGCAGCAAACCGGGACCTGCTCCTTCTGTCGGCACTTGGCCAAATTTCGAAGCGCGGCAGATTGCGAGCCTTTTCCCTAGACCCAGTGCATCGCTCTATCGAGACGTTGATCATCGAACCGTGCGGGCCCGCACCCCCCATGACACCGGAAGGCGGGCATGGCGAACCCGCATGGCTGGCCGGCTCGGGGCTTTTTCTCGCGGGTGGCGTTGGACGGTCTCGCTATCCATCCGCTCGCCCGTGGTTTCATCAATGGCACTGGCTGGCGCGGGGGCGAATTTCCATTTTGCTCGTGACAACCTCATACGGAGGCGCGGATCCGCGAAGGGAGTACTCGGCCTCGATGTCAACCCGGCGGGGATCCTTTTCGCTCTCCGGCGAAGCTACCCTAGCGCGGATCAGAACAATCCAAGCGGCAGCCAATGCCAGTTCCGGAGTGCGCTTGAGGCGACGCCCGCGACTGACATAATCGTGGATTCCGGGCATCCAAACCTCGGTGGGCTGGGAGCGCGCAATGGGTTTTACGTCGTTATCATTCATGGGAATCTTCAGAGGTCCGGTATGGAGCGCCACCCAACCACATCCCTGTTCGCATCGGCAATGACAAGGATCAGGAGGCGGAATGTGCTGGAGTGTCCTTTAGGTTGATAAACCAAAGCAACGGCCCGCTCCTCCAGCGGGTGGGATCGTTCGCCGGAACACTTGGGTGCGCGCTTGGCCCATCCAGGACAGGCAGGGGTGGCACCCGTCATGAGCGTGCGGGCGCATCCCAGGGAATTGATCAGATCAGCCCAAAAGGCTGCCGGGACTCGTTGCCCTGTCTCCGAACAATTTCCTCAGGTATCCCTGGCCCTCGCCTAAATCACTTGGTCGGGGCCGCGGGGCGCAAAATGCGGGCTTATGCAGGAAAGACCGGCTTTCACGATGATGAGCAACCGCAGACTGTATGGTTTTGCTGGGCAAGGGGCGGTATCCGCTGGCCCACCTCAGTCGTTGAACCGCTGTCTCGACAGGCGTCGGCAGGCGCTCGACTGTTCTCGACGTGTCCGTCATTACAGCCTGAGACAATCTACCCACTTCCAGGAGACTGCTACCAGGGTATGAGTCGCCCCAATCAAGACATTGCGGGAACAGCGGTGGAATACGATACAGACCAGGTTTCATGCCCAAGGTGGTTCCCGGCTTTCTTGCTGGGCATGGGCGCGCTCTGCGCGGCTGCTTGTCAGCTCATCGCCTAGATGTTCGGTTTTAGTATTGGGCAGGTCGATCAAGCCTGTTGCCTGAAGGCTGCCGTGCCCACAGACCAGCCATGCTTCATGCTGGACCCGGCCGTGTACGGAAGGCCTCGCGAGCCCAGCACACGATTGCGGCCCAGCGCGTGGCGACATGGTTAGGGCATGGCCTTCATGGCAATTGATAAGGAGGCTGTGCTCCCGTTCGGGATGTTCGGCAAATCCGCACAGTCCCATCCTGGCCTGAGGCGAATGACTCGCTGAGCTGAGCGGGCTGACTGCTGCCGCCGTTGGTCGGCGTCGGCGTCAAAGACATTCGATCCTCTCGCTGGCGGCGGGAAGATATTGACCATTATCTTCGCGTCGGGCCGGTCGCAAGCAGCGTCGGCTGGAGTTGACCTCTTGCCCGGGATTGTCAGGCCGGGCTTCCTACTGCTCAAGCGGGATCGCACCTGAACGGAGGCCCGCCAGGGCGTCCCGATCAGCCTCGTCGATTTCGTCGGCTTGGTCAGCCAGTTCGACAATGTCGCCCTCGATCTCGAAGCGCCACTTCTGGGCGGATGCGATCATCTCGATAGACTTCGCCCAAGACCTCGAATTGCCGCCGGCAGGCTTGGAGGCGATGATCATGTCAATGGCCTCAAAGGCCTCCGCAACGATGCTGTCCACCGGCCTCCGGAGAGGATCGTCCTGCAGCTCACGGCCGGCCTTGCTCAGCGTCGCATAAGCCTCATAGAATGAGGTCGGCAGGTCACGGTGCAACACGCCTGCAAGCCTCCTCCGCAGGTGGTTGAAGGTTCGCTGAAAGCTGGGGATCCGTTCGTCCGGAAACGGGACGTCCTGATGCACTGTCCACCGGGTGTTGTTCAGTGCCTGCCGCGAAATTCGGCGCTGAGCCCGGGCGCGGCAGTCGGACGGCCTCTCAGCGGCGAGCCGGCGTGCAAACTCCAGGGCGCAGTCTTGCCGGTCAAGGCTGAAATGCGCTAGGTATGTCCCCGGACAGAACTCGGGCGCCGTCAGGCAGACCGAGACTTGATCCGCCTCGCAGACCGGATCCCCTACGCCGAACACGGGAGGAGGTGAGCGCCGGTGGAGCATTCCATCCACGATGATGAGCTCCGCATCGGCCAAACGTTGGGCGGCATCGCAGGCGGCCTCCCGTCCGTCGTGAAGCACGCGGCTGCGCACAGGAATTTCACGTTCCAACCGGAACGGCCCGACAGAGGTTTCCTCATCCGGCAACCGAATGCGAAACGGGTAGTCGCTCCACCAGAGATCGCCCCGCGCGTTGCGCGCTAGATCTTCGAACCCGGTCCTAGTGGGAATGATCCTCTTTCCCGGATCCAGAAAGGGACGCCAGAACGCTCCCGCGGAATACCGCCAGCTCATTTCCGCCGGGGCGTGGCCCGGGGGCCAACGCACCTCGATGCAGGTCGGCGCATCTTGTGCAGTGACCCGCCTGACATGGATGGGAGCCATCACTTGAAAGGCGTCCGTATGGGGGTTGCGCCGCCGGTGGCCGATCAGCACGGCAGGGTAGGCAATGGGAAGCCAGAGGATTTCGGATGGGTCCATAGCGGTGTCCTTACATAGGAGCGAGGTGAGGATCGCACGCCTGCAGAGGATCCGGTCGGCGTGCCGATTTGAGACGCACGTTTCGTAAGGACCCTTCCCGCATGGTGGACCCTGGTCAAAAGTGCGGTGCCGGGAGCATCGGCGGTTCACTCCCGCCCGTCGATAGGCTCAGGCCGTGGATGGTTAAGAGGTGAGGATCCAAACCCCCATGCGGAGCTCGATACCGTCATCTTGCCAGAGGCTTATCCACGCCGGCCCGGGTAACCATACCCACACATTGGTCGATTGAATCCGCCGCTTTGGGCGCCAGCGACCTTGACCGGCGCACCGTCGCACGCTGGAGCGATGGGAAACCCGCCGCGCCGATGCCTGGGGCTTAGGCCAAAGAATGCCACGTCGAACGGCGTGACGTGCGGCGACCCATACGCAGATGGGAGCTTGGTCATCGTGGCCCGACCAGATGCCACGGCACTCTCCTCAGGTGCTGGGTCCTGCTCCGACTGAGAATCGACGACACGATGCTGTGCCGACATCTCGGAACGGCGGTCATTGGAGCGGGCAGGCCTGCTCAACGGAAAGAACGGTCACCTTTCGAAGTGAATCCCGAGATGCTGATTCGAGTGGCGAGAAGACGATTGGGCATGACGTTGAACATGAAGCGTCTTGATCCGCGCTCGCTCACGTCGCGCTCGAAGGTGACTTCGGCCCAAAGCTCCGCGCTCCTTAGGGACGTGATTCGATGTTTATTGGCCTTGGGGTTCGATCTTGAGGCTGCATTGTCAAGGACCGAGGCATAGCCTATCCCGGCCTCTGCGAACGCTTGACGGATCACGTCGAGCCGCGCCACAACGCCGTGAAACTGGTGCAGGAAAGACGCGCAGCCGAGCGACCTGGTATATCGAGGTGTCTCGTTCGTGAATTGTCTGTCTGCGTCTGCGCTGATGCGACTTCCTGAATTCGATAGATCCGCAATGATTGCTTTAGCTGTCGCACTTGCCCTTGCTTGTTTCACTGTGCTGTTTGCAGTGGCCTTTGCGCTGGGCGTGAACAGGAACTGGAGTTCTTCTCCTTTTCGGCCGAGCAAGGTCAGCCCAAGGCAGCAACAAAGCGCTGACGAAACTCGATTTTCAGTAACTGGTCAGCCCAGGCATAGCAGGAAGACATCCTTCGAAAACAGCGCCCCAGCTCCGGTCGCATAGTCATGGACAGGCACTGTCAATGATGGAGTTCGCGCCCCAAGCCTTTGAGAGCAGCTTCCTGGAAGGCTTCGCCCTGCGTCGGGTGCGCGTGGATCGTCCCGGCGATGTCCTCGAGACGCGCCCCCATCTCAAGAGCCAAACCAAACGCGGCTGCAAGCTCGGACACGCCCTGCCCCACGGCCTGGATCCCCAGAACCAGATGATTATCCGCCCGGGCGACGACGCGCACGAAGCCGTCCTCGCCGAGCCTGGTCATGGCCCTGCCGTTGGCGGAGTAAGGAAAAAGCCCGACCCGTACCTCGCCGCCCCTGGGCGCCTCGTCCGGGGTGAGACCGACGGTGACGATCTCCGGATCGGTGAAGCACACGGCCGGAATGATCCGCTTGTCCCAGACGCGCTTGTGACCGGCGACGATCTCCGCCACCATCTCCCCCTGCGCCATAGCGCGGTGGGCCAGCATCGGTTCGCCGGTGACGTCGCCGACGGCATAGATCCCACGCATCGAGGTCTCGCATCTCTCCCCGATCCGGATAAAGGGACCGTCCATGTCGAGAACCAGTTCTTCGATCCCCCAGCCCTGGGTGACGGGTTTGCGGCCGACCGTCACGAGGACCCTGTCCACAGCCAGCGACACCTCCCTGCCATTCCCAGCCTCCACCAGCAGCGCATCACCAGCTCTCGCCAGCCCTTTCGCCTTCGCGCCGGTCAGGACCTCGACCCCCAGGGCGTGCAGACGCTTGCCGACGGGTCGGGTCAGCTCAGCATCATACAGGGGCAGGATTCGATCCTGCGCCTCAACGATGGTCACCGTGGCTCCCAGCTTGGCGAACGCCGTTCCGAGCTCCAGGCCGATATAGCCGCCACCGATCACCGCAAGCCTCTGAGGAACCGACGTCAGCGCCAGCGCCTCTGTCGAGGAGATCACGCGATCGCCGAGCGGCAGGTTGGGCAGCGCGACCGGGGCCGATCCCGTGGCGATCACGATGGTGTCAGCATGGATGATCTGCCGACCTGTTTCCGTCTCCACCTCGACTGTCTTGCCGTCGCGGAAGCGGGCCCATCCGGCAACCATCTTGACCTTCGCCCGCTTGAGCAGCGCCGCCACGCCGCCGTTGAGGCGGCGGACGATGCCGTCCTTCCACTCAATGGTTTCGGAGAGATCGATCTCCGGCTTCGCCGTCCTGATCCCGAGAGGGCTCTGGCCTGACGTCAGATGGACGATCCTGTCATATTCCTCAGCCGCATGAATGAGGGCCTTGGAGGGGATGCAGCCTACATTGAGGCAGGTTCCGCCGGGCTTTCCGGCATCAACGATCACGGTGTCAATCCCGAGCTGCCCCGCCCGAATCGCGCAGACATAGCCACCCGGCCCCGCTCCGATGACGAGCAGCTTGCAGGAAATATCCTTCATCCGATCAAGCCTCCAAGAAGATCATGGCGGGAGCCTCCAGCAGCGTCTTGATGCGCTGCACGAAGACCGCCGCGTCCCAGCCGTCGATCACTCGGTGGTCGAAGCTGGAAGACAGGTTCATCATCTTGCGGGGGGTAAAGGTGGCCCCATCCCACACCGGCCGCACCATGATCTTGTTGACGCCAATGATGGCGACCTCCGGATAATTGATCACCGGCGTCGTGACGATGCCGCCCATGGCACCCAGCGACGTGATCGTGATGGTCGACCCGCTCAACTCCTCACGGGTCGCCGTTCCGGCTTTCGCCGCTTCGGCAAGGCGGCTGAGTTCGGTTGCGCAGCCCCAAAGGTCGCGTCCCTCCGCATGCTGCACCACCGGCACCATGAGACCAGCGTTCGTCTGCGTCGCAATTCCGATATGCACGCCGCCATGCTGGTGGATGACGCCGGCATCATCGTCGTAGATGGCGTTCAGGTGGGGATACTCGGCAATGGCTTTCACCATGGCCTGCATCACGAACGGCAGCACAGTCAGTTTTGGCCGATCAGCTTGCTTGCTCGTATTGAGCGCCGCCCGCAGGTCCTCCAGCGCCGTGACGTCGACCTCCTCGACGTAGGTGATATGCGGGATGCGCGAGTTCGAGATCGCCATCTTTTCCGCGATCTTGCGGCGCAATCCGACGACCTTGATCTGTTCGACCGATGTTTTCTGCGCCAGGCGGGGTGCCTGGCTGACCTGCCGTCCGTGGGTGATAAAGGCGTCCAGATCCTCATGGGTGATGCGGCCCGCGGGGCCCGTACCGGATACCTGCCGCAGATCGATCCCGGCCTCCCGCGCCCTGAGCCGCACGGCCGGTGAGGCGATTGGCCTCTCGCCCTCCGCGCGCATGACACGAGCGCCATGCAGCTGCGGTCCGGGACTCCGCCGCACGTCATCAGGGGCGCGACGCGCAACGCTCTTGGCTGGCTGATCGGCCCCGGCGCCGGGTGCCTTCTTGGCACCGACGGCATTGGTGACAATCGCATCGGGCTGCGCCTGCTCCTCCGCGGCTCTCGCCTCCTCGTGTCCGCCCAAAGGAGCCGCGCCCTCGCCCTCGACCTTCAGTCGGATCAAGGGCGACCCGATGGCCACCACATCCCCGACCTCTGCGCCGAGCCAAGCGACCTCGCCATCGACCGGAGACGGGATCTCCACGGTGGCCTTGTCGGTCATGACCGCGGCCAACACCATGTCCTCGCGGACGAGATCGCCGACCTTCACGTGCCACTCGACGAGTTCGGCTTCGGCAATGCCCTCACCCACATCGGGCATCTTGATCAGGTGCTCGCCCATGTCAGGCCTCCATCGTCGCGACAAGGGCGCGCCCGACGCGTGCCGGTCCCGGGAAGTAGTCCCATTCCTGCGCGTGGGGATAGGGCGTATCCCATCCGGTCACCCGGGCGATTGGCGCCTCAAGCTGGAAGAAGCAGGCCTCCTGGACAAGGGCCGCCAGCTCAGCTCCGAAGCCCGAGGTGAGTGTGGCCTCGTGGACGATGACGCATCGCCCCGTCTTGCGGACGGACGCCTTGATGGTCTCCATGTCGAGCGGGATCAGCGTTCGCAGATCGATGATCTCGGCGTCGACGCCCATCTCCGCCGCAGCCGCCTGCGCGACATAGACCATCGTCCCATAGGCCAGCACGGTCATGGCCGAACCCTCGCGAACGACCGACGCCTTGCCGAGCGGAAGTGTGAAATGGCCATTGGGCACCTCGCCCAGATCGTGCTTCGACCAAGGCGTGACCGGGCGGTCGTGATGACCGTCGAAGGGGCCGTTGTAGAGCCGTTTCGGCTCGAGGAAGATGACCGGGTCTGGATCCTCGATCGCAGAGATCAGCAGGCCCTTGGCGTCATAGGGGTTGGACGGCACCACCGTCTTCAGCCCTGCCACGTGGGTGAACAGCGCCTCGGGGCTCTGGCTGTGGGTCTGCCCGCCGAAGATCCCTCCGCCCGTCGGCATCCGGATGACGAGCGGACAGGTGAACTCGCCGTTCGAGCGGTAGCGCAGCCGCGCCGCCTCGGACACGATCTGGTCATAAGCGGGGTACATGTAGTCCGCGAACTGGATTTCGATGCAGGGCCGGAGACCATAGGAGGCCATGCCGATGGCGGTTCCGACAATCCCGGCCTCGCTGATCGGAGTATCGAAGCAGCGGGTCTTTCC
Organism: Microvirga aerophila; assembly: GCF_003332305.1. Classification (GTDB taxonomy): domain Bacteria; phylum Pseudomonadota; class Alphaproteobacteria; order Rhizobiales; family Beijerinckiaceae; genus Microvirga; species Microvirga aerophila. The sequence continues at coordinate 4,906 of NZ_QOIO01000050.1, read as the reverse complement.
GTATTTCTGCTGGAGGCCTGCCGTGGACCGGAACACTCCGCCGAAATAGCCGACGTCCTCGCCAAAGACCACCACCTTCTCATCGCGCGCCATCATCACGTCCATGGCGTCACGGATGGCCTCGATCATCGTCATGCGCGCCATGGCTCAAACTCCCGCCTGCTGACGCTGACGACGCAGATGCGGCGGCATCTCGGCATAGACGCCCTCGAACATGTCGCGGGCGGAAGGCTTTGCGCCGGCATGAAGCGTACCGTAGCTCTCCGCCTCCTTCTGGGCGGCGATAACCGTATCGAGGATCTCGGCCTCGGCCTGCTTGTGTCGCTCCTCCGACCAGACCCCGCGCACGATCAGATGGTTCTTCAGGCGGATGACTGGATCGCCGAGCGGCCACGCGTCGGATTCCGTCTTCGGGCGATAGGCTGACGGATCGTCGGAGGTCGAATGCGCGCCCACGCGGTAAGTCACGTATTCCACCAGCGTGGGTCCGAGATTGCGGCGGGCGCGTTCAACGGCCCATTTGGCGACGGCGTAGACGGCGAGATAGTCATTGCCATCGACCCGGAGCGAGGGAATGCCGAAGCCCAGGCCACGGGCGGCGAATGTTCCCGCCCCGCCCCGAGCGATGCCCTGGAAGGTCGAAATCGCCCACTGATTGTTGACGATGTTGAGGACCACGGGCGCCTTGTAGGTCGAGGCGAAGACGAGGGCCGCGTGGAAGTCCGATTCCGCCGTGGAGCCGTCTCCGATCCAGGCAGCGGCAATTTTGGTGTCGTTGCTAATCGCCGACGCCATCGCCCAACCGACCGCCTGTACGTACTGGGTCGCAAGATTGCCTGAGATCGTGAAGAACCCGTGCTCCTTGGAGGCGTACATCACAGGCAGCTGGCGTCCTTTGAGCGGATCGCGCGAATTCGAGTAGATCTGGCACATCATGTCAACCATCGAATAGCCGCCGGCGATCAGGAGTCCTGCCTGCCGGTAAGTCGGAAAGTTCATGTCCCCTGGCGACAGTGCCCGGCGGAAGGCGCAGCTGATGGCCTCCTCCCCCAGATGCTGCATATAGAAGGATGTCTTTCCCTGCCTTTGGGCGATCAGCATCCTGGCGTCGAAGGTGCGCAGCGTCATCATGTGCCGCAATCCCTCGAGGAGTTCCTCATCGCTCAGCGGGCTGGCCCATGGCCCCACCGCCTCGCCGCTGCGGTTGAGAACGCGGATGATGGAAAATGCGAGGTCGCGTATGCTCTCGGGCTCCACGTCGACATTCGGCCGAGGCACCGCCCCTGCCTTAGGGATCTTGACGTTTGAGAAATCCGGGGCTCCGCCCGGTCGAACGGCGGGTTCGGGCACGTGAAGGGTCAGCAGTCGGCGTTCAGTCATGGGCTTTCTCCCACAGGAAATACTAGGGGAGAAACGTGCTTCGGCCATGGGAACGCCGCTTCTTCGTAGAAGATGAACAGTTCCAGCCCCGAGCTGGTACATATACGAAATATCGCCAAGTGTTCGGCAAATCTCCGTTCAGGGTCATGCTCTGAGGGGCCTCTGGCCTCCAGGAACCTCTGCTGCTTGCGGTTCGGGCTGACATTCAACCTACGTCAGAGCGGTGCCAGGGGAGGTCGTTCCCTACCCGCTCACGGACGTCGATCCACCTCAGCGCACCTCATCCGGATTAAGGTTCGCCGCCCACAAGGACGGCCGGAGACATGAACAATAAAGTATGCGCCGTGCCGAGCCAGCATGGTCCTGTGCACCGAGACCTGCCGTTGTCAGACCGTAGATGCCGCCCGGCTGTATCCCCATGAATGCCTGCTGGCCCGAAATGACCACTTGGGCGCGGAGCAGACGGCGTAGATCAGACATCAATGCTGGGTGAGGTCACCCGGCGCCCTCGCTCGGCCGTCGCGTGGGGTAATCGGGCCTAGTGAGCATCACGGCACGCGCCTGCGGCGGCCTCAGCATCATGTGCCTCCGAGTTCCTTGGGGCTTGGACTCCTCGACACAAAAGCAGGCGTGGACCTTGCTGCCCTCACTGCTCTAAAGGCTTCCGCAGCAACGCCGCGAAACTGACGCCACTGTCTGATCGGAAGCAGCACTCTGAGCGGCTAACCATCGCATGGATGGCATCGGCGAAGGCTTGCGCGATGCAGCCAGAGCCAGAGGCAACCATGGCGAACCATCAGCTGAGATCATCGCATCGAGAACGTTGCCGAGATGCTCGGCCTGCCCTTAACGGGGCCAAGGTTCTTTGGCCAGCATGGCTTGGTAAACGCGGATGCTTTAGCCAATCCAGAGCAGTTCAGCTCCTTCAGATGCTACGGCGAAGTAAGTATGTTTGATAATGATCGTGCAGTCGATTGTCGCCCCTGGGGTCAGATTCTGTCGAAAGCCATCGTTTGTGCGTAACTGCATGTTGCCTTGCAGCAAAATCACTTGCTGGTATGAGCCCCGTGCTGCGATTTTGCTAAGGTTGCGCCGAATACCAGGCTTGAGAGTGGTGACAGCAATGCTGCTGTACTTGACTGGACATCCGATTGCGGGAGGGCGGCTGTCCTGCGACTCGAAGGCTGAGATAGAATCGTCATGGGAACTATCTTGTTTGGGGGCAGCCTGAGGCAGTGGGACCTGTAATGCTGAGGCGAGCTTTGCGGCATTGTCGAGAGTGGGTGAAAAGCGGCCTCTCTCGATGCGCGAGATCGTTGAAAAGGCAATTCCGGTAATCCGCGAAACCTCGCGCAGCGAAAGGCCCATTTCCTTGCGCCGTTGATAGATCGCCCGAGCAAAGTTCAAGTCGGACACTGGGTCTCTCCGCCTTCTCGTGGGTTGCGACTGCCGTACGGTTGTTCCGCGCCAGTGTCTAGCGTCTTGAGCCAAGGTCTGTTGAACAGACCGTTTCTGCGCAAAAAAACCCCGGTGTTTCCACCGGGGTTCTCTCTAACCAATCGATTTGAACCGATTAGAAGTCGCGCTGGACGCGCAGGCGGCCTTCCCAGCCGTTGCTGTCGCGGACCGGCAGGCCAAGCGCATCGATCGCACGCGAGTCGACGTTGGCGTAGATCACCTCGACGCCGAGATCCAGGCCGGCAACCGGCTGCCAGAACACATTGGCGCCCAGGCGGTACTCGCGGAAGTCGCCGATGGTGTTGACCGGCTGGCGGCTGTCCGAGTCGAGGTACGAACCGAAGAAGTTGGAACGCACCTGCGGGGTCCAGTAGTGGCGCAGGCCGGCGGCGACGGACCAGGCGCGGCTCTTCTCGAAGTTGCCGGTCACCGGGTCGATGGTGCCGTCGGCCAGAAGAACGGTGCCGTTCTCGAAGGCAGAGAACGGGCCGATGATCGTGCCGGCGTTGCCGCCGTTCAGGTAGGCCGGAGCGCCGTCAGCATAGGTCGCCATGATCCAGGCTGCGTCGCCCGGAGCGAGCGCCGGAAGATTGACGCTGGCCGAAGCCGCAATGGCCCAGCCGTACTCGGTATCCGGGAAGTCAGCGCCGCCGCCAACGAACGGAACCAAGGTGTTGCTGCGAACCTGGTGGACCGCACCGGAGAGCTGAGCCGTGCCCCAGGTGCCGGCATACTTGATGTTGCCGACCACGTCCGGAACGCGCTGACCAGCGTAAGGCGCAGGGAGACCCGTCGCGGCATTCACGAGGCCGGAACGACGCTCAAGCCCGTCTTCGAGCGACAGGGTGGCCGAGAAGCCGTTGCCGAACGAGAAGGTGTAAGCCAGGACAGTCACGTCCGGAGCGTCGTCGAAGCGCAGCGTGCCCATGTGACCGGTGGGCAGGTCGCCGTTCGAGAAGAACGAGGTGACGCGACCAGCAGTGAGGCCGCCGAACTGCACGAACGCCTGAGCGACGTTCGGGCTCGTGGCGATTCCGCCGTCAGCCGGGAAGCCGAACGGCGTGCCGGTGGAGCGGGTGATCTCGTAGCGGATGTAGGCGCGCAGCAGGCCGTAAGCGGTCGCCGTGCGGGTGTCGATGTTCAAGCGGCCACGGGCGCGGAAGCCGATGGCGTCCTCAGCGCGGTCGAGCGGCTCGCCGTACAGATAGTCGGCGCGAACACGGCCGCCGACGCGGAGGCAGGTTTCGGTGCCGGGGATGTAGAAGAAGCTTGCGCCGTAGGTGGAGCAGACGCGAACGTAATCGACAGGCGCAGCCTTCGCGACGGGAAGATCTGCAGCTTGAGCGCCCGCAACGGCGGCGAGACCCGCGACCGATCCGAGCAGAAGGCTCTTAACGAGCTTCATGGTTGACCTCCAAAGTTTTTGAGACCCTTGGGGGGCCGGGTTTTGTGCCTCGAGAGCTTCTGCGAAGCCTAAAACACGTCCCATTTCCCCTAGGACTTGGCGCTCCCAGCCCTCGCGGCTGACAATCACCAAATCACGACCGGGGTGCCCCCGTCGCTGAAGCCACATTACCCAGCACGAGTTTGTGATCAAGCAACCAGGGCGGCTTTTCTCCCTAACAGAGCCCGATACTCGACACAGTGTGGCCAAATTCCAACACTTCGCCGCACACGTGGCGGTATCTGTTAAGCACTCGTTAACCGAAAGAAATGGCATCCGCCTGGAAAGGCGAGACTGATGTTACCAGGGCGTGAGGGCATCCCTCCGATTCTTGATCCATCAGTCGGGTTCGGTTAACTGCTCTCGAAGCTGCTATGGCCTCTCATTGTACTGGTAGGATTGCCGGACGAAGGTTTGTCAGGGTACGGTCGGTAATGGATTTTCCATATGGCTCATTTCTAGGGAGCTCGTCGTCGCTACCATGAGCACTTACGCCTGGATCCCACCTGCCCGGTCTGATGCCAAGCGCTCCTACAGCGGGGTTCCTCCGGTCACGGCGTAGATGCCGCCTGTCATATAGCTGCCCTCCTCGGAAGCGAGCAGAACGTAGATGCCCGCCAGCTC
>NZ_QOIO01000005.1 GCF_003332305.1 Microvirga aerophila | reverse complement strand
ATCACCCGACGCTGGGCCAGGCGCGGCACGCGCCCCTCAGCACCGCGCGATCTGCGCACCGCCTCGGCTTACATCTTCGGGGCGATCTGCCCGGCTCAGGGCAAGGGAGCCGGCTTGGTACTTCCCCGTTGCACGACCGAGGCGATGACGTTGCATCTGACCGAGATCTCGCAAGCCGTCGCGCCGGGGGCGCATGCGGTGCTGCTGCTGGATCAGGCGGGCTGGCACGTCTCGAGGAAGCTGAAGGTGCCAGCCAACATCACCCTGGTGCCACTCCCGGCCAAAGCGCCCGAGCTGAACCCGGTCGAGAACGTGTGGCAGTACATGAGGGAGAACTGGATCTCCAACCGGGTGTTCACGTCCTACAAGGACATCCTCGATCACTGTTGTGCAGCGTGGAACAAGCTCACGGATCGACCCTGGACGATCATGTCCCTCGGCCTGCGGGAGTGGGCGCACCGGTTCTGATCAGCGGGACTTGGTATTAGTGCATTAACTGCGTCAGATTCCTGAGGAAGATTGTCTAGTGACTGGACAGCAGCTGTCGCCAACTTGTTTCATCTGAACCCCTGCAAGCAGGCTCAGGCATCCTTGGGCTGACTTGAGTTCAGAACAATGAACTGTGGAAACAGAACGCGTTGTTACCCTAGCTGTTACCCCGAGAGGCTTCTCTCGAGAGCAAGGTTCGAACCTGCGAGGCTTAAGTCATTGATTTTAAATGGTACAGCCGCCCCGGCTCGAACGGGGGACCCCCAGATCCACAATTCCGAGGTTCTATGTGATCATAGGTGACTGGGAAGCATCACGAGTGCTTGCACTTCTCTAGAGGATCGACCATACCCTCAGTTATAAGTAGTCGGAAGTGATCACCCGAGACCGGGAAGTTGCTTCCCATGTGCTTCCCAGGAGGGTTGATTGAAGCTCACGAAGCAAACTTTGGCGAAGCTCTCGCTTCCATCTGGCAAGTCCGATCTCATTGTCTTCGACGACGACCTTCCAGGCTTTGGCCTTCGGCTCCGTGCCGGCGGGAAGCGGGCCTGGATTGCCCAATATCGCGTCGGCTCGAAGCAGCGGCGAGTGACCATCGGCACCCCCGAAGCATTGGACCCAGACAGAGCGCGGCAGGCTGCTAAGGCTGTCCTCGCGAAGGTCCAGCTTGGAGGCGATCCCCAAACGGAAAAGGCAGAGGGCAGAGCCCGGGCAGCCGTTACACTCGGAGCTGTCGCCAAGCGTTACCTCGAGGAGCGGGCCAAACCCAATCTGAAGCCCCGCAGCTACGAAGAGGTCGAGCGGCACCTGACCCGCCATTGGGCGCCCCTGAGGGAGCTTCCGATTCATCGTGTCCAGCGGGCGAACGTCGCCGCCCGACTTGGGGAAATTGCCACGGAGAACGGCCGGTTTGCCGCGAACCGAGCCCGTGCCTCGCTCTCGGCAATGTTCTCCTGGGCCATGGGCGAGGGTCTCGTCGATGCGAACCCCACGATCGGCACCAACAAGGCCACTGAGGAGGTGCAGCGGGATCACGTCATTACGGACTCAGAGCTCAAAGCCATCTGGCAGGCCTGTCAGCATGACGATTACGGGCGCATCGTCCGTCTCCTGATCCTGACGGCGCAGCGCCGAGAAGAGGTCGCCGCCATGACAGTCGGGGAACTCGACCTTGCCGATCCGAAGGCGGCGCGCTGGTCGATCCCGAAGGAGCGCACGAAGAACGGGTTCCCACACGATGTGCCGCTGAGTGCCACTGCACTTGAGATCGTCAGTGCCGCTCCGAAACGTGAAGGGCGCGACCTGCTGTTTGGATCGGGTGAAGGCGGATTTCAGGGTTGGAGCAAGGCAAAGGCTGCCCTCGACAGGCGGATTGTGAAGACTGGAGCGAAGGTCCGCCCGTGGCGGCTCCACGACATCCGGCGGACCGTCGCGACCCGCATGGCTGACTTAGGCACGCTCCCTCACGTCATCGAAGCAATCCTGAATCACGTCTCCGGCCACAAGAGCGGTGTGGCTGGCATCTACAACCGAGCAACTTACGCCAAGGAAAAACGCGAGGCACTCAATCTTTGGGCCGCGCACGTGAGCGAGCTTCTTTCACGCAACCCATCCGACGGTAATCACGATGACGGACGATGAACTGAATCAAGTGGCCTTAGTATATTGGGCGTCAAAGATATTCTCCACCGTCTCCTGCCCACCTCTGCCAGCCGATGATGTGAATGCCATTCTTGAAGTCACTGGCTTGGAGCTGAAGGTGCCGCCAACTGAGATCGCTCAGCACTTGGCAGGGATCAAATTATTGCTTTCCGTGCAGAATGCCTCGCGGAATGACAACGAAGAGTTGAAGGCTGAGCAGGAGGCGGTTGCCGAAGTCAGAAAACTCGTTCGAGAGTTTAATCGAAAGCTGAAGGCACTCTCCGATCCGGAGGCTCCCCTCTCCAGAGCGGTGAGGAAGGGTGCATACTTCCTGGCTGTTGAAGAAGGTAGGTTTAGGTTTCAGCCTCGTTTCTTGCAACCCGATGAACACGGGACGCCCGGCGATTACGCTCAATCGCTATTAGCCCTTGGCGAAGCATACGCGGAACAAAAAGAGCAACTCGAGCAATTGCAGCACGAAATCGAGCGCTTCCCAAGCGAGACGAAAAGGTTGCTCGACAGCATAGATCGCTACAACAAGCACACTGAGGCGGCATCAACCTCGAGCAGTTCCCAGGCCGAGTGGAATCGCTTTGTCATTGGAAAGGTCTTACCTGCTCTCTACCATCACTATTTTGGCCGAAAGCTGGTGATCTCGACCGACCCGAAAACGGGTAAGCGTGGGGGCCCTGGCCTGCGCTTCTTACGCAGCGCAGTCGAGGCTCTTGGATTAGTCTCAACAAGAGGAGAGCCATACACCGACGAAGGCCTGCGTTCCCTTTGCAAGGAGCCAAAGCGCAAACTCAAGGTTCAGAGGTCTGGTGAGATAGCATGAGATAGTATCACAGGCATAAGGGTAACCCGCATAGCGGCCCGGTAAGTTGCACCCTTAAGGGTGAACCGCGAGTAGAAATATTAGACTCTACCCTTTTCCCAAGCGCATCCTGATCCGTCAGTTTCACCCGTGCGCCGCATTGATCGCTCCTGATCCTGCGGCGACGGAGTGAAGATGATGAGTAAACCTGAAATCCTGACGGCGGACATCGCTCGCGACCGTGTCCTGAATACAGCCCTCAACAACCTGCCGCCGGACCTCGCGCGTCACCGCATCCTGGATTCAACTGAGGCTGCGACCTTCTGGGGCGTGAGCGTCCCCCACTGGCGCCGCCTGTACCGGGCGAACGAAGTTCCCGCTCCCATCAAGCTGGGCGCCCGCAAGCTCGGCTGGCGCGTGGGCGATCTGATCGATGCCCTGGCTGCCCGCGCGGCCTGAGCCCTCCCTTCGGACCATGCCCCAGTCCAGAAAAGTGAGCCCCGCGCGAAGTGGGCTCCGGCGGGGTTCTAGGAGTAATCAACATGAAGTTACATATTACGCGTCCTCAGTGGCGCAAGGTCTCCGTTTGCCAGTTTGACCTCTTCACGCCGGCTTACGACATCGAAATTTGTGCGAACGGTCGTGTGCACCTCTTCCTGACGCCGGTGGATCATTCCGACGCGGTCTCTCTCACGATGGCAACGGTGGCTCATCCCGTGAGGGTTCCGCTGAAGAGTGCAGGTCTCGACTTTCATGCTCTGTCCGACGCGCTAAGCGCCGAGCCTGAGGTGATCGTGCTCTACAGCCAGACCACAAGGTCCGAGCCGGAACTGTGGGACTGGCGTGAGATAGCCCGCTGGTGCCGGGACAATGACAACAGGCGCCTGAGGCCACGCGAGCGCGAATTTGTGGCCGATATAGCCCGTCATCACACCAAGCCGACCAAGAGGCAAGCCAACTGGCTGCGAGCGATCTACACGAAGCTGCGGGACGGAGGCGCACGATGAGTGTGAACCCTCGTGATCAATCCCGCAGGGTCGACGGCAAGCGCCTCGATTTTGAGAGGATCAATCGTGCTGCCCTCTCGGTATTACCGCTGCTGCTCGCTCGCTGGGCACCGGGTGGCCGCCGCCAAGGCCGCGAGTACGTCGTGCGCAATCCGAAGCGGCTCGATCGCCGGCCCGGTTCCTTCCGCGTGAACCTTGCCAATGGCCTGTGGGCCGATTTCGCGACCGGCGATGCCGGCGGCGATGTCATCTCGCTGGCCGCCTATCTCCACGACCTTTCCTAAGCCGAAGCGGCGCGTGGCATCGCCGAAATGCTCGGCATTTCCGAAGGGACACGCCGATGATGGACATGATCGATCCCTTTGCACCAATCGGCATCAACACGGCTCGCAAAGATACGCGTCCTCACGTCGAAGAGAGATGGCGTCCGATCTTGCCCGTGCCGGCGGACGCGCCTCAACTCTCGAACGACTTCCTGAAGCGGTTTGCGCCTGAGGGCTTTTCGCTCGCGGCCAGCTGGCGCTACCACGACGCCCAAGGCCAACTCCTTGGATATACTGCCCGCTATGACAAGCCTGCCAACGGCTCGCCGACCGAAAAAACCAAGAAAGAGGTGAGGCCCTTCACGTATTGCCAGGGACCGGACGGCCGGCGCGAGTGGCGGTGTAAGGGATTCCCCGAGCCGCGCCCCCTCTACGGTCTTGATCGCTTGGCAGCTCGCCCGGATGCGCCGGTGCTCGTCGTGGAAGGTGAGAAAACCGCTGATGCCGCAGCAAAGCGGCTCGAGGATCACGTCGTCATCACATCGTCCGGTGGAGCGGAAGCCGCGCGGAAGTCCGATTGGGGTCCCGTAGCTCGCCGCCGCATCGTGATCTGGCCGGATGCTGACGATCCGGGCATGCGCTACGCCGACGATATTACCGACATGACGCGCCGGGCCGGAGCCTCCTCTGTCCACGTGGTGAAGCTGCCCACCGATCTGCCTGAGGGTTGGGATTTGGCGGATAACCTTCCCGCTGGTCTCAGTGAGGCCGACTTAGCCACGCTCCTGGCCGATGCTCGCCCAGCCACGAACGATGGCCCGATCCCTCTCTTCCCGCCGCTGCCACCTGCCGAGCGGTTCCCGATCGAAGCGCTCGGTCCGGTCCTATCCCGCGCGGCCCAAGCCATTGCACACAAGGTGCAAGTGCCGGAGGCGATCGCAGGTCAGTCGGTACTCGCAGCGGCCTCACTGGCCGCCCAGGCGCATGCCGATGTGATGTTGCCCTATGGACAGACGCGTCCCCTGTCGCTCTTCTTCGTTACTATTGCTGCTTCCGGTGATCGGAAATCCACGGCCGATAACGAAGCACTCTGGCCAATCCGCAAGCGAGAGATGACGCTGAAGGAAGAGCATGAGAGCGCGTTACAAGTCTGGTCGATCGCTTCCGCGGCCTACAATGCCCAGAAGCGGAAGATAGAGAGTGCGAACCCAAAGAACATGGACTTTGAGGCACGGAAGGCCGCGCTGGCGGCGCTCGGCCCCGCGCCCGAGCCTCCCTTGCACCCGTTCCTGACGGCGCCTGAGCCGACGATCGAAGGCTTGGTGAAGGCATGGGCGACGGCACCGGCTGCACTGGGCATCTTCACCGCCGAAGGTGGCCAGTTCATCGGCGGGCATGGCATGTCGCAGGACAACCGGCTCCGGACAGCCGCGGCCTATTCCGAGATCTGGGACGGTCATCCGATCAAGCGCATTCGCTCGCTCGATGGCGTCAGCATTCTCGTCGGCCGCCGCCTCTCGATGCATCTGATGGTGCAGCATGAGGCGGCCGCGCAGTTCCTGTCCGATCCGCTCCTGCGCGATCAGGGGCTCTTGTCACGCGTGCTGGTCGCCGCGCCCGAGAGCATCGCCGGCACACGGTTCTACCGCGATCCGTTGCCAGAGGACGATGCCGCCATCCGTTCCTATGGCGCTCGCATCCTGGCGATCCTTGAGGCCCCGTGGCCGCTTGCGGAGGGGCGACGCAACGAGCTTGCCCCCAGGACCCTGCAAATGACGGAAGAGGCTGCTGCGGCCTGGCGCACTTTCTATGACCACATTGAACGTCAGTGTGGGCCAGGGAACGATCTGCGGCCAATCCAGGACTTCGCCGCAAAGTCGGCCGAACACGCAGCCCGGATCGCCGGCGTGCTGACGATCGTGGAGGATGTCCAGGCCACCGAGATTGGCCTGGCTGCCATGCATGAGGCTTTGACGCTGACCGACTGGTATGTGGCCGAGGCGGTTCGGCTTCAGCATGCCGCTCGCACTGATCCACAGCTGAAGGTCGCACAACAGCTGCTCGAATGGTTGCGCGAGCGTGGCGAGGACGTGGTCGACTTTCGTGAGATCCTCCAGCGAGGTCCGGCGTTGGTCCGCACGAAGGACAAAGCCGAAAAGGCTCTTGAGGTCCTCAAGGCACATGGCTGGGTGGCGGATGTCTCGCCCCGGCCGCGCAGGTTGCGGCTGGTGAGAGAGGCGTGATCTCTCATGGTCTACCGCCGCTTCAATATCGGAGAGTTGCGATCTGCCCCTGCTACACTTGCTACGGTTGCTACGGTTGATCCCGCTAACACGCAAACCGTAGCAAGTGTCGCAAACGTAGCAGACTCCAAACCCAAAACCGCATTTCGCGCTGCGGCGCCGGCTGATTTGTATGCGGGCTGGGATGAAGAGGACTGGCGTGCCGCCTTCGAGGAACGGGCGGGCATCCTTCAGTATGACGGCGGGTACTCTCGACAGGACGCCGAGCGCCTGGCGCGGGCCGAGATTGACGAGAAGCGGTCGCGGGCGCGTTAAAGGAGGTCAAATCGGTGATTTGAGGCGGGTTCGCGTCGGCAAGGATATCGCAAGATGTTCCGAAGGCAGTTCAAGATGGTTAGTCGAGTAATCCACCCGCAAAGCCAGAGGAACCCGCAACAAGGAAACACTGCTATGGAGACCCTTCAACAGAGCTCATGATAAGACCTTGGCCTCTGGCGAGCGACATGACCGTAAAGAGTTTCTGGAAGGGCCACTGAGGCCTGTCATCGCTCTAGGATACTTGGGGTGCCGTCGAACTCACGAACGTCTCCCAGAGATCACGAGAACGGGTTTGCGACTGTGTTTGCATTATGAGCCTGACCAATAGTCAATCTCTCGACGCAGCCCGCCAGAGCAGCGGCAGCCCGTATGCGGCTATCAGGCATTACCTATATTAACAGTACCCTCGATTAAGGTGAGCCGCTCTTGTTCCAGCCGCTCCTCTTCCTCCAGATCCGCAAGCCGCCTCTTTTCGTCGAGCATTGCGAGTTCAGCCTCAAGCTCAGCGAGAGACATTCGCTCGATCGGTTTCTGTGGAGCAGGCGCAATGGCGAGAGAGCCGTCGATGGCCTGCCGCGGCAAACCCCACCCACGATTGAGCAGAGCGTTGGCGGCAGCCATACGCGTGTTATCAGAGGCACCGTTCCGCATCAGGTCAGCCAGAGTCTCGAGCGCCTCACTTGTGTACGATCGCGCGAGCGTCTCCACTTCGCCCTTTATCGAGGGGCGGCCCTTAGGATTGCCGCTCTGGCCTGGCTGCCAACGACCATTTCGCGCTGCCACCTGATACGCTCCTGTTAGCAGGACTGTCCCACGTTAACGCAGAGGCCCTGCAGGAGATTCAGACATGCTGCGAAGATCCGCTTATCTCCCTATCACGGAAGTTCACCTAAGTTCCGGAAAGTCTCGAGCCTGTTGAAAGGGTCGTCTTCTGCATTCCGGGCGCCTATCAATTGTATGTATTCGCCGACGTGGGCACTGCATCAGGTATGATGGTGCTGCTAAAATAGCGCTTCGGGAGCTTTTCAAGAAGACCTGTCAAAAACGGGTGCTCGCTGCCATAAAAGGATCATGGCATGACTATTCTGGAGGTATTCTACGAGGTGACTGGGCCCTCGCCGCAGCTGATTACAAAAGACAATTTTCAAAACTAAGAGGTTTTGGGCCGGATCCGGCCCAAAACTATCCTGCGGGATTACTTACTTTGGATGAGTTAGGGTCTGTAGGCGGCAAAGGGTATATCCAAAATCATATAGACCTCGCCTAATAATTAGTCCAAAACGCCATCATTGATCGCAGCAACCGACAAGCCCGCCCTATCCGCGGATGCAGAAGGGAGGGCTAGCGATCACCTCGGGCGCGGCTTCCAAGCTGAGTCTTCAAACAAATCGTGAGATTTCACGACGGGCTTGGCCGCGCGGCCAAGCAGCCGTGTCCAAAGAACAGGTGAATTATGTCGCTAAATCTTGACCTTAACGGAACATCGTCGAGCGGTGAAAACTCAACTGCAGTCTTTACAGAGCAGGTTGCAGTCCAGTTGATGCCAAATGCAGTTTTCACGTCAGACAATGGTCAAAATCGCGGTGATCTTATAACCATTTCTTTGCCTGTTGGTTATGCCACGTCTGAGATGTTGTTTCTTAGCCAGAGCGGCTTGAGTATCGCACTGGCAAACGGCGTTAATGTTTCGTTTGACAGCGGTATACTCAAGTTAGACGGGGCGAACAAAGATCCAGCTGTATGGCAGAGCCTTCTACGGGAAGTGTACTACAATAATACAAGCGACGCGCCAGCTAACTCCAGCCGTGTCATCGAGGTCAAAGCACTCGATCGAACGACCAACGATCTCAACACCGTTACCGTGAATGTCACGCCCGTCAACGACGCCCCGGTGGTGGCGAAGGCGGTTGCTGACCAGTCCTCGGCTGAGGATACGGCGTGGAGCTTCGTGGTTCCGGCCGGCACCTTCTCGGATGTGGACGGCGAAACCCTGACCTACTCGGGTTCGGGGCCGATCTGGGTCAGGTTCGATGCGGCCACGCAGACCTTCTCGGGCACACCTCCGAAGGACTTCAACGGCAAGGTCTCGCTGACGGTTACGGCCAGCGACGGCAAGCTCTCGGTGTCTGATAGCTTCGACCTGACCATCACCCCGGTCAACGACAAGCCGGTGGCGGTGAATGACGCGCTCAAGACGAGCGAGGACACCCCGCTGACGGTTGCGGCGGCGGATCTGGTCACAAACGACACGGACGTGGATAGCGCCTCGCTGTCGGTCTCGGCCGTGACTCAGGGCGGCCACGGCACGGTGGAGCTGAAGAACGGCCAGATCACCTACACGCCGGAGGCCAACTTCTCCGGCACCGACACCTTCACCTACACGGTGACGGATGGCCAGGGGAACGAGTCCACGGCTACGGCGAGCGTCACGGTCACGGTGGACGCCGTCAACGACAAGCCGGTGGCGGTGGACGACACCGGCACGGTGGCCGAGGAAGGCACGGTCACGATCGACGTGCTCGCCAACGACACGGACGTGGACGGTCCCTCAAAGACGATTGCCTCGGTGAAGGTCGACGCGGCTCAGGGCACAGCCGAGATCGTGGACGGCAAGGTCGTGTTCACGGCGGCCAAGGACTTCAACGGCGATGCGACCATCACCTACACGGTGAGCGATGGCACGCTGAGCGATGAAGGCCAGGCCGTTGTGAAGGTGACGCCGGTCAACGACAAGCCGGTGGCGGTGAATGACGCGCTCAAGACGAGCGAGGACACCCCGCTGACGGTTGCGGCGGCGGATCTGGTCACAAACGACACGGACGTGGATAGCGCCTCGCTGTCGGTCTCGGCCGTGACTCAGGGCGGCCACGGCACGGTGGAGCTGAAGAACGGCCAGATCACCTACACGCCGGAGGCCAACTTCTCCGGCACCGACACCTTCACCTACACGGTGACGGATGGCCAGGGGAACGAGTCCACGGCTACGGCGAGCGTCACGGTCACGGTGGACGCCGTCAACGACAAGCCGGTGGCGGTGGACGACACCGGCACGGTGGCCGAGGAAGGCACGGTCACGATCGACGTGCTCGCCAACGACACGGACGTGGACGGTCCCTCAAAGACGATTGCCTCGGTGAAGGTCGACGCGGCTCAGGGCACAGCCGAGATCGTGGACGGCAAGGTCGTGTTCACGGCGGCCAAGGACTTCAACGGCGATGCGACCATCACCTACACGGTGAGCGATGGCACGCTGAGCGATGAAGGCCAGGCCGTTGTGAAGGTGACGCCGGTCAACGACAAGCCGGTGGCGGTGAATGACGCGCTCAAGACGAGCGAGGACACCCCGCTGACGGTTGCGGCGGCGGATCTGGTCACAAACGACACGGACGTGGATAGCGCCTCGCTGTCGGTCTCGGCCGTGACTCAGGGCGGCCACGGCACGGTGGAGCTGAAGAACGGCCAGATCACCTACACGCCGGAGGCCAACTTCTCCGGCACCGACACCTTCACCTACACGGTGACGGATGGCCAGGGGAACGAGTCCACGGCTACGGCGAGCGTCACGGTCACGGTGGACGCCGTCAACGACAAGCCGGTGGCGGTGGACGACACCGGCACGGTGGCCGAGGAAGGCACGGTCACGATCGACGTGCTCGCCAACGACACGGACGTGGACGGTCCCTCAAAGACGATTGCCTCGGTGAAGGTCGACGCGGCTCAGGGCACAGCCGAGATCGTGGACGGCAAGGTCGTGTTCACGGCGGCCAAGGACTTCAACGGCGATGCGACCATCACCTACACGGTGAGCGATGGCACGCTGAGCGATGAAGGCCAGGCCGTTGTGAAGGTGACGCCGGTCAACGACAAGCCGGTGGCGGTGAATGACGCGCTCAAGACGAGCGAGGACACCCCGCTGACGGTTGCGGCGGCGGATCTGGTCACAAACGACACGGACGTGGATAGCGCCTCGCTGTCGGTCTCGGCCGTGACTCAGGGCGGCCACGGCACGGTGGAGCTGAAGAACGGCCAGATCACCTACACGCCGGAGGCCAACTTCTCCGGCACCGACACCTTCACCTACACGGTGACGGATGGCCAGGGGAACGAGTCCACGGCTAC
>NZ_QOIO01000049.1 GCF_003332305.1 Microvirga aerophila | reverse complement strand
GCATCTGAAGCGATGGATGAACGGATAGCAGGCAAGGCTTGGGTCGCAAGCCTCGTTGCCAGGCGCGCTCGTCGGCGCTGGTGGCACGATACTTCCTTCTGCCCCCGTTCCGACTGACTTCCCGGCTGATGGTCGAAGGAGATCGACCGAGTTGAGCCGCAATCTGATGACATGACCACCCGGCCATGAGGCCGCGCGAGATCTCCTCCCGCTCCTCTGGCCGCAAAGACAGCCTTGACCGCTTCCTCAGGGGCGGCGCGATGCCTCCCTTAGCCAGTATGATGCCGAAGACCGATCCGGCATGTTTGCCGAGCGCGCGGCCGATATCACTGAGCGACCAACCCTCCTTCCATCGGGTCCAGAGTTCCCGCTTCTGCTCTGCCGATAAACCTGGACGACCCATAAGCGCCATGGATAGTTCTCCCGAAGCACAACGAAATCAATCATGATGCGCTGACCGGTTGAACCCACCACTTTTTTCTTCAAACTGCCGGCCGTCGAGCGGCCAACGACATCTGTTTGTGAAGCAATCCAGTTCCGCCCACGACGTAGGCTTAACGCCATCGCGCCGGAATCGACCCGCGGCTCCCGGGGCCGCCGCTGGAGATGGACCGTCTGATCGACACGATGCTCCGAGGGACGCTACCCTTGGAGCCATTCTTGGGCCGAGAGCCTTATCGTTTGGACCAGACCTTCCAGATGATCACGGGCACGGCCAAGGGCCACCCAAAGGCTGCGATGAACACGACCCGCAGGCCAAGCCTGTCCTCAAGAGGAATCCTGGTCGAAAGCACCAGAAGGGTGATCACCACCCCGATATAAAGGGCGAGAACCAGCCGCCAGTCGCTACCGATGAGCAGGCCGTGAAACCCGCCCGCCTTCAGAAGCACCTGCGCGTCGCTCTGCACCAATTCCCAGCCCAGCATCTCGCCCCACCGATCAGAAGCACCATGTTCAGGGCACTGACCTCGCATAGGGACGAGCTTTCCTCCATGTGGCTGGCGGACGCGCGGCAGATTTGTCCACAGGAGGCAGGGCTCGGGACGGGAGATCGATCTGCTCTCGTCCCGCTGCGCATTGGGGAAAGTGTGCCTAATGGGCGGCGCTTACCCGGGTGGCCCTCTCGGCCTCCATTAGAACTTCGAGCGCCCTCCACGGCTTCTGCATGAAGCGCACGTCGCGCAGGACGTCGTTGGAGCCGTCATCGAGCGGCGTACCGGATGTCAGCACCGTTCTGATCCAAGGCCATTTGAACCTCACTGTGCGGGCCAGGTCGACGCCACTCATGAGGCATGGAAGGCGGACATCCGCGAACAGGAAGGCGACCTCCTCCCCATGTGCGCGAAGATAGTCCAGCGCCTCCTCGGCGCTGGCGGCTTCGACCACCTGGAGATCAGTCTCCTCCAGGAGGGCCGCGGCGAGTTCCCGGAGTTCGGGCTCGTCTTCGACAATCAACGCAACACGTGAAGGTTCAATCCTCTGTCCCATCCGGCAAGTCTCCTCTGGTGAGTTGGGGATCATCGGTGTCGTCGAAACTACGGAGAAGCGACAACAACCGTTCTGGAAGGGGCTCGGTGAGAAGTCCGTCATACATTGCACGAAGCTGCTCACCGACGACACCTGCAAGGGGTGGGTTCGGAACAGTGATCGACATGAGGCGTTCGTTATCCGGCTTAAAGCCGCCATGGCTTTCGAAGGTCATGACGAAGTCCCTCTGCGTGAGACCCCGACTGGCCCCGAACGTTTGACTGTATTCATCACAGAACGGTGATCGGAGTGGGAGGTTTCAGCTTGGCCGCAGAAAAATTCCCGCCGCAACCCCTGTTGGTCGCAGGACCTTTGAGGTAAGCTCAGCCTTGATGTTGGCCTTAAATTTCATGGGTTTTCTACGGTGATCAAGGAGCGGCAACTTCGTGAGGAGCTTCTCGGACTGGAGCAACGGATGCACCTCCTGGACCGACAACTGGCCGATGCCATCCATCGCATTCACCACAGCCCAACGCCCGATCTCGTCGAGAAGGCGGCACAGGATGAGAGAGCTTATCTAAGCCAGCTCGACAAGCTCATGACCAGGATCCGCGCCGTCGAGGGCCAACTGCTTCAGATCGACAGGCACGCCACCCGGCACTGACCATCTCGCTCCACCGACCACGCCTTTTAAGGCTGGTCCGGGAACCCAGGATCGATTCCATCACAAGCCCGGTCGTCTCTGACGATCATGTCGCCGAAGGCGTTCATCTCCCGCCGGACCGAGCCCCAGCAGACCTCGCTCCCCAATCCTTGCTCCGTATCGCCATAGACGCGACTTTCATACACCCGCTCAGCGCCATAGCCGGGACCGAACTGATACTCGCTATAGGACAGATCGGCCGTTGCGGCGCAGCCTGCGGGGACGCCGGCGAGAAGCGCGACGACCAACGGCATGACGCGAGATTGCACGGTGAACATGTGGGCTCCTGTGGCTCGGGCTCAGCCGAGCAGCTGCGCCGCAAGAGTCGGCCTGCTCGATTGAACCCCTCATGAATGGTCGTCTGATGCTTGTCATCCCGCCATGGAGCAGCTGCCGGGTGCGGTATCGCACCTCGTCGAGGGCGTCACAGGCCCATTCTCCACCCTCGATTGGATGGTCCTCGAAGGGGGAAGCAGCCATGAGTTCTGTTAAGACCGGCCCGAAGAACTGTCCGTTGAAATCAGGCAACGAGACACACCCCGAGCAGCGCTCCTTTCCTGTGGTGCCCACGCTGATCGGGGTGGTTGTGGCCATGAACGTGGCGTCCGTGATCCTGACTCTCATCGAATAGTTCAGGGGCCGAGGCGCACGTCCAAGACGGAAAGTTTTCCGTCGCGCAGACGCGCGGTTCTGGAACCTTCGCCGTGCTGCCGACGTTCGACGTCCAGAACTCAAATTATGGAGCTTTCGCCATGAAGAAGCTGGTATTCGTTCTCGCGGCCGCGGCTTTCAGCACCGCAGCCATTGCCCAGGACACGACCACGACCATCAAGAAGGAAGAGGGTGTTCTCGGCAGCACGACGACGATCGAGAACAAGTCCGAGCCGAGCGTTTCGAGCTCGACTTCGGTGACGACCACGGGATCGGTCGGTTGCAGCACCGAGACCAAGACGAAGACCGACGAGTTCGGCGATACCAAGACGAAGAAAACCACCGAGTGCTGAGGCACGTCCCCTAGCCTCACGCAAAGAGCCCGGCATCATGGCCGGGCTCTTTTTATTTTAGGCCCGTGGCCGGGCGAGGCCGAACTTTCCACCGCTTGTTTGCCCTGCCCTGCAGGCACCTGCTTTTCCGTTCGCCCGGGTGGCGTGGCGTAGAACCGCTGAGGCCCAAGCCGGATCCTGCAACCCCCAAGCCCGTGAAAAACAAGAAACCCCGGTGTTTCCACCGGGGCTTCTCGAGCTGATCGGAGTAATCCGATTAGAAGTCGCGCTGAATGCGCAAACGACCTTCCCAGCCGCTGTCCGAAACGCCCGGGCCAGCCGGAAGGACCAGATTGCTGCGGGGGTCGAGGGTAGCGTAGATGACTTCCGCGCCGATATCGAGGCCGTTGACCGGCGACCAGATCAGGTTGGTGCCGAGGCGCCACTCGTTGAAGTCGAAGAGGCCGACATTCGCGCCGACCGCGGAGAAGTCGAAGCGGGCATACGAACCGAACACGTTCTGACGGAGCGTCGGGGTCCAATAGTGGCGCAGGCCACCGGCGATGGACCAGGCGCGGGTCGTCCCCAGGTCACCCGTGATCGGGTTGACCACGGCGTCGGCCAGGAATAGCTCGGACGTACCCGTAGCGAGCGAGTCGCTCGAACCACCCGTGATGTACGCGATAGCGCCGTCCGTGTAGGTGGCAGCCACCCAAGCAGCGTCACCCTCGCCGAGCATCGGCAGGTTCACGCCGACCTGGGCCGAGATGGCGAAGCCATACTCGGTCTCCGGGTAGTCGGCGACAGTGCCGCCAAACGGCGTGACGAGGTTGAGGCTGCGGATCTGGTGAACCGCGCCGGAGAGCTGAGCCGTGCCCCAGGTGCCGTCGTACTTGATGTTGCCGACCACGTCCGGAACGCGCTGGCCGGCATAAGCGAGGGCGAACGGGCTTTCGATCCCGAAGCCGCTGGAGCGGCGATCGAGGCCGTCTTCCAGGGCGAGCGTAGCCGAGAAGCCGTTGCCGAACGAGAAGGTGTAGGCAAGCAGGTTCACGTCCGGAGCGTCGTCGAAGCGCAGGGTGCCCATGTGATCGGTGGGCAGGTCACCGTTCGAGAAGAACGAGGTGACGCGACCAGCGGTGAGGCCGCCGAACTGAACGAACGCCTGGGCGATGTCGGGAGAGGTGCCGACCGTGCCGGCGCCGCCGTTGAACGGCGTGCCGGACGAGCGGGTGATCTCGTAGCGGATGTAGGCGCGCAGCAGGCCGTAAGCCGTTGCCGTGCGGGTGTCGATGTTCAGACGGCCACGGGCGCGGAAGCCGATGGCATCCTGAGCGCGGTCAATCGGCTCGCCGTACAGATAGTCGGCGCGAACACGGCCGCCGACGCGGAGGCAGGTTTCGGTGCCGGGAATGTAGAAGAAGCCCGAACCGTAGGTGGAGCAGACGCGAACGTACTCAACGGGAGCAGCCTTCGCGACGGGAAGATCGGCGGCTTGAGCGCCCGCAACGGCGGCGAGACCCGCGACCGATCCGAGCAGAAGGCTCTTAACGAGCTTCATGGTTGACCTCTATGATTCGTTGACTTGGGCCTGTGCCCTTGTGCAAGCGCAACAATACCCGGCAGAGATGCGGGCGCAATCGCGGCGTCGCCCAACTTTGGCGCAAGAAGCCTGTTTTTGCCTAAAAACTGGTCATTTCGGCCGTAGTGGACGAATTTCTTCAACTCAGTGTGTCTGAAACTCAACACTAAAACGGGCCGCCAGCCTGGGGAAAAGTCTGGAAATCCCCTCAATCGCTGAAAGTATTGTAGCGACCAGTGCGGCATCGGTAGCCGACCGGGCATTGCGGTGTATCCAGACTCGGCACCCAGACTGGCTCGATGGACTCGTTGATCTCGCAGAAACTGCGATCCCGCACATACCGGTCGTAGGTGAATTGCCCGGTGCTGATCACCGCGGCGCCGTTGGCCGCAACGATCTGCTGCACCTGACGGCACGGCAGGCCCGGGTAGAAGGGGCGCTGCTGCGCTCGAACCTCGGACACCGATGCAATTAAAGCTAAGGCAAGGACGAGTTTCTTCATGGGGCCGTTCCATGGACAGGACAGGCACTGAAGCCGGGCGGGCAGCCATGAAGACAATGCCCCTAAGGCTGCTTTGTTACGGAGATCTTTCCGCTCAGAGCATCGGCTGAAGCCGGCGCGCCATCTCCACGGCGCCCGCATAATCGGTCTTTCCCGAGCCCAACACCGGCACGGCAGCGATTAGGATCGCTTTCGGCACCCAGAGTTCCGGGAATCCCTGTTGTCTCGCATGAGCCAGGAGAGCGTCCCGGTCCGCATCGGACTTTTCGGTGATCAGAACGATCTGTTCACCTTTGCGGGGGTCAGGAAGAGCCACCACAACATGGCCATGATCCGGCCAGAGGCTTTGGGTCATGGCCTCGATCGCCGCAAGGGATATCATCTCGCCGCCGACCTTCGCGAACCGCTTCGCCCGGCCACGGATGCTCACAAGCCCGTCATCGACGGTGACGATGTCCCCAGTGTCGTGCCAGCCCTCGACCGGCGGGTCGATTTCTCCAGGTCTGTCTGGATCGAGATATCCTTTCATGACATTCGGGCCGCGCACATAGAGGCGGCCGCCCTCGTGAATGCCCTCCACGGGCTCGAGACGCCATTCGATTCCAGGCAGGAACGGCCCCACGGAGCCTGGCCGGTTGCGGTCGGGCAGGCTGACGGCAATCACCGGCGAGCATTCGGTGGCGCCGTAGCCTTCCAGGATGATCGTGCCGTGCTTGCTCCAGAGCTTGCGCGTCTCGTCCTTTACGCGCTCCGCCCCGGCGATGACGTAGCGCACGCTCGCCAGATCGTTCTCGCCAGCCGCGCGGGCGTAGCCCTGGAGAAAGGTGTCGGTCGCTAGCATGATCGTGGCGCGGGTGCCCGCCACGAGTTTCGGGATCTGCCGATAGTGGAGCGGGCTCGGATACAGCACGGACTTCATGCCGTTGAGCACGGCCGTCAGGAGACCGGCCGTCAGCCCGAAAGAATGGAAGATCGGCAGCGGATTGAAGAACACGTCGTCGCTCGTGAGCACGTCCCCCGCCAGGGCTTTGACCTGATAGGCGTTGGCCACCAGGTTGGCGTTCGCGAGCACGACGCCCTTGGGCCTGCCCTCCGATCCCGACGTAAACAGGATGACGCCAGCGTCATCAGGCGCGACGCCTGCTCCCGCGTGGACTCTTCGGGCAAACCAAGACTCGACGAGGCCGCGGAGCTTGTCAAAGCTCGTGATCGTGGCCCGCACATCCTCCAACCAGACGATCCGCCGTCCGTCGCCTAAGCTCGACACGATGTCGTCTAGCTTTCCCTGTTCGACGAAGCGGCGCGACGTCACGATGGTGTCGATCCCGGCGATCTCGCAGGCGGCCTTCAGGTTCTTGATGCCGGCCGTGAAGTTGAGGAAAGCCGGAACGCGCCCGAAGGCGTTCAGCCCGAACAAAGTGACCGCAATGCCCTGCACGTTAGGCAGGAGCACCGCCACATGCTCGCGCTCCCGCGTCAGCCCCGCCAGCTTCCGGCCCAGCACGAGAGCCCCGAGCACCAGACGTCCGAAGGTAACCGGCTGCCGCTCAAGGTCCTCGAGGGCGACCTTGTTGCGCCCGAACCGGTCACGAGCATCGAGCAGAGCCCCAAAAAGGGTCTTGCGCGTCTGCGCGATGTCGAAATCAGCCATGGCGCTTGCTCCCGAGGGCTGTCAGCCCGCCGAACCTTCGCGGATCGGCGCCTGATAGGCCAGTCCCATATCCCAGGGGAAGTAAATCCAGGTGTCCTGGCTCACCTCGGTCACGAAGGTGTCGATCAGGGGGCGTCCCGCCGGCTTGGCGTAGACGGCGGCGAAATGGGCGTTGGGTAGCATGTCGCGCACGATCCTGGCGGTCTTGCCCGTGTCGGTCAGGTCGTCGACCACAAGGACGCCTTTGCCCGAGCCTTCACCGAAGGCCTTGATGGAGGGGGCAATGTCCTTGAGAACCTGCAGCTCGCCCTGGTTCTTGTAATCGTGATAGCTCGCGATGCAGACGCTTTCGATCAGACGCACGTCGAGCTCCCGGGCCACGATGGCGGCCGGAACCAAGCCGCCGCGCGTAATGCACACGATGGCCTCAAAGGGACCCGCGGAGGCAAGTCGCCAGGCCAGGGCGCGGCAGTCGCGGTGAAACTGGTCCCAGGAAACGGGGAAGGCTTTGGGAGAGGTCGGGGACATCGGCTTACTCTTCTAAGGCTTGGGGAGAGGGAACGATCAAAGCGGAGCCAGGTCGGCCTTGAGGCGAAGGAGCATGGCGCGGACGGCTTGAGCGGCATTGGCGACCGCCTCCGGGTCCTTGCCCCGCACGACGATCTGGTTGCGAAACCCGTTCGTGGAAAACGACGGATAGGACCCGATCGACACGCCGTCATGCGACGAGGCGATCTGGCTGAGGCCTTCGGCATAGATGCCTTCGGCCAGTCCTTCCGCCTCGATGGTCTCGATGATCATGCGCGCGCCGGTCTCGAGAGTTGGCGCGATATTGTCGAGCATGGCCTGCATGATCGACGGCACTCCCGCCATGACGAACACGTTGCCGAGCCTGAAGCCCGGAGCCTTCGAGATTGGGTTGTCGACGAGATCCGCCCCATGGGGAATTCTGGCCATGCGAAGCCGGGCCTCGTTGAGTTCACCCGGCTGATAGCGCTCCTGCAGCATCGCGACGGCGCGCGGATCGTGGTCGATCCCCACGCCGAAGGCCTTTGCGATGCAGTCGGCCGTGATGTCGTCGTGGGTCGGTCCGATGCCGCCGGTGGTGAAGAGATAGGTGTAGCGCTGCCGCAGGGCGTTGACCGCCGCAACGATCTCCTCCTCCACGTCCGGCACCACGCGGACCTCGCGCAGGTCGATGCCGATCCCCGTGAGATACTCGGCGATGTAGCCGATATTCTTGTCCTTCGTGCGCCCGGTGAGGATTTCATCCCCGATGACGAGCAGAGCGGCGGTAACGGAAACAGCCATGAGCAAGGATCCTTTTGACGGCCTTTAGCGCTCGGGACGGTTTTTCTCAAGCAAGCCTTCGGTTGAACGCGCGGCTTCTCCCCTGCTACGGAACGCCTTTGCCGTTCAACGATGGACCCCAATGCGTTTTCAGGAACCCTTGCTCGAAGGTCGTCTAGTCGAGCGTTACAAGCGCTTTCTCGCCGATGTCGTGCTTGCCGACGGCGAACAGGTCACGGCCCATTGCGCCAATCCAGGCGCTATGATGGGGCTGAAGGAGCCGGGCAGCCGGGTGTTCCTGTCCCGCGCCAGCAATCCCAACCGGAAGCTCAAGTACAACTGGGAGCTCGTGGAGGTCCCGGCCGGAGGAGGCCCGCATCAACTCGTCGGGATCAACACCTCCCGCCCCAACCTCCTTGTGGCGGAAGCGCTCCGGGAGGGGCGGCTTGCTCCCTTTGTGGGCTATGATCGCGTCCGCCCCGAGGTGAAGTACGGCCGGAACAGCCGGGTCGATTTCCTGCTCGAGAAGGACGGGGAGCCCCCGTGCTATCTCGAGGTGAAGAACTGCCATCTGATGCGGGAGGCGGGGTTTGCAGAGTTTCCCGACTGCGTCGCCGCCCGCAGCGCCAAGCACCTCTACGAGCTTTCCGACATGGCGGCGGCCGGCGCGAGGGCAGCCCTCGTGTATGTGATCCAGATGGATGCGGAGCGGTTCGACGTGGCCCGGGACATCGACCCCGCCTACGACAAGGCCTTCCGCCATGGCCTAGCGGCTGGCGTGGAATCCTACGCCTATATCTGTCGCATGAGCCTGGACGAGGTGACGGTCGACCGACCCGTCGAGATCGTGACGCCGCGCTAAATCCGCTCGTAGACCAGGTTCAGCCGCGTCTGGAGAATGAGCCGGTAGCCGTGCCCCTCTAGAAGCTTAGGCAGGTCGATCTGCCACTGGTCGCGGCCGTCCTCGATGATGAGCAGGGACGGGTGAAGCGCCGCCGGAGCGTCCCGGAAGAACGGATCGAGGATCAGGTCCTCGGCGCCTTCCACGTCGAGCTTGACCGCGTCAACCTGGGTGAAGTTCTCGCGCCGGAGCAGATCGAGAAGGGTCACTGCAGGCACCCGTAGGGTGTCGGACTGGCTCGATCCCACGATCTTGACGCTCGACTCGCCCCGGTTCTTCGGGTCGAGGAACAGCGTCAGTTCGCCGGTCTTGTCCGCGACCGCGCAGGCAATGGCCTTAATGGTGCCGAAGGGATTCTGGCGGATGTTGTAGGTGAGCCGGTCGAAAATGTCCGGCTGCGGCTCCAGGGCGAGAATGCGCGAAGCCGGTCCCGCCTGGGAGGCGACGAAGAGGGAATACCAGCCCACATTCGCGCCGATGTCCACGAACGTGAACCGGTCCGAGATGCGCTCCGCCAGAAGCTTGAGCTCCTGCGGATCGAAATATTGCGGCGTGAAGAGAATGCGCTTCTCGCAGATGTTGTTGTAGGGATAGAGGCGCATCTGGATGCCGAAGGTCTCCTGGTCGACGGGTGCCTTTTTCATGACCTGCAGCGCCACATGTCGCAGCATCATGGCGATGCGGCGGGTCGCCCACCCCTGGGGCATGGCGCGCGTCCGCTCGATCGCCCAGCGGGCGAAGCCTGTGGGCGCAAGGGAGCCGAAGGAACGAAGTTCATTCATAGGCAGACAAATCCAGAGACGACGAGCCGGATACGGTCGCCGAGGAGGTCATGACACCCTCGGGGCCCAACCGCAAGAGTCTGACGTCTTTGCTTGCGTCGCGCGCAGCAATCCCTACATTCGGGCCTAAGAGCAAGGGTGTGGAATGACCGAAACCAACGTGATGGAGCGCAAGCGGGCCAATGAGATCCCGCTGCATGGTCCGGAAGCCTTCGAGGCCATGCGCCGCGTGGGACGGCTGACGGCCGAGTGCCTCGATCTCCTCGTGGACAAGGTCCAGCCCGGGGTATCGACGGACGCCATCGACAAGCTCGCCTTCGAGTTCATCCGCGACCACGGCGCCTACCCGGCCTGCCTGCATTACCGCGGCTACACCAAGACCACCTGCACGTCGATCAACCACGTGGTCTGTCATGGCATTCCCAACGAAAAGCCCCTGCGCGACGGAGACATCGTCAATATCGACGTGACCCTCATCCTCGACGGGTGGCACGGCGATTCAAGCCGCATGTACTATGTGGGCGAGGTTGCGCGACGGGCCCAGCGGCTCTGCGAGATCACCTACGAGTGCCTCTTGCGCGGCATCGCGGCGGTTCGTCCCGGCGCGACCACCAACGATATTGGCGCAGCCATCCAAACCTATGCCGAGGCTGAGCGCTGCTCAGTCGTGCGGGATTTCTGCGGCCATGGCCTGGGCCGGGTCTTCCACGACTCGCCGACGATCCTCCACTACGTGGAGCCCGCCTACAATGTGGAGCTGAGGCCCGGCATGCTGTTCACCATCGAGCCGATGATCAACCTGGGCCGCCCGCAGGTGAAGGTGCTGTCGGATGGCTGGACGGCCGTGACCCGGGACCGTTCCCTCTCGGCCCAGTTCGAACATACGGTCGGCGTTACCGAGACGGGCGTCGAGATTTTCACCCTGTCGCCTAAGGGCTACGACAAGCCGCCTTTCAACCTGGGCTGATCACCTGCAGGTCATGACGCCAAGGTGCATGGCCCGATTACGGGCCCTCGCCTACCGGAAGTGCCGCACGAGAATCCGGTAGGAATGGCAGAACGTCCAGACGAAGCTCACTGCTGCGGCGACGACCATCACGGCGAGCCCGAGCGCCAGCGAGTCGAAGCCGTAGAAGAACGCGCCGGCGATCAGCATCGCGGGCACCGACGCTCCGAATCCCAGGATGCTGCCGGCGGCAGCTCCGGCCAAGCCGCCAAACGTGGCCAGAAGCCAGACACCCACGACCTTGACACAATAGTCCGTTTTCACCGGATCGTTCCCGCGCCGGCTTGACACCGGCTTCCCGCACCACTTCAACCATACAATATAACATTGTATGTCTCAACGGCAGATTCGGCTGTTCGGCGAAACGGCAGCCTATCGCAAGAGCCGAGGCACGGTGGGCCCTCGCGTGGTCAGAGTGGAGTGACAGGCAGCATGAGCGATGGCGGTTCCCCTCATTATCACGGCCATCGCGACCGTCTCCGGGCCCGGTTCTCGGAGGTGGGCGGCGATGCGATACCGGATTACGAGCTGCTGGAGCTGGTGCTATTCCGGTCGATCCCGCGCCGGGACGTGAAGCCCATCGCCAAGGAACTGCTCATGCGCTTCGGAACCTTCGCGGAGGTCCTGGCCGCCCCCCCTGCCCGGCTGGCGGAGGTCGATGGAATCGGCGAGAGCGTGGTGGTCGACCTCAAGATCGTGGAAGCCTCCGCCCGCCGCCTAGCCAAGGGCGAGATCGTCAAGCGGCCAGTCCTGTCCTCATGGAGCGCGGTGATCGACTACTGCCGAACCGCCATGGCGTTCATGGACAAGGAGCAGTTCCGGCTTCTCTTCCTCGACAAACGCAACGACCTAATCGCCGACGAGGTTCAGCAATCGGGCACGGTCGACCATACCCCGGTCTACCCGCGCGAGGTGGTGAAGCGCGCCCTCGAACTCTCCGCCTCGGCCCTGATCCTGGTCCACAACCATCCGTCCGGCGACCCGACGCCGTCATCCGCGGATATCAAGATGACCCGCGAGATCATCGAGGTTGCAAAGCCCCTGGGTATCACCGTGCACGACCACATCATCGTCGGGCGCGAGGGCCATGCGAGCCTGAAGGGGCTGAAGCTAATCTAGGCACGCCCCGTCAGCGCAACGCCGCAACCTGCCCTCAGCACCAATTCTTGTCGGAGGTCATCTGCATGCGCTCGGCAGCGGCCTTGATGTCGTCAAGGTCGACGGGATCGCTAAAAGGGTCCTCGTCCAGTTCCGTCACCCGGTTCAGGCGTTTCTGCCAGCGCCGCAATTCGTCGATATAGGGTTGGAACGGAACCCTCGTCAGAGACCCGTTCTCCTCCACTAGGTCGCACAGGCCGTTGTGGAGCCATTCGCCAGTGTGCCAGTCCGGCATGTCCACCGCGGGGAAGAGGCACACCCCATGAAGGTCGATGCCCTTCAGCACGGCGGCAAGCGATTCTTCGACGATGTCGCACAACCAGTCCGGCCGCCCTTCCCTGAGGCCGCTGGTCTCGCCAACGATCATCGGGCGGCGATAGCGCTCCCAGGCATAAGTGAGGAGGTCGCCGAGGGGCCGGATCCGCTCGTCATTGGGCTCCAGGGAGGCGTGCGGGCCATTCTCCCGGTATTCCATCTGACCGAACGAGTAGCAATTGACCCCGACGATATCGAGCACCTCCGGCGAGCCGCCCAGCTCGGGATGCCTGCGCCCGGCAATGACGTCCCAGGCGAAGAACGTGTCCTCGAAGGTTTCGTGATCCGCCTCGTCCGCCAGGTCCGGGCGGTCCTTGGGCGCAACGACCAGGATGAGGGGATCGATGTGCACCATGCGCGCTTCCGGATCGACCTCGCGGATGGCCTTCACGGCCGCGATGTCGGCGCGGCAGAGAGCAAGGCGCAGCTTGCGCCTCTGTTCGTCCGTGCGGCCGAACGGAGCCGTCCACCCCCACTCGCCGCCCATGAAGGCGAAGAACGTGATCTCATTGATGGGCGTAAAGAAGTGGGGCCCGCGAATGCGCGGCGTCACATATTCCGCAGCCGCCCGGGCATATGCGGCAAACTGGTCGTGAAAATCGGCGCTGAACGGGTCGAGACCATCCGGATAGCCGTAGTGGCAAAGATCCCAGATCGGCAGGATCTGGTGGCGGTTCATGGCCACGATGAAGGGATCGAGACCGGAAAAGTCGTATGCGCCTCCCTTGTCGACGAACGGCCAGGGAATGCCCTGGCGGGCAACCGCGATGCCGAGCGAGCGCAGAAACGCGTAGTCCTCGTCCACGTGCTCGCGGTGCTGCGTCTCGGCCACGAGATCACGACGTCCCTGATCCTTCCAGATGAAGGTCGAGCACTCGAAGCCCGAAAGGAAAAACGTGGGAAAGATGCCCGAATGGACGGGCGCTCCGGAGCCGGCTCGAGAACGTGAGGGGTCATGCAAGGCGGCGTTCTCCCAACAAACGGCCAGGATGTATCTAGGCCGGTTGCGCCGCTAGGGAACCTTGGGAGGCGCCTGCCTCGCCGCCGAGGGTTGGAACCCGCCGCATCGTCCTGGGGCGGGAAGCCTACAGGAGGGCGATCCCTGAAAAGATCGCGTAGATGAAGCCGAGGCTTAAGGTGAGGCCGACCGTGCCGATGGCGAGGCCGCCCAGCACCACGAGGCCGTCGCGCTCAACGAGGCCGAGACCCACGAGGCAGACCGCGAGCCCCAAGGGGATCTGCCCGACGAAGGGCGGCGCGAAGAGAAGGCCTAGGGCCAGGATCAGGATGACGGCTCCCATGAGACGCATGGCAATGGGCGTATCCAGGAAGGTCATGCGTGGGCGCGACACCCGTTCCAGCCGCCGAAAGGCCGGCATGGCGCGGCCGACCGCCCGTTCGACGTCGGTCTGGGCCAGCGACCGGTTCAACAGCGCCTGCGGAAGCCACGGCGTCGGGCGGCCGAACACGATCTGGATCGCCACGAGCGCAAGAAGAAGCCCGCATACCAGGGGGATCGGCGGCGGCATGGGAAGACAGTTCGGCAGCCCGAGCAGAACCACCAGAACGGCGAACGCCCGGTCCTGGAGCACGGACATGATGTCCCGGACCGTCAGACGCTCGCCCGGCTGGGACGCGAGTGCGGTCAGGACCTGGGAAGTACGCGCGTTGGAAAACAAGGAGCCCTGGCAGGTTCGAGGATGCTCGTGAGAGGCTTCTCTACCCGAGTTGGGGCTGTGGGCCAAGTGCGGCATGCCGGATCCGGCATCAAGCCGCCGGCTGCGCCTCGGCTCAATGGAGATGAATCTCCCCCTCGATGGTGCGAAACTCCGCGGGCCTGATCAGGCAGGAATGGGTTACCCGCACCGAATGAAGCGGACCGGCGAGCTCTCGCTGCCAGAAATCGAGGAACTCGTGAAGGACCGGAAATTTCGGGGCAAGGTCGTAGTCCTGCCAGATATAGGTTTGCAGGAATGTTGGATGGTCGGGCATGCGGTAGAGAATGTTGGCGGTTGTCAGGCCGTAGCCTTCCATCTGGCGAATGAAGTCCTTTGACGTCATAAGACCTCCTTCTGAACGGGCCCGAACATCTGATCAGCAGGCCCGAATATACCGACGCCCCACACTCAAGGTTAAATCTCGATCGTGGTCTCCTGTTCCCAGCGGGCGGATGACAATGCGGAGAGCGAGCTGATCCCGGGCAAAAGCTTGCGAAGACTTTAAGGACAAGCCTTGAGAGTTTTCCTCCCCCATCGTATTCCCCTACGTACGGGCTGGGTGACAGAGCAATGAAGACATATCGGGGCGCGGTGAAACGCTGGATGCTGGCGAGCGCCATGGCCGCAGGGCTTTCCGCCTGCGCGGGCAGCGTCCTGAACGATCCGATCAATCAACCGATTGCTCATGTGTCGGACCAGGAGGGCTGGCCCCTCGGTCCCGACCAGTTCGGCTCGACCGTGGTCGGCGTGGCGTTCTCGGGCGGGGGCATGCGCGCCTCGGCCTTTTCGTACGGCGTCCTGAGCGAACTCGACAGCTACGAGATGACGACCGAGCGCGGGCCGACCCGCATGACGGACATGATTGACCTCATCACCGGCGTGTCCGGTGGCTCCGTCACGGCGGCATATTTCGGCCTCAAGGGCCGCGAGGGGCTTCCGGCCTTCCGTTCCCGCTTCCTGGAGCGCAACGCCGAGCAGGGCTTCGATACGGACATCTCCCTCGCGAACGTCGTGCGCATCGTGGAAGACGGCGGCGTCAACGACCGCTCCAAATTCCCGCGCTGGCTGGACGACAACCTGTTCGACGGGGCCACCTACGCGGATCTCTTCGCCCGCAAGCGCCCCCTCGTGTGGATCGCGGCATCGGACATCTACAGCCGCGTCCCGTTCGTATTCGAACCCATCACCTTCAACATCCTGTGCAGCGACCTGAGCAAGGTGCGCCTGTCCGAGGCGGTGGCGGCCTCCGCCGCTGTGCCGGGTCTGTTCATTCCCATGAACGTGGAGAATTTCGGCGCACGCTGCGGCGGCCATGTTCCGCAATGGTATCAGCGCGGGGTCGCCGACCCGAATGCCCCCGCGACCCTGCGCGCAAGTGCTGCCGCCGTCGCGCGCTACCGCGCGGACCCGGAACGCTACCGTTACGTCAAGCTCCTCGATGGTGGCCTGACGGACAACTTCGGCATCCACTCCCTGGCCATCGCGCGGACCAACCGCGACCGACCCTTTATGCCCATGACCGCCGAGCAGGCGGTGCGGGTGAAGCGCTTCCTGTTCATGGTGGTAGATGCGGGCCGGGATCCTGCCGGGAACTGGCCGCGCAACCTTGCCTCGCCCTCGGGGCTTGAGCTTGCGGGCGTCGTCACCGACGCGGCCATCGATTCCGGCGTCTATAAGGGCTACGACTATTTCACGACCATCATGCGCGACTGGCAGGCGGATCTGAGACGCTGGCGCTGCTCGCTCTCCAGCGCGGAGGTCCTGCGCCTGCGGGGCACCCTCGATGGCTGGAACTGCGCTGAGCTGACCTTCACGGTCGGACGCGTCTCTTTCGAGGACGCCGGACCGGAGTTGAAGGAACAGCTCGACAAGGTCCCGACCCGTTTCAAGCTCGACCCGCAGACCCTCGAGACCGTCATCAGCGCCGGCGAGACTGCCTTGCGCAACAACGCGGTTTTCCGTTTGTTCATCCGTAAGGGTCCAAGGCGTGCGCTGACGGCCTCCCTACAATAGGGCCGCCTGCGCACGACGGCCGCTCAATCGTCGATGGGGATGATCGGGGATGCGCTTCGCCTTCGCGGGAATTGACTTTCTGGGGGATGTCTTCGAGACCCTGCTGGTGAAGGGCTGGGAGCCCGTCAAGCTCTTCAGCCGCCCCTGCGACAGCATCTACGATTTCAACGACGCGACGGTGTCCCGCGCCCGGGGCCTGAGGCTGCCTGTCCAGTTCACGCGTATTCAACCCTCGGACCTGGCCAGTCTGAAGGCAAGAAAATGCGACGCGCTGGTGGTGGCGGGCTATCCCTGGCTCGTTAAGGGCTGGGAAGCCCACCTGCCCTATGGGCTGAATTTTCATCCGTCCCCGCTTCCGGTCGGACGAGGCCCCTATCCGCTCTTTAAGGCCATTCTCGACGCGTCGCCCGAGTGGGGCGTCACAGCCCACGTCCTGGAGCCTGCTTTTGACACCGGCCCGATGATCGCTCAGGAGCGATTTGCCCTCGCGCCCGACGAGAGCCACGACACTCTCCTGGCGCGATGCCAGATCGCCGCAAGGCGGATCGCCGGAACCCTGGCGGACCGCCTGCCCGAGCTTTGGCAGAATGCTAGGCCCCAGGGGGAAGGCTCCTACTGGCCCCGCATGACCCAGGTTCAGCGAACGATCGACTGGTCAGGGACCGTGAGCGACGTGCTGCGCACGATCAGGGCCTTCGGCTCGATCGAGACCTTCGCGAAAGTGGATACCCGCTTCATCTATGTCTGGGAGGGCAGTGGATGGGAGGAGCACCATGGCTTTAGGCCGGGCACCCTCGTCCACAGACACCGCCAGCATCTCGTTGTCGCGGTGCGGGACGGTTTTGTATTGCTCACCGGCTGGAGCTCGTATGCGCCCCAGGGCCCGAGGAACGCACGGCGCTGAGGCCTTCGGGCGTTTTCCCGCTCCGCTCTAGGCCTTGAGCTCCCGGTAGCGCCGGTCCTGGTAGATCAGCGCAGGGCTTTTCTCCCCGATGCGGATGGCGGCGATCTCGCCGATGATCACATGGTGGGTGGCGACGACCCGCGCATCGCTCAGGCGGCAGTCGAACGCCACGAGGCCAGTCGTCAGGAACGGGGACCCGGTTGCGAGGGTCCCCCAGCGCCCAGCCGAGAAGCGATCCTGACCGAACAGGCCAGTCCGCCCGGCGAAGATGTCCGCAAGCGCGGCATCGCCGGCCCCAAGCGCGTTCACGCAGAACACCCCGTTCGCCAGCAGGGCCTCGGCTGACCGGCTTGACGTATTGACGCAGACCAGAAGGGCTGCTGGGCTGTCCGTGACGGGCGCGACAGCCGTCGCCGTAAAGCCGGCGCGACCCTCCGGCCCGTCGGTGGTGACCACGTGCACGGCGGCGGCGACCCGGCTCATGCCCTCCCGGAAGAGGGCGGGGTCGAGACCATCGGGGCCGGTGACCGGTTCTGGGAAGGGCTGCGTCTTCAACATCTTTGTCCGAGGAAGCCTCTTCCACCCTTTCCGGAGGAGCACAAGACCATTACGGGCCATATGGCAGGCCATGCCTATTTTGAAAGCTCGCTTTGACGTAAGTTTAGACTCTAGTTGTATCAATTTGGCTGATACGAAACTTAACAGATCGTTGTCGAACTGAATCCGGTTTGCTAGAGACAGCTCTCCTTACGTCCGGCTTGGCCTTGATCCCACATCGTGCTTTGCTATGGCGTTTCCCAAGAACGACCCCCATCCAGAGGGGGCAAGGGTAGGACATGGAAATTTTTGTGCAGCAGCTCATCAACGGGCTGACGCTGGGGTCGATCTACGGCCTCATCGCTATTGGTTATACGATGGTGTTCGGCATCATCGGCATGGTGAACTTCGCCCATGGCGACGTCTTCATGCTCTCAGCTTTCATCGCGCTCATATTCTTCTTGATCCTGACCACCTGGCTCGGGATCTCGTCCATCGTGCTGGCGCTGTTCATCGTTCTCATCATCGCGATGATCCTCACGTCCTTGTGGGGCTGGGCAATCGAGCGCATCGCCTATCGGCCCCTGCGCGGGTCCTTCCGCTTGGCGCCGCTGATCTCGGCCATCGGGGTCTCGATCTTCCTGTCGAACTTCGTCCAGGTGGCTCAAGGAGCGCGCAACAAGCCGACGCCCCCCATGGTGGGCGACGTGATCGTCCTGTTCCAGGGAGCGAGCGGCTACAACGTCGCCCTCTCGTACAAGCAGATCATCATCATGGTGGTGACGGCGGTTCTCCTGACCGTCTTCTGGTACCTCGTCCAGAAGACCTCGCTCGGCCGCGCCCAGCGCGCCTGCGAGCAGGACCGCAAGATGGCGGCGCTGCTTGGCATCAACGTGGACCGGACCATCTCCCTCACCTTCGTGATCGGCGCGGCCTTGGCCGCGGTCGCCGGAACCATGTACCTGCTGTATTATGGCGTGGTGAGCTTCAATGACGGGTTCGTGCCCGGCGTGAAGGCCTTCACGGCGGCGGTCCTGGGCGGCATTGGCTCGTT
Organism: Microvirga aerophila; assembly: GCF_003332305.1. Lineage (GTDB taxonomy): Bacteria > Pseudomonadota > Alphaproteobacteria > Rhizobiales > Beijerinckiaceae > Microvirga > Microvirga aerophila. Next base: position 24,581 of record NZ_QOIO01000049.1, on the reverse strand, counting down.
GCCGGGCGCCGTGATCGGCGGCCTGATCATCGGCCTCATCGAGACGTTCTGGTCGGCTTATTTTTCGATCGAGTACAAGGACGTGGCGGCCTTCTCGATCCTCGCCATCGTTCTGATCTTCATGCCGTCCGGTATTCTCGGGCGGCCTGAGGTCGAGAAGGTTTAAGGAGCCTTAACCCATGAATGCTCCTGCGATTACGACCGCGGCGAACACAGGCAAAACCTCCGCGGCGGAAGGTCATTTCGACCTGGCCGCCGCCCTCAAGGATGCCGCCAAGACCGCTCTGATCACTCTGGGCCTCTCCATCCCGATCCTGTCCTACAAGACGAATCAGAGCGGGGCGGACCTGTTCCTGAACCCGCGCTGGGGATTGGTTGCCATCATCTGCGCCATCGTGTTCGGCCTGCGGCTCGTGCTGCACGCCTTCACGGCGACGCGGGCCTACCGCAAGTCCCTGCCCAGCCCGCATCAGGCGACGGAAGCCGTTCACGCGGAGCCCAGCGCCTACCAGAAGGCCTCCCGCTTCGGCATCCCGTTCTTCCTCGGGATCGCCCTCACGTTCCCGATCCTGATCTATCTGATCCAGGGCGGCCTGAACGAATCCCGCTACTGGGTCGACCTCGGCATCCTGATCCTCACCTACGTGATGCTCGGATGGGGCCTGAACATCGTGGTGGGCTTGGCCGGCCTCCTCGATCTCGGCTACGTGGCGTTCTACGCGGTCGGCGCGTATTCCTACGCCCTGCTCTCCACCACTTTCGGCCTGTCGTTCTGGATCTGCCTGCCGCTAGCCGGCATCCTGGCGGCCTTGTGGGGCATGATCCTGGGCTTTCCGGTGCTGCGCCTGCGGGGCGACTACCTCGCCATCGTGACGCTGGCCTTCGGCGAGATCGTCCGCCTCGTCCTGATCAACTGGACGGACCTGACCAATGGCGGCGCCGGCATCTCGTCGATCCCGCGCGCAACCTTCTTCGGCCTGCCGTTCACGGCCGGCGAAGGCGGCTTCGCGAGCACCTTCGGGCTCGAGTTCAACGGCATGCACAGGATGATCTTCCTGTACTATCTCATCCTGGCCCTCGCGCTTCTGACCAACTTCGTCACCATGCGGTTGCGCAAGCTGCCCGTGGGACGCGCCTGGGAGGCCCTGCGCGAGGACGAGATCGCGTGCCGGTCGCTCGGCATCAACACCACCAACACCAAGCTGACCGCGTTCGCTATCGGAGCCATGTTCGGCGGCTTCGCGGGTTCGTTCTTCGCGGTCCGCCAGGGCTTCGTCTCTCCGGAAAGCTTCAACTTCCTGGAATCGGCCATCATCCTGGCGATCGTGGTGATGGGCGGCATGGGATCCCAGATCGGCGTCGCCATCGCGGCCATCGTGCTGGTCGGCGGCCCGGAAATCCTCCGCAACCTGAACTTCCTGCAGTCGGTTTTCGGGACGGGCTTCGACCCCAACGAATACCGTCTCCTGCTGTTCGGGATCGGTATGGTGGCCATGATGGTATGGCGTCCGCGCGGTCTGATCTCGGAGCGCGAGCCCTCGGTGATCTTGAAGGAGCGCAAGGCGATTTCCGGCTCCCTCGTGAAGGAAGGACACGGCTAATGCGCTGGCAGCAGGATCCCATCCTCGACGTACAGCATCTCACGATGCGCTTCGGCGGCCTTGTGGCGATCAACGACCTCTCCTTCACGGCCGGGCGCGGCGACATCACCGCGCTCATCGGGCCGAACGGCGCGGGCAAGACCACGGTCTTCAACTGCATCACGGGCTTCTATAAGCCCACGGAGGGTATGATCGCCCTTCGCAAGCCCGACGGATCGCAGCTCCTCCTGGAGCGGCTGCCGGGCTACGACATCAACTGGAAGGCCAAAGTCGCCCGCACCTTCCAGAACATCCGCCTGTTCTCCGGCATGACCGTGCTCGAGAACCTGCTGGTGGCGCAGCACAACCCGCTGATGATCTCATCGGGCTTCACGCTCCTGGGCATCCTCGGCGCGGGCAGCTACCGCAGGGCCGAGAAGGAAGCCATCGAGAAGGCGAAGTTCTGGCTGGAGAAGACCCGCCTCACGCACCGGGCGGACGATCCGGCCGGCGACCTTCCCTATGGCGATCAGCGTCGCCTTGAGATCGCCCGCGCCATGTGCACGGACCCTCTCCTGCTCTGCCTCGACGAGCCGGCCGCTGGCCTCAACCCGCGCGAGTCCCTGGAGCTGAACCAGCTCCTGCTGTCCGTGCGCAACGATCACGGCACCTCGATCCTTCTGATCGAACACGACATGTCGGTCGTGATGGAAATCTCGGATCACGTGGTGGTGCTCGACTACGGCACTAAGATCTCCGACGGCACGCCGTCCGAGGTGCGGGACGATCCGAAGGTCATCGCCGCCTATCTGGGCGTCGCCGACGACGAAGTCGAGAAGGTCGAAGCGGAGGTCGGCGTATGAGCATCGCGGCAACGAACACACCCGTGCCGTCGAGCCCGACGGCACTTTCCACGGCCCGCCAGCCGCTTCTAGGCGTGCGCGGCGTGAAGACCTATTACGGCAACATCATCGCCCTCAAGGGCGTGGACATGGATGTCCATGAAGGCGAGATCGTCACCTTGATCGGCGCCAACGGCGCCGGCAAGTCGACCCTGATGATGACGATCTTCGGCAACCCGAGGGCACGCGAGGGCACGATCACCTATGCGGGGCAGGACATCACCCGGATGCCCACTCACGAGATCGCCCGCATGTCGATCGCCCAATCCCCGGAGGGGCGGCGCATCTTCCCGCGCATGTCGGTGTTCGAAAACCTCCAGATGGGGGCGTCCATCAACGGCATGGCCCATTTTGATCAAGATCTGGAGCGAGTCTGCACCCTCTTTCCGCGCCTCAAGGAGCGTCTGCAGCAGCGCGGCGGCACCCTGTCGGGCGGCGAGCAGCAGATGCTGGCCATTGCCCGCGCGCTCATGAGCCGGCCGAAGCTCCTCCTGCTGGATGAGCCGTCGCTCGGCCTTGCGCCCCTGATCGTGAAGCAGATCTTCTCGATCATCAAGGAACTGAACGAGAAGGACGGCATGACGGTCTTCCTCGTCGAGCAGAACGCCTATCACTCCCTCAAGCTGGCCCATCGCGGCTATGTGATGGTGACGGGCAACATCACTTTGAGCGGAACAGGCAAGGAATTGCTCGAAAATCCCCAGGTCCGAGCCGCCTATCTCGAGGGAGGCCACTGATGCAGGGCGTTCTCTACGAAGAGCCGTCGGTTTGGCTCTTTCTGTTCGTCACCGTGGTTATGGGCGGTTGGGCCGCCTGGATGACCGGCCGGGCCATCGCCATCACCTGGCGGGCCTACTGGAACCTGATCCTCTATCTGCTGATCCTCGGCGCTGCGGTGCGCTTCATCCATTTCGCCCTGTTCGGGGGGACCCTCCTGTCGATCCACTATTACGTCATCGACACGATCGTGATCCTGATCATCGGCACCCTCGGATTCCGCTATTACCGCGCCCGTCAGATGACGTCGCAGTACCGCTGGCTCTATGAGCGCACCGGGCCGTTCGGCTGGAAGGAAAAGTCCTCTCATACGAACGGCTAAGACGGATAAATTCCAGCGTGACTTCCGCCTAAAAAGAGGCATGATGTCACGCGGATGGCGGGTTATAACCTGCTCAACCCGGCCCCTGAGGAAGAGGGGCCAATAAAACCACCCCAGAGGAGTGACCTCATGAAAAAGTTGCTGTTGACCGGCGTAGCACTCGGTCTTGGCCTCGCCTTCTCCGGCGCGGCCAACGCGCAGATCAAGATCGGCGTGGCCGGTCCCGTGACGGGCCCGAACGCCGCTTTCGGCGCGCAGCTCAAGAATGGCGTCGAGCAGGCCGTTGAAGACATCAACGCGGCTGGCGGCATCAACGGCCAGAAGCTGCAGATCGTCGTCGGCGACGACGTGTCCGACCCCAAGCAGGGCGTTTCGGTGGCCAACAAGTTCGCGGCCGAAGGCGTGAAGTTCGTGGTCGGCCACTTCAACTCCGGCGTGTCGATCCCGGCCTCGCAGGTCTATGAGGAAGCCGGCATCGTTCAGGTCTCCCCGGCCTCCACGAACCCGCAATTCACCGAGCGCGGCATGTGGAACACCTTCCGCACCTGCGGTCGCGACGACCAGCAGGGCCTCGTTGCCGGCAGCTATCTCGCCGACAAGTTCAAGGGCAAGAAGGTCGCGGTCATCCACGACAAGACCCCCTATGGCAAGGGCCTCGCCGACGAGACCCAGAAGACCATGAACTCCAAGGGCCTCAAGGAAGTCGTCTATGAAGGCGTCAACCCGGGCGAGAAGGACTACTCGGCTCTCGTGTCCAAGCTGAAGCAGGCTGGCGTCGACGTGGTGTATTTCGGCGGCCTCCACACGGAAGCCGGCCTCATCATCCGCCAGATGCGCGACCAGGGCCTCGCCGCCCCGCTCATGTCGGGTGACGGCATCGTGTCGGCCGAGTTCACCTCGATCGCCGGCCCGGGCGCCGAAGGCACCCTCATGACCTTCTCGCCGGATCCGCGCAAGAACCCGAACGCGAAGGATGTGGTCGCCAAGTTCAAGGCCAAGAACTTCGAGCCGGAAGCCTACACCCTGTACAGCTACGCCGCGACCCAGATCCTGGCCGAAGCCGCGAAGCAGGCCAACAGCACCGACGGCAAGAAGGTCGCTGACGTCATGAAGGCCGGCAAGCCCTTCAAGACCGTCATCGGCGACATCACCTTCGACAAGAAGGGCGACATCACCCGTCCGGACTACGTCATGTACGTCTGGAAGAAGGGCGCCGACGGCAAGATCGACTACTCGGGCAACGAGCTCGCCATGTAATCGACTGGCCTGAAAGCCACGTCTCAAAGAAACCCGCCCTGGTGACAGGGCGGGTTTTTCAATAGATGCGCCCCTGCCCTCGCTCTGAGAGCGCGATCATACCTCCGACCTCATCGTGAGAGGCTTGCCCATGGTCCTCCGACCTTATCCTGAGGAGCATCCGTGAGGCTGCGTCTCAAAGGAGGATCCAGTGTTCTCTGGAGACGCCCTCTCCTTCGAGACGTCTCGCTCTTCAGCGATAAAGGTTGAGCGGCGATAACCGTCAAGCGGCCCAAGTGAAGCGAGCGATCATGAGATCCTTGAACCTGTCCCTGTTGAGCGAAGCCTACGCCATCTGCCGCCTCCCGCCGGGCGAGCCGGTTGCGCCCCTACCCCCGGTTTCCTTCTCGCTTCTGGTTCAAGCGCCGGATGAAACGACCCTCGTCTGCTCTCTCGATCAGGCGCCGTCGCACGCGGAAGTCGATGCTGGCTGGCGCTGCTTTCGCATCGAGCAGAGCTTCGATTTCAGCGTGCCGGGAATCCTCGCTTCGGTCCTCGCGCCCTTAGCCAGGGCTGGGATCGGCATTTTCGCCACCTCAACCTTCAGCACCGACTACGTTCTGGTGAAGGTCGAGGATCTCGACCCAACCGTCGAGGCCCTACGGGCGGCCGGACATGTCGTGTCGCTCTGATCGGCTAATCCCTCTCAATCCGGGCGGCGAAACAGCCGCGCCTGGCGAAGTGGGCATCCACATGGGCCACGTTCGCATTGGCGAGAAAGCGCTCAACCAGGTCAAGAACCTGCTCACCCTCCGCGACTTCCGCGTCGACCATGATTGCATCAGCATCGTAGGCCCGGAGGGACAGGAGCCGGTCCCGTAGGATGGGCGGCAACTCGCCACGGTAATATCCCGTGTCGGCGTTGCGGCTCACATAGATCGGCCCGCTCGCCCGGTACGGCGAAGTCGTCGTCTGCTGGTGGGCGTGGTTGAGAAGCAGGAGTTCCGACCCAATCGACACCCGTTTCAGAGACACACGGCACGGGAAAGCGTCAGCCTCGTCGGCAAGAACTCGCCGAGCGCCTAGGGCCGCAAGTTCGTTGTCGGTCAGACGAAACAGATCAGAAAAAGCCCTGGCCTCAAGGCCACGAATGGAAAACGGCATGAACGGTCTCCTATAATGGGACCGTCAGGATCGTTTGCTGAATGGTCCGAAGCGACCCGATTTCTGTGGCAAACCATGTCGAAGATCACGTTAGCGATCCATGCTCCTCTGGTCACTCCGGGGCGGCGAAGCTGAGCCTGACCCGAAGGGGCACGCGAAGCGGGGAAACCCATAGTCGCTAGCGGCTCAGGATAAAGCGGGACGGGCTGCGCTTCTTCCTCACAGCGCTGTGTTTAGGTTCCAGGCTCGCATCTTAGATGCGCCCCGGAATGACCGAGGAGGAAAGGGTGCTCACCCCAACGTCCCCAGCGCCGGGAACGTCTCCAGTAGCCAGAACGACATGTTGGTGATCCAGCCTGTCAGGAAGGCGATGCCTGTCAGGACGAGCAGCACGCCCATTACCTTCTCGATCATGCCGAAGCGCGACCGCATGCGCTTGAGAACGGCCACGAAAGGCTTCATGGCAAAGGCTGCGAGCAGGAACGGGATTCCGAGGCCCAGCGAATAGGCCGCGAGCAGGATCGCCCCGCGAGACACACTCGCCTCGGAGCCCGCTACCGCCAGGATGGCCGCGAGCACCGGGCCGATGCAGGGCGTCCAGCCGAACGCGAAGGCAAGACCCATCACGTAAGCGCCCCAGAGGCCAACCGGCTTGTCCAGGTTGAACCGGGCCTCCCGGTAGAGCAGCCCGATCCGGAACACTCCGAGAAAGTGCAGGCCCATGATGATGATGGCAACGCCGGCCACGGTGCTCAGGACGTCGAGATATTGCCGGATCACTTGGCCCAAGGCCGAAGCGGTAGCGCCCAGCAGGACGAACACCGTCGAGAAGCCCGCCACGAACAGGAGCGCCGCCAGGAGCGCCCGCTGGCGAACGGCACCGTCGCCCGCGTTGAGCCGGTCGAAGGTAGTGCCCGCCAGGAAGGAGAGATAGGGGGGCACCAGCGGCAGGACGCAGGGGCTAAGGAAACTGATGAGGCCACCGAGCATGGCGGCCGGGAGGGAGACGCTGAGCATAAGGTCTTCTAACCTCTCCCGGCCTCACAAGAAAGGTAAGGGCCGTCTCACTCTCCGGCTTGTGAAGCTGGTCGTTTTCGGGTTGCCTCGAACCCATGATCCAATCTCGCAATCTCATCACCGATGTCGAAGGCCTGCGTGTGGGCAATGCCCATGACGCAAAGCTCGCCTCCGGCGTGACCGTGACCCTCTTCGACGAGCCGGCCATTGCCTCCTGCGCGGTGTTCGGAGGCGCGCCCGGCACCCGCGAGACCGACATGCTGGAGCCGGACAAGATGGTGCAGGGCATCCACGGGATCGCCCTATCCGGCGGTTCGGCCTATGGGCTCGATGCCGCAAGCGGGGTACAGGCCTATCTTCGGGAACAAGGCACCGGCCTTGCCATAAGGGACGTGCGGATCCCCCTCTTGCCTCAAGCGGTCAGCTTCGACATGCTCAACGGCGGCGACAAGAATTGGGGCCGCTATCCACCTTACCGCGAACTGGGCTACGAGGCCGCCCGCACGGCGGGTCCCGACTTCGAGCTCGGCACCGCCGGCGGCGGCTTCGGGGCGACGACCGTGAACCTGAAAGGCGGCCTCGGCTCGGCCAGCGCCGTCACGTCCTCCGGCCATGTGGTCGGGGCGCTGGTGATCGTGAACAGCGTCGCGTCCGCCGTTATCGGCGACGGACCTCATTTCTGGTCTGGGGCGTTTGAGGAAAACGACGAGTTCGGCGGGTACGGGCACCCGGAGACGGTGGGTCCCACGCAGCGGGAGTTGATCTGGAAAGGCGGTCCGCAACCCGCCACCACGATCGCCCTGGTGGCGACGGATGCAGTGCTGACCAAGGCCCAAGCCAAGCGCCTCGCCGTCTCGTCCCATGCGGGCATCGCCCGGGGCCTGCGCTTCTCCCATGCGCTCTACGACGGCGACACGGTTTTCGCCGCCGCCACCGGGCGCAAAGCCCTTCAGGCGGAGGAGGACTTCACCCACATCACCGCCGTCGTGGCCGATTGCCTGACCCGGGCCATCGCCCGGGGCGTTTTCGAGGCAACCGCCCTGCCCTTTGCGTCAGCGCAGCCGGCCTGGCGCGACCGCTTCAGGCGACGCGAGCGGCCCTAACCCGGGTCAGCGCTTCCACTCGATCGTGGGATTTTCACGGAACGCAAATCCTTCCAAGTGCCTCTGGAGAACATCCTGCACCCGGTCGAGGGCAGCCTCGTCCGCTCCCTCGCAGCGAAGGATGAGCCTGTCGTCCTCGGCCTCCATCATGCACAGCCCGAACGGGAACTCGGCCCTGCCCTTCCGGGTGTCGTACTCGACCGAAATTTTATGAGCAAAGTGCTTGCAGAGCTGGACGAGATACCGGCTCGCATTTTGGGTCTCGACCTGGGCTTGAGACTGCACCATTGGCCTTACCTCCTTCAAAGATAGCTCGAGAGCCAGCGCTAGGCCGGCCCTCGACGAATGCGGTGTTTGTTGGCCTGTCAGAACTTCAGATTCGCCGACAGGTAATAAGACCGCCCGGGAGACAGGACCGGGTTGATGATGTCCGTCTGGGCATAAGTTGCGCGGCTGTAGTAATCCTCGTCGAAGATGTTGCGCACATCCGCCCGCAGGGTCATGTTCTCAAGGATCTGGGCAGGCTTCCATTCCAGGAAGGCGTTGACAACCTTGTATCCCTCGATCGGCTGGAACCCTTCGGCACGCAGAGCCGGATCGTCCACCCCGAGGGCGAACTCCGCCGAAGCGCCCAGGGTCAGCCCGTACTGGGTCCAGGTATAAGCCCCCGACAGGGTGAACAGGTCGCCCACCGCAATGCCGTTATTGTAGTCGCCGGGAAGCGCGATGCGATTGCCGTAGCGCACATCCGCATGGCTGAACTTGGCGCCGATGAAAGCATTCTCCCAATCGTAGCGGAGAGCGAAATCGACGCCCTGGCTTCTGAGATTGTCGCCGTTGATGCGGGCTCCAGCCGCGAAGTCGTAGGCCACGGGGTTGAACATCAGCGTGTGGAAATAGGCAGCTTCCGCCGACAGGCCCTCATAGGCCAGAAGGCGCGCGCGGGACCTGAAGTTATGCGCCGTGGTCGGCGAGAGGTTCGCCGCATAGAGATAGTCGCGGGCGTGGAAGAGCGCCGCTTCCGCAAGCTCGATGCCGCCGAAATTATAGCTGTAGCCGCCGAACAGGCTGAAATGATCGGTGAGGAAGTACTCGGCCGAGACGTTGGGGCTCAGTCCCCCGTTGGCGAAGCTCTGCCCGTCCACCGCGTCGTACCATTGATGGTCGGCGCGAAGGCCGGTGGAGATGCGTAAGGATTTCACGGGCTCAAGCCTTGCCTGCACGTAGGCGCCCACATTGGTGGCTTCCTCACGCACGTCGGACGAGAAGTAGAAGCGCTCGACGTAAGACCGGTCGTTGTTGAAGTCGATGCCCGCCGTGATGCTGCCGATGGAGAGCCCGAAGGTGTTCTGCACCTTGCCGCCCGTGCTCTTGATGCTGGCGTTGAAATCGCCCGAGGGACGTCCGTAGAAACCGCCCGGTCGGTCGAGGTTGTTCTGGTTGTAGTAGAACAGCACTTCCGGATCATAATAATCCGTCGGCTTGGTCATCGTGTACTTGAAGGTGGTCGTGAACCGGCGCGCTTCATTGTAGTTGAAGGCCGGGTTGAGGAAGCCGAGATTGGCCCGCAGCCTGCGGAAGCCTTCGTCCTGCACGTATTCCTGCGAGACCTGGAAGCGGTGCCCCTCGGGAGACTCGTAAGCGAGCTTGCCGAGGCCGCTCACCAGATCCGCTGCCGTGCCGGGCTCGGTCCTGCCGGCGCCGTTCCGGTAGTCCTGCCCCTCCTCCTTCATCAGAATGCGCAGGACCTCGAACCCGTTGGACCGGCCATAGCCTGCTCCGGTCACGTTGATGGTCCGGGAGTTCGTGTCGAACCCGGTCGACAGGAAGCCGCCGAGGCTCCTGCCGGGCAGGATGAGATCGGCCGCGTCCTTGGTCTCGAACCTCACCGTTCCGCCGAGAGCTCCTGGCCCCGCATCCGCCAGCGAGATCGCCGAGTCCACCCGCACCGCCTTCAGGAACATCGGGTTGATGATGATGTTGCCGTTGTGGTGCCACATGTTGCTCTTCTGCTGGGCGCCGTCGATCTGTACGTTGAGTTTGCTCTGGTCGATTCCGTGCAGGTAGAATTTCTGCGATGCGACGCTTCCGCCCGCCACCGCGATAGCCGGGTCGTCGGCGAAAAGCTGCTTCAGGTCGCGCGGGTTCTCGCGCTCGATCTCCTCGGCGGTCACAGCCAGTTCCGAACCCGGGTCCCGTTTGACGTCCTCCACGGTCACCGGATCGAGCGCGATGGCTTCCTGCGCCATGCTCGACTGGATCTGCAGAAGCAGCAGCGGAAGGCCTATGACTGAAGCGAGAAGATTGAATTTTTTGTTCGACATACCAAGCCCCCGGATCCGCCGTCGGCAGAGTGTTTGGACAGCGCCGCTCGGGAGCATCGACCGGGACACTTGCATGCCCAGTCGCGTTCCTGGCTCGCATGGTGCGGACCGCGAGCGGAACCTATTGCGGCCCAAACGCGTGTGCCAGCTTCAATGCTTTTTCGGAGAAGCAAAATTCGTTTGCGCAAACGTCAAAGAGATTCGATTACACGTAAGCCACGTGAGTTTTGCACTTTAGAATTGGTCTATACTAAATTTTATTGAAACAATTCAAAGGTGACGTTGATACAAGTATTATAGACATATTGATAGAGGCTGCATCCGATGCTAAATCGCGTTCATGTTACCTGCCCGTCCACTCAACGAGCGCGAGATCAGCCGCGCCAAACTCACCGCCCTGGCAGATGGGGCAGGTTCGAATTTCCGCATTCTCGCCCCTGAGGAACTGCCGCCGGAGGATGTGGCCGTCAGGGGAGATTTCCGCGTCGTTCGCTTCCGCTCCGGGCTCATCATGCACTGCTCGGATACGCGGGAGGTCTTCGATCTCACCACGCAGGTGCTTCAGGAGCCGGGCCTATCCTGCTTCCTGTTCCTGACCGGTACGGTGGACATGCGCCTCGGCGACAGGACATTTGCGCTGGGCCGGGAAGCGGGTTCGCGGGACGGCCCGCTGCACGGAAAGCTCATCAACTGCGCGGAGCCGGATCTGCTGACTCGCATCTCCAAAAAGAGCCGGCATATCCGCAAGGTTGTCGTGACCCTGCCATCGGACTGGATGGAAGAGGAGGAGGCTGGAAGCAATCTCGACCGGGCGGCCCTGCGCGCCTTCGGCCGAACGCATCTGGCATCGGCCGATTGGCAGCCCTCCCCCAGGATCGTCTCCCTGGCGGAGCAGATCCTGCATCCTCCCGCCCACGGCGGCGTTCTTCAGAATCTTTACGTCGAAAGCCGATCCATCGAGATCGTCGCCGAGGCCTTGCGCATCTTCTCTCCGGACAGTCGGCAGAGCGTCGAGACCATCCGCACCAGGGACCACGAGCGCATCAGGGCCATCGCGGCACTCCTGGGCAGCAGGGGGTACGTCCCATCATCCATCGAGGATCTAGCCCGGGACGCCGGCATGAGCGTCAGCTCGCTTCAGCGGCATTTTCGGTCGGCCTACGGGATGACCGTGTTCGAGTTCGTGCGCAACGCGAGGCTGGACGAGGCGCGGCACAGCCTGGAGCATGAGGGCGTTAGCATTGCCGAAGCCGCCTACCGGGCCGGCTATTCGAACCCGGCCAATTTCGCCACGGCCTTCAAGCGCCGCTTCGGCGTCTCGCCGAAGAACATGCGGAGTTAGACTTCACCGCCCGTCATCCCGGACTTGATCCGGGGGATCCACGACTTGTCAGCGCTGCGGCTCCAAGACGTGGATGGCCGGGATAAAGCCCGGCCATGACAACGATGTTAGCGTTTCCGGCCGCCTGTCGAGAAGCCTCAACCCGTAAACCGCTCCGGCCGGTAGGGCTTCGGATCGATCAGTGTCGGCTCGCCGATGATCATCTCGGCCACCAGACGGCCTGTGACAGGGCCGAGCGTCATGCCATGGTGAGCGTGACCGAAGCTGAACCAGAGCCCTTTGTGACGCGGGGCTCGGCCGATGATCGGCATCATGTCCGGCGTGCAGGGGCGCATGCCCATCCAGGGCTCCGGATCGACCCGTTCGCCGAGCGGGAAGAACGCTTTGGCGATGGGTTCGGCGCGCTGGAGCTGCACGGGGGATTTCGGGGCGTCGCGATCGGCGAATTCCGCGCCCGTGGTGAGGCGGATGCCCTTCGCCATGGGAGCCAGGAAATAGCCGCGCTCGAAATCGAGCGTCGGGCGGTTGAGCACCGCATTGCCCTCGGGCTTGTAGTGCATGTGGTAGCCGCGCTTGACGGCGAGCGGGAACTTGTAGCCCAGCGCCTTGGTCACCGCGTCGGCCCAGGGGCCCAGCGCCACCACGACGTCTTTTGCATCCACCGGCCCCTTCTCGGTCTGAAGCCGCCAGCCATCGGCCGTCTGCTCCAGGGTTTTGGCGTCGCCCGCCGCAACCGCGCCACCGAGCTTCTCGAACAGCTCCACGTAGGACAGGACGAGATGGTAGGGATCGAAGATGGCGGCCGGATCGGTCCAGTGGATGCCGCCTTTCAGCTCCACCTTCAGGTGCGGCTCGCGCTCGGCCACGCCCTTGGTGTCCAGCGCCACGAAGTTGACGCCGAAATCGCTTTTCACATGCTCGGCGTCGCGAAGCTGCCGCTCCATGGACTTCTCGGATCGGAAGACCTTCATCCACCCGGTGGGGCGGATGAGGTGCGTCGAGCCGGCAGCCTCCGCGAGCGCCATATGCTCGGTGACGCTGTGCTCGATGAGAGGCGCATAAAGACGGGCAATAGCCTCGTGCTGCGCCGGGCGGGAATGCATCCAGTACTGGAACAGGAACGGCGCGAGCTTGGGCAGCGCGGCCATGTGATAATGCGCGTCGATCGTATTGTTGAGCGCATAGCGCAGGAGCGCCCCGAAATCGTGCGGGAAGCCGTAAGGATAGACGCCCTCGCGTTGGATCAGGCCCGCATTGCCGAAGGAGGTTTCCTCCCCGGGCCGGCGCTTGTCGACGAGGAGCACGGAGCGGCCGCGCTTTTGCAGGTGAATGGCCACCGACACGCCGATGATGCCGGCACCGAGAACAACCACATCCTTCCGCATGGAAACTCAAGCCCCATTCCTGTCGGCCCTCACGGTCGAGAGCCGAGGGGCTTCGTGCCCCTCTTGCGTGGTCGCATCTTTACCCCCGATCGTCGAACCCCGTCCACGCATTTCCTGTGGTAAAAGGACGTCTCCCCAGCAGTCTCGGGGCGGGAGAGCGCCGATGTCCCGTTGCCGCCGCGGAAGGCTCGTGCTACCGGCGCGGCCATGACACGTCCCCTTCTCATCGCCCCTTCCATCCTGTCCGCTGATTTCGCCAAGCTAGGCGAAGAGGTCCGCGCCGTCGACGCTGCTGGCGCCGATTGGATCCACATCGATGTGATGGATGGCCACTTCGTGCCCAACATCACGATCGGTCCCGACGTGGTGAAGGCGCTGCGCCCCCACTCCACCAAGGTCTTCGACGTGCACCTGATGATCGCGCCGGTCGATCCCTATCTGGAAGCCTTCGCGAAGGCGGGCTCGGACATCATCAGCATTCACGCGGAGGCGGGCCCGCACCTGCACCGCTCCCTCCAGACCATCCGGTCGCTCGGCAAGAAGGCCGGAATCGTGCTCAATCCCGGCACGCCGGAATCCGCCGTCGAGCCGGTGCTCGACATGGTGGACCTGATCCTCCTGATGACGGTCAATCCCGGCTTCGGCGGACAGGCCTTCATCGGCTCGGTCTGCGACAAGGTCCGCCGGGTCAAGGCCATGGTCGGGGATCGTGACATCGACATCGAGATCGACGGCGGCGTGACGGCGGAAACCGTTCCGCTTGTCGCCGCCGCTGGTGCGAACGTGTTCGTGGCAGGCTCCGCCACTTTCAAAGGCGGTCCTTCGGCCTATTCACAGAACATGGCGGCGATCCGCGAGGCGGCCACCAAGGCCCGCTGATCAATACCCATTCCAACCTCCCGCCGGCCTTTCCCATCAGATCGACCTTCCGCAACGGAACCACTGCTCTGCGGGTCCGTTGCCAATGCTCATTGAGGCGGGAGGCTCACATGCTGAGCGGTTGCAGAGTGCTCGTGCTGGAGGATGAAATCCTCATTGCGGACGACATCAGCCACCTCCTAATCGAAGCCGAAGGCGTGCCTGTCGGCCCGGTGTCCAGCATCAACGAGGCCCGCCGGCTTCTCAAGGACGGGACCGTCCTCGATGCGGCCGTGCTGGACGTCAACCTCTCCGACGGACTCGTCACGCCGATCCTGGAGGCCCTGAACGCCCGCGGGGTCCCGACGCTTGTTTACACCGGAGGCCAAGTGCCAGACGGCGTCCGTCACCGCCATCCGGACTTGGTCGCGCTGTCCAAACCCGTTCAGCCCGCGCGCCTGATCGGCGAGCTGCGGCGGCTGATCGGCAGCAAACCTCGGGTACGCTAACGGGATCGTGCGACGGCTCAGCAACGCACTGGCCCAAACCTTCGCGAGCTAAATGCCGAAAGGCGGAGCCGTACGGCTCCGCCTTCCAGCTGCTTCTACTAAAACCAGACAGCTGATCAGACGACCAGAAGGTATCCGTGCTGCACATCCCAAGCGGTCGGGGCCGCTTGGCCCTCGTTGCCGTTGTAAAGCGGACGGCCATACAGGTCCGTCGCCTCTGCCTCAACGATCTCGGCCCACAGTTCGGCACGCAGATCCGTGCCAGCCGGGAAGCGGCTGTCGAAATCGACCATGTTGAAGTTCCCGAGCAGATTGTCGTGGATGCTCTGGACACGGTCCGAATTGGTCCCTTCATCGGAGCCATCGGCCGCGTACTTCCCGATAACGTCATCGAGCGGCTCTCCGCCTTTCCTCAGATATTCTACGTATTTGAGGCCGAGGCGAATGAAGGCCTCGTTGACGGTTTCATCGTAATAATTGCCATACGTACTGTAGTTGTCGTCCAGATAATCCCAGACAGCCTTGAAGGCGTCGCCCTTTCCGCCGTTGATCGTGAGAGCGTCGATGGCGCCCTCGACACCACGCTCGGACAGCAGTTCGACGATAATCGAATCCAAATTCTGCACCGGCTCGAATTTGGTATCCAATGCAGCATCCGCCTCAGTAAACGAGATGCCGGTGAGGTTCACGCCCCCGTTGGCCTGGAAATCAATGTCGACACCTGCCAGCTTCGAGAAGTCGAGCGTGACGTTGGTGTCCTGCCCAATGACTATCTTTTCAACCTTCTCGAACTGTCCCGCGCGAAGATTGGTTGTTTGACCATCCTCTTGCTCGACCTGAATGAAATTTTTGTTTGAGTTGAAGTTAAAGGCGTAGTTGCCGCCCGAAAAAATCATCACGCCGTTGTCGTCGATGAACTAAGTCTTTGAATTAGATAGAAGTGCCATCATGTTGCCCCGTTAGAAAAGCGGCCGAACTCTGCACGGACAAGGGTTAGGGCGTCAATAGACTATCTTCCTCAACGTAAGAATAAAGTAAGCCCCTTCAAAAGCGAGCGCATATCAAGCATCGAAATGGCTTAACGCGTCCACTCCTCGGCAGAGGCCGTTCCATCGGGACCGCGCAAAGCTTGTGTTTGCCACGGTCATCCCATAGTCACCACGCCAGGATCCCTGGAGCCGTTCTCCGAGCGCTGACGCCGCTGTTACAGGGCGTAAAAAGCACTGGTTATCAACGGCTTCTCTGAGCATCGCGCTTTGCCCGCAGGAGAAGAGTTATGATCCCTCGCTACAGCCGCCCCGAGATGGTGGCCATCTGGTCGCCTGAAACCAAGTTCCGCATCTGGTTCGAGATCGAGGCCCATGCCACGACGGCGCTTGCCAATCTTGGCGTGGTTCCGAAGGAGGCGGCGGAGATCGTCTGGGAAAAGGGCTCCAAGGCCACTTTCGACGTGGAGCGCATCGACGACATCGAGCGCGAGGTGAAGCATGACGTCATCGCGTTCCTTACCCACCTATCGGAGATCGTCGGCCCGGAGGCGCGCTTCGTCCACCAGGGCATGACATCGTCCGACGTGCTCGACACCACCTTCAACGTGCAGCTCGTGCGCGCAACCGATCTCCTGTTGCGCGACATGGACGCGCTGCTGGCCGCCATCAAGCGCCGGGCCCTTGAGCACAAGATGACGCCCACCATCGGGCGTTCGCACGGCATCCATGCGGAACCGACCACCTTCGGGCTCAAGCTCGCCCAGGCTTATGCGGAATTCGAGCGCTGCAAGGTGCGGCTGATCGAGGCCCAGCGCGAGGTCGCAACTTGCGCGATCTCAGGCGCGGTCGGCACCTTCGCCAATATCGACCCGAGCGTCGAGGAATACGTCGCCGAGCAGATGGGCTTGTCTGTCGAGCCGGTCTCGACGCAGGTGATTCCGCGCGACCGGCACGCCATGTATTTCGCGACCCTTGGCGTCATCGCTTCGTCCATCGAGCGCTTGGCCATCGAGGTGCGCCATCTCCAGCGCAGCGAAGTTCTGGAAGCGGAGGAGTTCTTCTCGGCGGGTCAGAAGGGCTCGTCTGCCATGCCGCACAAGCGCAATCCGGTCCTGACCGAGAACCTCACCGGCCTTGCGCGCATGGTGCGCGCCTACGCGCTGCCGGCCATGGAGAACGTGGCGCTCTGGCACGAGCGGGATATCTCCCATTCCTCCGTGGAGCGCATGATCGGGCCCGACGCGACCGTGACGCTGGACTTTGCCCTGGCGCGGCTCACGAACGTTATCGACAAGCTCGTGGTCTATCCGGAGAACATGCAGAAGAACCTGGATCGCCTCGGCGGCCTCGTTCATTCGCAGCGCGTGCTGCTGGCCCTGACCCAAAAGGGCGCCTCGCGGGAGGACGCCTACCGCCTCGTCCAGCGTAACGCCATGCCGGTCTGGCGCGGCGAAGGCGACTTCCTGACCCTTCTCAAGAGCGACAAGGATGTGACCGGATATCTCTCGCCCGCCGAGATCGAAACCTGCTTCGATCTCGGCTACCACTTCAAGCACGTGGACACGATCTTTAGCCGGGTGTTCGGCGCGAGCTGACATCTATCAAGCAAGATCAGCTTCCTCCCATGGCCGGCCCCGCGCCGGCCATTTTCGTAGGGCGCACCGGAGAAGTAAGGAGAATACAGACCAGCCCTGCGCTGCGGACAATGCTCAGCCCTTAGGTGGGGGTGGAAATATTTTTCCGTTGGGCAACAATGCCCATCGGGATCAACGGCGCGGAGATATTTTCCATGCTGTCAGAGAGGATTCTCTCCACCGCCTTCACCCGAGCGGTGAAGCGCGGCACCTTGGAGATGACGACGGCCGGGGGGCGGCGCATGTCCTTCGGCAATGGTGGAGGGCCCCAGGTCGCGATCAGGTTCACGGATGCTCCCGCCCATATGGCCCTGTGCCTCCATCCGGAGCTGAGATTGGGCGAACTGTTCATGGACGGTCGCCTCGTGATCGAGCTGGGCACGATCTACGACCTGCTCCAGCTTCTGCTTCAGGATACGGGCGGAGCCTTCGACGAGCTTCCCTTCCACCGGCTCAGGAAGATCCGGGTCTGGATGAAAAGGCGCAGCGAGAACGACGCCAAGAAATCCAAGCGCAATGTCGCCCACCATTACGACCTGGACGGACGGCTCTACGCCTTGTTCCTGGACAGCGACCGTCAGTATTCCTGCGCCTATTTCGACCACCCGGACGCCACGCTGGAAGAGGCGCAGCGCGCCAAGAAGCGGCACATCGCCGCCAAGCTCCTGCTGGAGCCCAGCCAGAGCGTGCTCGATATCGGCTCGGGCTGGGGCGGCATGGGCCTGTACATGGCGCAGATCGCGCGGGCAGGTTCCGTCAAGGGCGTTACCCTTTCGGACGAGCAGCTGGACGTCTCGCGCAAACGGGCGGGAGCGGCCGGGCTGCTGGGGCGGGTCAGCTTCGAGCACGAGGATTACCGGGACACGAAGGGCGCCTTCGACCGCATCGTGTCGGTCGGCATGTTCGAGCATGTGGGCCCTCCCTCCTATGACGAATACTTCAAGACCTGCGGGCGGCTTCTGAAGGAGGACGGCGTGATGCTCCTCCACACCATCGGCCGCTCGGGAACGCCCTACCCGACCAACCCATGGATCACCCGATATATCTTCCCGGGCGGGCATTTGCCGATCTTGTCAGAAATCCTACCGTCCATCGAACGGGCCGGACTGGTCGTAACCGATATCGAGGTGCTTCGCCTGCATTACGCGCTGACCCTGAAGGCATGGCGCGAGCGCTTCCTGGCTCATCGCGACGAGGTCCTGCGCCTGTATGACGAGCGCTTCTGTCGGATGTGGGAATGCTACCTCGCCATGTCGGAGTCGGCCTTCCGGTTTCAGGACGCGGTGGTGTTCCAGATCCAGCTCGCCAAGCGCAACGACACGGTGCCCCTGACCCGCGACTACATCGCCGAGCGAGAGGCGGCCCTGAGGGTGATGGAAGACATGCAATTGCAGCAGAGCGCTTGAACCGGCAGGCGCGGACGTTTACCTCGGGAGTCATGAAAAGCTCCGATTGCGACATCCTCATCGTCCCCGGCCACACGAATTCCGGCGCGGACCATTGGCAGAGCCGATGGGAGCGGCAGCTCTCGACCGCGCGCCGGATCGAGCAGGAAAACTGGGACGCGCCGGCCAGGAACGACTGGATCGAGCGGATTGCGCGCGACGTGAAGCGCGCCAAGCAGCCTGTCGTTCTCGTCGGCCACAGCCTGGGCGTGGTGGCGATCGCCCATGCGGCTCCGCTTCTGCCGAAGGGAAAGGTGCAGGGCGCCTTCCTGGTCGGTCTGCCCGATGTGGAGCGGCCGGATTTCATTCCAGCCATCGACAGGGCCTTCGCGCCGATTTCGCGCGATCCCCTGCCCTTTCCGTCCGTGCTCGTGGCGAGCCGCACCGATCCGCATTGCGATTACGACAAGGCGGAGGACGTGGCCTATTCATGGGGATCGGCGATCGTGGATGCGGGTGACGCCGGCCATATCAACACCGACAGCGGCCACGGTCCGTGGCCCGAGGGCCTGATGCGCTTCGCGGGTTTCCTGAAGCAGCTCTAAGGGCGGGACCGAGGCTGACGACTCCCTGATCTTGCCGGTAGAACAGTATCGCGTTCTGCGGGTACCGTCGGTGCCCTCCGCCCCTTTCGGGGAGGAGGTGGAGGTGGGGGTCGCAAAGTCAGAACTCTGAGCTTCGTTGTCGAGGCGCAAGGCCGCTACAGCCTCACCTCAAGCTCTCTCACTCGGTCACACCACCCCCACCCAGCTGCTCACGCAGCCACCCTCCCCGCAAGGAGGAGGGAACCGGCGTCGCGCCATTCCACCACGACCTCTCCCATCGGAGAGGCGAAAGCGCCTCGGCACTCCCCTATCGTCGCTCCCGACCAATATGACTAAAGTTCATGCGACAGTCACTTCGCGGAGAGCAGGAGGGCAGCAACAATGAACCCGTCGACCACCAAGGAGATCCTAATGAAGAAGATCGCCGCATTCGCCGTCGCGACACTGCTCGCCGCATCGGGCACTACGCCCTCGCCCAAGGTGCAGGTCCCGGAGGAGCGGGAACGCCCGGCGGGCCGGGGGCCGCGCAGGAGAGCCAGAGCCAGCGCCCTGAACGTCCGCGCATGACCCAGGATGACTTCAACCGGTTCGTGGATGCCCGCATCGCAGGCATCAAGGCCGGCCTGAGGCTGACGGGCGACCAGGAACGGCTCTGGCAGCCGGTGGAGAACGCCATCCGGACCAATGCCGGCGAGCGCTTCACCCGCTTCGAGCAGCGCCGCGACCGGCGCGACCAGCGTCAGTCGACGGACTTCATGCAGCGCCTCGAACAGCGCGGCGCCTCCATGACGGAGAATGCCCAGCGCACGACCGCCATCGCGACCGCCATGCGGCCCCTCTGGGACACGTTCAACGAGGACCAGAAGCGGATCGCTCCCCGCCTCCTGCGCCCAGTCATGGGTGAACCCGGCTGGCGTGGCGAGCGACGGGGCGGCCGGCGCGACCACGCAATGCATCATGGGCGCATGGGTGGCGGCATGGAGCACCACCGAGGCGGCCCGCATGGCCAGGGTCAGCAGCAAAACCCGCAATAAGCGAATAACGAAAAAGGCCGCCCATTGGGCGGCCTTTCTGATTTTGTCGGCTTTCTATTCGCGGATTAGCGCGAGTAGAACTCGATCACGAGGTTCGGCTCCATCTGAACCGCATACGGCACCTCGGAGAGGGTCGGGATGCGGGTCACGCAGGCGGTCATCTTGGAATGATCGACCTCGATGTAGTCCGGAACGTCACGCTCGGCGAGCTGGCTCGCCACGACGACGACCTCGAGCTGCTTCGACTTTTCCTTGACCTCGATCACATCGCCGGCCTTGACCTGGTAGCTCGGGATGTTGACGCGGCGGCCGTTGACCTTCACGTGGCCGTGATTAACGAACTGGCGCGCAGCGAACGGGGTCGCGACGAACTTGGCGCGGTACACGACCGCGTCGAGACGACGCTCGAGCAGGCCGACCAGGTTCTCGCCCGAGTCGCCCTTGAGGCGGATCGCTTCCGCGTAGTAGCGGCGGAACTGCTTCTCGGTGATGTTGGCGTAGTAGCCCTTGAGCTTCTGCTTGGCGCGCAGCTGCGTGCCGAAGTCAGACATCTTGCTCTTGCGGCGCTGGCCGTGCTGGCCGGGGCCGTATTCACGGCGGTTCACGGGGCTCTTCGGGCGACCCCAGATATTCTGACCCATACGGCGGTCAAGCTTGTGCTTGGCCTGAATGCGCTTCGACATCGCTGTTCCTCTTTGTTGTCGAATTTGCGAGGAACGCGCCCTCCTCTTCCCCTCATCCCGAGACAATCTCGAGGGACGGGACGACAGGCCGACCGGAGCCGGGCCACGGGAGCGTAAAAAGTTACGCGGCCCGTGGGGACCGCGCGACCGGGTGGCTTTAGGCGAAATGGGCCAGGAAGTCAATCGGCACCGGGCTCCAGGCCGAAGCGATAGCTTCCCCTGACGTCATTCCGGGCTCCGCTGCGCGGCCCCGGAATGACGAGGGGGCCTTTGATAGGCGGTCCGCCTCACCCTTGCATCAACGGCATGTCCTCGACCGCCAGGAGCGGAAGACCCTTCTCGACCAAGGCTCTTTTCAACGCCGGCGTGACGCCGGCCCCGCTGGTGAACACCGCGATCGCCTCCTCGTCACCGGCTTCGTGCCCCGGCACAGGAGCGCCGATGAGCTGCAGGACACGGCGTGCAATGGCAGGGGCCGGGTCGATCCAAGCGACGGGCCATGGGGCCAGCGCCTGAAGGCGGGGCAGAAGCAGCGGGTAATGGGTGCAGGCAAGCGCCACCACGTCGGTGCGGCCGGTCTCGTCCTCCACGAAACAGGGCTTGAGCTCCGCCAGCAGCTCCTCGTCGGAGACGGGCATGCCGGCAAGCTCCGCCTCGGCGAAGCCCGCGAGCTTGCGGGAGCCGACGAGGCTCACCCGGCAGCCAGCCGCATAGGTCTCGATCAGGTCGCGGGTATAGTCACGCGCCACCGTTCCGGGCGTGGCCACAACCGTCACGTGCCCGGAAAGCGTGGTCTTGGCCGCCGGTTTGATGGCCGGAACCGTGCCCACGAATGGCGTCGAGAAACGCGCCCTGAGATGCGGCAGCACCAGGGTGGAGGCCGTGTTGCAGGCGATGACCACCAGTTCCGGGTCGTAGAGCCCTATCAGCCGCTCCATTACGGCGAGCACCCGGGCGACCAGCGCCTCCTCGGTCAGGCGGCCATAGGGAAATCCGGCATCGTCCGCAGCATAAACGAAGCGCGCGTCCGGACGGGCCTTTAGGACCTCGGAAAAGACCGTGAGGCCCCCGAGGCCGGAATCGAACACCAGAATGGTCGGGACGGGAGCCGGCATGACTGCCGGGTTATAGACCGCTCCCGCGAGAAGATCGATACGCATACAAGAGGCCCCCAACGATACCGATTGAGATTTATGAGCGTCCGCTCAAGAACTCCGACAAGCTGTGCTTTGTTTCCGTGGGCGCGAAGTTCAGGCGGCGGCGCGGTCCGCGCTCCTGCTTCTCCTCCGGCCCCTCGCCTTTCGGCATGTCGGCCGTGAGCCGGCGCACGGGCCAACCGTCGCTCCAGGATCCCATGTCGATGAATTTCGGATCGCGCCGGAGGGCTGCCGCGTCCCGGCCCGCGAAGGCCGCCGCGGCGGCCATGTCGAAAGTCTTCCAGTAGGCCAAGTAGTCGAGGGTGTCGGTGCCGCTGTTGGCAAGTTGCTGGGTCAGGATCGTCTGCGGACCTGTCAGGGCCATGTCGGCGCTCCAGCGCCAAGTGTTCTTCTGCTTTGGATCCTTCGGCGGGTCGGGCGGCAGCTTGATGGCCGAGGCCTCATAGTCGGGTTTCGGCGAGCCCGGCGAGGCCAGGGCCGCCGTCAGGGCCGGATAGCCATGGTCGTCCGAGGCCGCCCGCATGAAGAGCTTACGGCCTGCGGGAACCGCCGTGGCGTCCTGGAGAATCTTGCGGGCGGCCCGATCGCTCGGCAGGTAGTCGCGATCGCCGCTCATCATGATCAGGAGGGTGGAAGCATCGATATTCGAGAGATCCCCCAGGAGGATCCCGCGCTCGCTCTCACTGGAGGCGATGCCGCCCGGCATCACGCCGAAGATCAGCTTAGGAACAGGGATATTGCTCGCCGCCGCTCCGGCCGCGAGGTTCAAGGCGATGGGCACGCCGGCGGAGTGCCCGATCACGGCGACGCGCTTGAGATCGGGCCTGGCGCTTGCATCATCCGCAAGCGCTTCCAGCGCGCTCTTGACCAGGGTTGCGGCAAGCGTCGACGCATCGGCCGGACGCGAGCGATTCACCTCCTGAAAGCGCGGGAAGAGAACGAGATTTCCCTTACGGGCCAGATGATCGATCCAGCCGCCGTAGATTCCTGGGCTCACGGCCCCCCAGGAATGGAGGAAGATCACGACGGGACGCGGCTCCGTGGCCTGTTCCGCACCATGGAAAACGTAGGTCCCAGCGCTAGTGGTCCCGATCCCCCGCTTCGTCACCTCGCTGATCTTGTAGTCCGATCCGCCCGGCCCCTGCTCCGGCTGTTTCGGAGGCGTCGCCGCCTCCGCCGGCGCAGCGGCAAGGCAGGAACCGAGGAGGAGCGTAAACAACGGACGACGCATGGGCGATCTCGAGTCCAAGGTTGGCTGGCGCAGACTGCGCCAAGCAACATTAAATCAGAAGATCTTTAAGGCTTTCTCAATCTGCGCGCTTCCGCAAGGGCTCGAATCGCCCCTCTCAGGGTGCGCACATCCTGCTCGGACATCTCGAGCCGGTGGAAGATGTCCCGCATGTTGCGGGCCATAATGGGCTTTTTGTCGGCCGGATAGAAATTCACCGCTTCGAGCTCTGCCTCGATATAGTCGAAGAACGACACAACCATTTCCCGTGGAGCCGGCGGCGAAAGCCTCTCCCCCGCGAAGGGAAGCGCGCCGCCCGTCTCGCGCTTGCGCCACTCGTAGGACATGAGCAGAACGGCCTGCGCCAGGTTGAGGGACGAGAACTTCGGGTCCACCGGAAACGTGATGATGGAGTCGGCAAGCGAAATCTCGTCGTTCTCCAGCCCGGTCCGCTCCCGCCCGAACAGGATGCCGACCCCCTGCCCGACGCCAATCCGCGCTTGCGCCTCCGTCATGGCGGCGTCGGGCCCAAAGACCCGCTTCATCTGTCCCCGCTCCCGGGCCGTGGTGGCGAAGACGTAGTTCAGGTCGGCAATCGCCTCGCTGGCCGTGTCGTAGAGCCTTGCGCCCTCCAGGATATGGGTCGCGCCGGAAGCCGCAGAATGGGCCCCCTTCTTCGGCCAGCCGTTGCGCGGGGACACGAGGCGCAGCTCCGAGAGGCCGAAATTCGCCATGGCGCGAGCCACCATGCCGATGTTCTCGGCCAGCTGGGGCTCGACGAGGATGATAACGGGGTGGTTCATGGGGAGAGCTTCGGGCAGGAGTGTCGGCCTCACTCCCATAGCGCCAAGCAACCCGAGGAGCCAGTGGCGCCTTTTCTAAATAAAAAGACCTCCCGCGGATTAGCCCGACAGGAGGCCCGTAATGAGGTGGCTCGGTTTGTCTGAACAGCGTTTTCGGTTCGCTAAGTGGAGCCTCTGCCGGGGTTAGGCTGCTGCAAGCTGCGGCAGCGGAGTGGAGTAGGCCTGATCGGGTGTCCTGCGGTCAAGGCTCGAATGAGGCCTCCGGCCATTGTAGAAGGCCAGATACCGACCAATCGAAGCGCGGGTCTCAGCGACACTGTCGTAGGCCCTGAGATAAACCTCCTCGTATTTGATGCTGCGCCACAGGCGCTCGACAAAGACGTTGTCGCGCCAAGCCCCCTTGCCATCCATGCTGATCGCGATCTCGTTCTTGCGCAGCACGCTGGTGAAGTCGTGGCTGGTGAACTGACTTCCTTGATCCGCGTTGAAGATCTCAGGACAGCCATAGCGGGCCAGCGCTTCCTCCAGCGCCTCGATGCAGAAC
>NZ_QOIO01000048.1 GCF_003332305.1 Microvirga aerophila | reverse complement strand
ACACCCGGATCGAAAACTTTCCAACCCAAAGCGCCAAACACTCCAGCAGCAAAACCAAACATAACCTCGCCGCCGATGGGCGCTTTATAGGCCCAAGAGATTTTGGCTGTCAACAACGATGTGAAGGTTTTTTGACGGTCAGCCCGTCGCTGCCGGTGCAGACAAGGTTTCCGCCTCACTGCAGCCACACTAGGACGGGAAGGCATATGGCTCCTTGGACGAGGCCATTCGAGGAACTTGCGCTGCTGGGCCGGATCGGCCTGTGCGTCCCGGATCTCTTGTGGTAGAGCCCATTGCACGTTTGTAACACCAATCATTCCGATCAGCCTCCGCCGTAATGAGCCACCCTCCTTCAGACGACGATCGCATCGAGAGCCCCTCCAGGGGCGCTTTCCGCACGTCGTCGGGCATCGATCTGGGCCATGAGCCCCCGCTGAACGCCCTGGGCGGGACGGCTCCCGAAGTTGACAAGCGGGAAGTGAGCCTTCGCTGGCTCGGGGCGAGCGTTCTCACAGGTCTGACCGGCGCCGGGCTGATCGGCGCTTCCATCTATATCGCTCTCCAGGGGGCAACCACGTCTGCAACGCCTCCGGAGCGGGCCGCGGCCTCCGTGCCGCGCGCTCCCGACGATGCAGGGCGCATGTCCAACGTCGCACGCAAGGCGGACAAGCTCGACCGGACCGAGAACACGGTTCTGGCCAGGCAGAGCTTCCGCGCGCCCATGACCATCCGCAGCGGCGATCGCGAGGCTATCAAGGTCCGCCAGTTCGTGCGGGTCGCAACAAACCTTTCGCTCACCACGGGCACCTACGCGACTGACATCCCGGCGTTCAATCCGATGCGCCTTTTTACCGATGATGTTCAGCTTCGTCTGGTCGATCCCGGACCTGAGGTCTCCGACGCCGACGTATCGGTGGTTCGGCGCGACCTCGGCCTGCTTTCCGTCGAGGCGAGCGCGCCCTCGCTGTCCGACGACGACGTGCTTGCCATCCTGGAGGAGGAGCGTCGCGTCGGGGCCGAAGCCGGCCGCCGGGCCTCGGTTCTCATCCCGGCTCAGCAGATGCTGTCGCGGACGCTCCGGCAGCCCGAGGGCCTGGGCGACGCGCTTGGCTACGCCCGGATTGTCGATGCGCCGTTCAGCACCATCGAGGTTCGGGTCGTCCCTGAGAACGTCACGAGCCTGCCCAAGATCGAGCAGCGCGCCATCGGCCCTGTCGTTGAGGAGCGGGATGTCGTGCTGAAAAAGGGCGAGACCCTCGAGACAGTCCTGCGTTCCTATGGGGGCACCCCCGAACAGATCGTTGCGATCACGACGGCTCTTGCCGCGAGAGTCAAGGTTGCGGGACTGGGTGAGGGCCAGCGGATGCGTATCCTCATCGCCCCGGGTCCTCTCCTGGGCGATCCAAGGCAGATCGTTCGGGTCCTCGTCCTGGGCGAGAAGGGCATCGAGGCCATCGCCGCGACGAACGACCGGGGCGTTTTCGTATCGGTCACCCCCCCCAGCGATGAAGGCGATCAGCAAACCATCGTCACTGAGGATGAAGAGGAAACCGAAGGGCGCGGCGGAGTCCGGCTTTATGAGAGCCTCTACGAGACTGCCCTGAAGAACGAGCTGCCGCGCCAAACCGTCGAGGAGCTCATTCGGATCTTCGGATACGATCTCGACTTCCAGCGCCGCGTCTCGTCCGGCGACACGTTCGAGATCTTCTTCGGATCGGACGAAGGCGATGAGGCGCCGGAAATCCTCTACGCGGCGCTGACCGTGGGCGGAGAGGCAAGGCGGGTCTATCGCTATCAGGGTGATGACGGAACGATCGATTATTTCGATGAGGCCGGCCGCTCCCTCAAGAAGTTCCTGCTTCGCAAACCGATCGCCGACGGCATTCTGCGGTCGGGCTTCGGATCGCGCAACCATCCGATCCTGGGCTATACGCGCCCCCATACGGGCGTCGACTGGTCCAATCGCATCGGCACCCCGATCCTCGCGGCCGGCAATGGCACGATCCTCAAGGCGCAATGGGATACAGGCGGCTATGGCCGCCGGGTCGAGATCCAGCACACGAACGGTTACGTGACGGCCTATTCCCACATGTCCCGCTTCGGCAACGGCATCGTGCCGGGCACCCGGGTCCAGCAGGGTCAGGTCATCGGCTATGTGGGCAGCACGGGCCTTTCCACGGGGCCACACCTTCACTACGAGGTGATCATCAACGGCAGCTTCGTGGATCCCTTGAAGATCCGCCTGCCGCGTGGCCGAGAGCTCGAAGGGCGTGGCCTTGCCGAATTCAAGCGCCAGCGGGAGCAAGTGGACGAGCTGATGAGCCACGCCACGGCCTCGGCCAGCGTCGCCCAGCGCGTCGAGTTGCGCTGAGTTTCATGCTCGACCTGCTCACGATCGTTCTGCCGGTCTTCGGCTTGATCGCCATCGGCTACCTGGGACGCAGATCCGGCTTGGTGTCGGAGCGGATGGGCGACGGTCTGTCGGAATTCGTCTTCACGCTCTCGGTCCCCTGCCTGATCTTCGGAACCCTCGTCAAAGCCGAGATCCCCGCCGTGCAGCCATGGGGATATTGGATCTCATATTTCCTGGGCGTGGCGGTTGTCTGGGTTATCGCCACGATAGTCGGCCAGCGCGTGTTCGGCCTGAGAGGCGTCTCCTCGGTCGTGGCTGGCTTTTCCGCCGGTCAGGCGAACACCGTCTTCGTAGGCGTTCCGATGATCCTGAAGGCCTATGGCAGCGAAGGCGCGGTGCCGCTGTTTCTTCTGATCGCCGTGCACCTGCCTGTGACCATGACGCTTGCGACGATTCTGGCCGAGGGACGTCAGGCCTCACCCCTCGTGATCCTCCGCCGGCTGGCGACCCATCCCATCGTCGTCGGCATCCTGGCCGGCTCCGCATGCCGGCCGCTTGCTCCCTATCTGCCTGGATGGACCCTGCAGATCGTTGACCTGTTGGGAGGAGCGGCGGTTCCGTGTGCGCTGGTTTCGATGGGAATCGCCTTGCGGCGCTATGGGTTGCAGATGGGCTGGAAGCTGCCGACCCTGCTCTCGGGGCTCAAGCTCATCGTCCATCCGCTGGTCGTTCTCCTGCTGGCAACCATGGTTTTCGAGATGCCCCCGGTCTGGGCCGGCGTTGCGGTGCTGTTCGCCTCCTGCCCGTCCGGCATTAATGCCTACCTGTTCGCCGAACGTTACGGGGAGGGCGTGGCGCTCGCATCGAGCACCGTCACGCTGTCGACCATGCTGGCGCTGGGCACGACGCTTCTGTGGCTTTACGTGCTCGGCATCGGCTGAGCATCGTGCGGAAAATTAGCCCCGGTTTTCCGCACCGGACGATGCGTCAAGTTCCAAAGTGCATGAAGCCGAGACGCTGCCGGATGGCTGCGGCGGTCGTCCCCTCCCGTCTCAGGTCCGCCAGCGCTTCGGAGCCCCTGCTCTTCGAGAGCTTGTCGCCGATCGGATCAAGGACGAGTTCGTGATGGTGATACAGCGGCGCATCCAGGCCGAGCAGCGACTGGAGCAGAACATGGAGGTCGGTGGCGGCCTCGAGATCCCGGCCCCGGACCACGTGGGTCACGCCTTGCAGCGCATCGTCCGTGACCACGGAGAGGTGATAGCTCGTCGGCACGTCCTTGCGCATGATCATCGCGTCGCCCCAGCGCCACGGGTCGGCCTTCACCGTGTCGCCCCTGTTGTCCCGACCGAAGCGCCGGAACGCATAAGGCCCTGGTGAGATCCTTCGGGCTGCCGCCATGTCGATCCGCCATCCATGCGCCTCGCCCCGGGAGATCCGACGTTCGGCCGCCTCAGCCGACAAGGCTTTGCAGGTGCCCGGGTAGAGACTCGCTCCATCCGGATCCCGTGGCCAGGGTCGGCCGGATTCGGCCTCTTGGTTCTGGACGGCATCGGCGATGGCCTTGCGGGAACAGAAGCACGGATAGACCACTCCCCTGCCCTTCAGCCTGGAAAAGGCAGCCTTGTAGTCTGAAAAATGTTCGGATTGCCGCCGGACCGGCTCCTCCCACCGGATGCCTAGCCAGGCGAGATCGCTGTAAATGGCTGTCTCGAATTCTGGGCGGCAGCGGGTCACATCGATATCCTCGATCCGCAGCAGGAGACGTCCGCCGAACCTGTGTGCAAAATCCGCATTGAGCAGAGCCGAGTAGGCATGCCCAAGATGCAGCCGCCCGTTCGGGCTGGGGGCGAATCGAAAGACCGGCTTCGTCACGGGAGCCTTTGTGCAAGGATATGGAACCGATGAGCACCCTCCTCGAATCGGATGAGGTTCTCAAGAGGGGGCTCGACGCGGTGATGCGGTCGGACCCGGTGATGAAGGCCCTGGTGGCCAATGGGGCCACGCCGAAGCTCCGCAAGCGCCCGCCGGGGTTCGGAGGGCTGGCGTGGATTATTGTCGGCCAGCAGCTCTCAACCGCGAGCGCCGCAGCCATATGGGAACGAACGCGGCTGCTCTTCGACACCGATTCGCCACAGGACTTCATGACGCTCTCGGACGAGGATCTTCGCCAAGCCGGATTGTCGGCGGGCAAGATCAAGACCCTGCGGGCTGCCGCGACGGACATTCTCGACAGCCGCCTGCCGCTGGGCCGGCTGCATGACCTTCCAGCCGACGAGGCTCATCGCCTCCTCACGAACGTGAAGGGGATCGGACCTTGGACGGCGGACATCTATCTTCTGTTCTGTCTGGGACACCCCGACGCCTTTCCCAGCGGCGACCTGGCCGTGCAGGAAGCGGCCCGCCTCGCCTATGGGCTGGAGGCGCGTCCTGGCCCCAAGGAGCTCACGGCCCTGGCTGAGCGCTGGCGGCCTTGGCGCGGCGTCGCGGCAAAAGTGCTCTGGGCCTATTATCGGATCGCGAAGTCCCGCGAGGGGAGCCCAGTCGCGTGAACAAGGAATCCATAATGGCTTTTGCTGACAGTCCACGTCTTGCGCCGAAATCAGGCCAAGCCAAGCAGCTGGTGGTGTTTCTGCACGGATTGGGCGCGGATAGCCGGGACCTGATCGATATCGGAACCATGTGGCAGAGCTGGCTGCCGGACGCCGCCTTCGTGGCGCCCCATGCGCCCGACCCATATGACGGAGCGCCGGTGGGGCGGCAATGGTTCCCGCTCACCTTCCGGGATCCAGCCGAATTCTGGCGGGGCGTTAATTATGCGGCGCCCCGCCTCGAGGCTTTCCTAGACGCGGAGCTGGCGCATCACGGACTTCCCGCCTCGAAGCTTGCCATCGTGGGCTTCAGCCAAGGCACCATGATGGCCCTGCATGTAGGTTTGCGCCGAGCCACGGCCCCGGCGGCCATCGTGGGCTATTCGGGGGTCGTGGTGCTGGAGGACGGAAAAGGGGTGGAGAGCCTACAGACCGTGATCCGGTCGAAACCGCCGATCCTGCTCGTCCATGGGGATCAGGACGACGTGGTGCCGCCCGAGATGTTCTTCTCCACCAAGGAGGCATTGGCCGCAGCCAGAGTGCCTTGCCAATGGCACCTGTCGCGCGGCGTTTCGCATGGCATCGATGAGGATGCGCTGAGGCATGGCGGCCTTTTCCTGGCTCATGCTTTCGGCCTCTCCTAACCCGCCTAGAGCACCGTTCGATGGGGCTGGCGGCTCAGGCGCGCGCCGCCTTCAGGGCCATCTGAGCGCCGGCTCGAAGCAGGGCCGTGTCGCTGGCAATAGACACCATGTGGAAACCCTTGCGGACCAGATCGGCGGCGCGTTCGCCTGTTGCCGAGTAGATCGCCGCGAACTTGCCGGCGGCCCTTGCTCTGGCGAGCGCGTGGTCGAGCGCCTCCTCCACCATGGCGCTGGCGGGATTCATATCCGTGCCGCCTGAGAGCGCGATGGACAGATCGGACGGGCCGATGAAGATGCCGTCTATGCCGGGGACCGCCAGGATGTCGTCGATGATATCGAGCGCTTCGCGGGTTTCCACCATGGCGAAGGAAACCGAAAGGCCATTGCCCTTCTGGAAATAATCGCCGGGCTGCAGGCCCGACAGGGCAAGAGCCCCATGAGGCCCCCAGCTTCGCTCGCCGACCGGCGGAAACTTCATGAAGCTGGCGAACCGGCGGGCATCCTCGATGGTGTTGATCATCGGGGCGATCACGCCCGACATGCCGGCATCGAGATACCGGGAGGCGGCCGCGAAATCTCCCACGGGGATTCGGACCATCGCCGGCTTGCCCGCGGCTTCGATAAGGGCGGTGGCCCGGACGGCCGTGGCGAAATCGACGGCCCCATGCTGGGTGTCGATCACCACCATGTCGAAAGCCTCACGGGCCAACAGGGCCGGGATGGCCGCTTCCGGCAAGCCGCACCAAGCCGCCAAGGCAGGGGAACCGCTTCTCAGGCGGTCGTGGATGGACGCACGGGGAAGCATGAAGCCCCTCCTGAAAGGTTTTGGGAGCTTTACCAGCCCCTGAGAAGCGGGATGGGCTTATCGACCGGCCTGGATCTGCTCGATGGCTTTTCCCATCAAGTCCGTCAGGGCGCGGCTGAGCTCGGCGTCACCGATCGTCTTGCCGCCCGCTTCGAGATCCTTCCGCACCTTGCGGATGACGTCCGCGTCTCCGGCTTCCTCGAAATCGGCCAGAACAACAGTCTTGGCGTAAGCCTCGGCGTCAGCGCCGGATTTACCCAGCTGCTCGGCGGCCCAAAGACCAAAGAGCTTGTTGCGGCGAGCGGTCGCTTTGAAGCGGAGCTCCTCATCATGCGCAAACCTGTTCTCAAAGGCATCCTTGCGCTCGTCGAAACCGGCCATTGGGTCGTCCTCCTAAAGAATCGTAGCTTTCCGCGATATAAGGGCGCACTCGCAGCACCGCCATTAGCCCCCACATTGAAAAAATGCAAAGCCCCGGCGGGCTGTAACTTTGCATCTCACAGCCTGCGTTGTGCTTATTCAAGGGATCGGATAGGTTGCCCCGCAAGCGGGGGAGACGGTAAAAGCCGCGCTCACGCCAGCCGCGGATCTGACAGCTTGGCCTTAAGGAGCCTCGGCAATGGATTTCCTCAAACCTCGGTACACACCTATGAATCGTCGCCGTCGCATCTACGAGGGCAAGGCGAAGGTCCTCTATGAAGGACCGGAGCCCGGAACACTCATCCAGCACTTCAAGGATGACGCAACCGCCTTCAATGCCAAGAAGCATGAAGTGATCGACGGCAAGGGCGTGCTCAACAATCGGATTTCGGAATACGTCTTCCAGAATCTGAACGATATCGGCGTCCCGACCCACTTCATCCGCCGCCTCAACATGCGCGAGCAGCTGATTCGCGAAGTTGAGATCATCCCGCTCGAAGTGGTGGTGCGCAACGTGGCTGCCGGATCGCTGGCGACCCGCCTCGGGCTCGAAGAGGGCACGCAGCTCCCGCGCTCGATCATCGAGTTCTACTATAAGAACGACGCGCTCAACGATCCCATGGTCTCGGAGGAGCACATCACGGCCTTCGGCTGGGCGACTCCCCAGGAGATCGACGACATCATGGCGCTGGCCATCCGGGTCAACGACTTCCTGTCCGGCCTCTTCCTCGGCGTCGGCATCCGTCTCGTAGACTTCAAGATGGAGACAGGCCGCCTGTGGGAAGGCGAGCTGATGCGCATCGTCGTGGCCGATGAGATCTCCCCCGATTCGTGCCGCCTCTGGGACATCAAGTCCAAGGACAAGCTCGACAAGGACCGCTTCCGCCGCGACATGGGCGGCTTGGTAGAGGCCTATTCGGAGGTCGCCCGCCGTCTCGGCATCATGTCCGAGAACGAGAACCCCACCAACGGCGGCCCGCGCCTCGTGCAGTGAGCCGCGTTGGTTTGACAAGACTACTCCAATGCCCGGCCTCACGCCGGGCATTGTCATTTGGACTGGCGGCCGGGCTGCTGGCGGTGAGCGCCTGCGGCTACGTTCCCCGACCCGTGGCCGGTCTTCCTCCTGGTGCCCCGTGGGAGGCCCTGCCCCTGCGCAAGTGGCTGGCCGAGGACCGGGCCGAGCCGGAGGCCTTGTCCTTCTGCGCTCCGCCGGAATGCCGGCCAGGCCTTGCGGCAATCGTCGTGCGGCTCTCCGGCAAGGATGCCGAAATCACAGACGGTGTCCTGAAAGACCCGGAGCGGCTCGCCCGCGCCCTGCGGTCCCCAGCGGGCCGCACCAAGCCGGTCAAGACCATGGTGTCGGTGGAGCCGATGAAAGAGGCTGCCGCCTACGGATTTGCCATCAGCCTTGCGCCCGCCGATGAGGGAAAGGTCCCCGCCTATGGGGCAGCCCTCGGGCGGCGCGTGGGCGAGGACCTTCGCCTTGTGCTCGTCGTTGGTGAAGCGCCTGACGCCGTTCAATCCACGGTCCGGGAGGTCGCAGTCCGTGAATTGCTGCCTTAAGGCGTTGTCACTGAAGTCTATTGGCTTTATGGCGTTGGCCATCCTTCCAACAGCCCGAGGCCCTCATGAAAGCCCGTGTCACCGTGACCCTCAAGAACGGCGTTCTCGATCCGCAAGGCAAGGCCATCGAAGGCGCGCTCAAGTCCCTCGGAGTCGAGGGCATCGCCAATGTGCGCCAGGGCAAGGTGTTCGACATCGAGGTCGACACCCCCGACAAGGCTCAGGCGGAGGCCTCCCTCAAGGCGGCCTGCGAGAAGCTTCTGGCCAACACGGTCATCGAAAACTACCGCGTCGAAATCGCGTGAGGCGATCATGAATTCCGCTGTCATCGTCTTTCCCGGCTCCAATCGCGAAGGCGATGTGGTCCGGGCCCTCAAGCAGGCCGGGTCCCAGGTGCAGAAGGTCTGGCATGCCGAGACCGAATTGCCCGCGGGTACGGACCTGGTGGTTCTGCCGGGCGGCTTCTCCTACGGCGACTATCTCCGCTGCGGCGCCATTGCGGGCCGCGCGACCGTGATGGATGCGGTGCGGGCTCACGCGGCGCGGGGCGGCCTCGTGCTCGGCATCTGCAACGGTTTCCAGATCCTGTGCGAATCCGGGCTCCTGCCGGGCATCCTGATGCGCAACGCCAATCTCAAGTTCATCTGCCACCGCCAGTTCCTGCGGGTGGAGCGCAACGACACCGCCTTCACTCGGGCCTACAAGCAGGGCCAGGCGATCGATGTCTGCGTGGCTCACGGCGAGGGTAACTACACGGCCGACGAGGAGACCCTGCGCCGCCTCGAGGGCGAAGGCCTCGTGGCCTTCCGCTATAGCAATGGCCACGGACACGTGACGGCGGACGCCAACCGCAACGGCTCCATGAACTCCATCGCGGGCATCTATTCTGACAAACTCAATGTGCTCGGCATGATGCCCCACCCGGAAAACCTCATCGAAGACCTGGTTGGGGGAACCGATGGGCGCGGCCTGTTCGAGAGCCTTGTCACCTCCTTCGCCAAAGCGGCCTGACCCTTCAAAAATCGCGAGACCCTGATGATCCGCAACGACGTCGCCATCACCCCGGAACTGGTGAAGGAGCACGGGCTGAAGCCTGACGAATACGAGCGCTTCGTGCAGCTGATCGGCCGGACGCCGACCATCACCGAGCTCGGCATCGTGTCGGCCATGTGGAACGAGCACTGCTCCTACAAGTCCTCGCGCCTGCATTTGCGCGGCCTGCCCACCAAGGCTCCCTGGGTCATCCAGGGGCCGGGCGAGAATGCGGGCGTGATCGACATTGGCGACGGGTTGGCCTGCATCTTCAAGATGGAGAGCCACAACCATCCGTCCTTCATCGAGCCCTATCAGGGCGCGACGACGGGCGTGGGCGGAATCCTGCGCGACGTGTTCACCATGGGGGCGCGGCCGATCGCTGCCCTCAACTTCCTGCGCTTCGGCGAGCCGAACCATCCGAAAACCCCTCACCTGGTGTCGGGCGTGGTGGCCGGCATCGGCGGCTACGGCAATTCCTTCGGCGTGCCCACGGTGGGCGGCAGCGTGGGCTTTCACCCGCGCTACAACGGCAACATTCTGGTCAACGCCATGGCGGTGGGCCTCGCCCGCACCGACGAGATCTTTTACGCGGCAGCCACCGGCGTCGGGAACCCCATCGTGTATCTCGGGTCCAAGACAGGCCGTGACGGCATCCACGGCGCCACCATGGCGTCGGCGGAGTTCGACGATGCATCGGAGGAGAAGCGCCCGACCGTGCAGGTGGGCGACCCCTTCGCCGAAAAGCTCCTGCTGGAGGCCTGCCTCGAGCTCATGAAATCCGGCGCGGTGATCGCCATCCAGGACATGGGGGCTGCAGGCCTCACCTGCTCGGCGGTGGAGATGGGCGCGAAGGGCGATCTCGGCGTGGAGCTCGACCTCGACAAGGTCCCCTGCCGCGAGGAGGGCATGACCGCCTACGAGATGATGCTGTCGGAGAGCCAGGAGCGCATGCTCATGGTGCTCAAGCCCGGCATGGAAAAGGAAGCCGAGGCCATCTTCGTGAAGTGGGGCCTCGATTTCGCCGTCATCGGCAAGACCACCGACACCCTGCGGTTCGTGGTGAAGCACCACGGCGAAGTAATGGCCGACCTGCCGATCAAAGAACTCGGCGATGAAGCGCCGATCTATGACCGGCCTCATATCTCCAACACCTATCAGCCTGTGATCGCGCCCGAGAGCGTCAAGCCGCCTGTCTCGGAGATCGAGGCGCTGGTGAAGCTCGTAGGCTCCCCAGACCAGTGCTCGAAGCGCTGGGTTTGGGAGCAATACGACCACCTGATTCTCGGCAACACGGTGCAGATGCCCGGCGGCGACGCTGCGGTGGTGCGCGTCGAGGACGGCCCGAAAGGCCTCGCCATGACAACCGACGTGACCCCGCGCTACTGCGAGGCCGATCCCGTCGAAGGCGGCAAGCAGGCGGTGGCGGAAGCCTGGCGCAACATCACGGCGGTCGGCGGCCTGCCGCTGGCCATTACCGACAACCTCAACTTCGGCAGCCCAGAGCGGCCCGAGGTGATGGGCCAGTTCGTCGGCTGTCTGAAGGGGATCTCGGAGGCCTGCCTGGCCCTCGATTTTCCGGTCGTGTCCGGCAATGTGTCCCTCTACAACGAGACCAACGGCCAGGGCATCCTGCCGACACCGGCCATCGGCGGCGTCGGCCTCCTGGACGACGTGACGGTCAACGCCTCCGTGGCGTTCAAGCGCGACGAGGACGCCATCATCCTGATCGGCGGCATGCGGGGCTGGCTCGGCCAGTCCATCTATCTGCGCGACGTGTGCGGACGGGAGGAAGGCGCGCCGCCGCCGGTCGACCTCGCGCATGAGAAGCGCAACGGCGACTTCGTGCGCCAGCTCATCCGCTCCGGTCAGGTGGACACGGTCCACGATTGCGCGGATGGCGGGCTTGCACTGGCGGTCGCCGAAATGGCCATGGCGGGCGATATTGGGGCGGTCATCACGGCCGTTCCGGAGAACATGCCCCTTCACGCCTTCCTGTTCGGCGAGGATCAGGGCCGCTACGTGATGGCCGTCGACACGGATGCGGCCGCGGACATTCTCTATGAGGCCTCGGCCGTGGGGATTTCCGCCGTGATGCTTGGCGTCACCGGCGGCGCTTCATTGATTCTGCCGGGCGAGCAGACCATATCGGTGGCGGATCTGAAGGCAGCGCACGAATCCTGGCTGCCGGACTATATGGCCGGCAAGGCTTGAGGAGCTGACACGATGCCGATGGATGCCCGTGAAATCGAAAGCATGATCAAGGCCGCCCTTCCGGACGCCACGGTCGAGATCAAGGATCTGGCGGGGGACGGCGACCACTATGCCGCGACCGTCGTGTCCGGAGCGTTCAAGGGCAAGTCCCGGGTCCAGCAGCACCAGATGGTCTATGCGGCGCTGCAGGGCCGCATGGGCGGCGTGCTGCACGCGCTTGCATTGACGACGCAGACCCCCGACAATTGAGACGAAACCCGGCGCCTTGAACGCCGTGGAACAGGAGCATTCCATGACCGACGCCCATCAGGTGATCGACAACGAAGTGAAGTCCAACGACGTGGTGCTGTTCATGAAGGGCACGCCACAATTCCCCATGTGCGGGTTCTCGGGCCAGGTGGTCCAGATCCTGAACTATCTCGGCGTGCCTTATAAGGGCGTGAACGTGCTCGAGAACGAGAGCATCCGCCAGGGCATCAAGGATTATTCCAACTGGCCGACGATCCCGCAGCTCTACGTGAAGGGCGAATTCGTCGGCGGCTGCGACATCACCCGCGAGATGTTCCAGGCCGGCGAACTGCAGCAGTTCTTCACCGAGAAGGGCATCAAGGTCGAGCAGAGCGCCTGATCGGCCGAGCTGCTATCGAAGACCTCAAAGGCAGGGCTGACGTCCTGCCTTTTTTCATGCTCGCTTTTTGTCGCATTCCAGCCCCAGCCAAGTTTCCGGCATAATAGTGTTACTCCGATGAAATCGGATCGGCCGCAAAATCAAAAACCGAGGCGGCGCGAAACTGGGGGCTATCCATGGTCGAATCAGAAACGAACGTCGTCGCGTTCAAGCCCCGCAAGGCGGCGGCGCAGCATCATCCAAAGAGCCTGCTTGAGCGGATCTACGCTGCGGGCTCGCTTCCCGTGCGGGCCGACGACGTCGCCACCAAGGTGGCGGCCGCCATGCTGCAATCCCTAGGCTTTTTGCTGATCGAGGAAATCCTGGCAGACGGCACCCCACGAGCCCTCGCCCGCGGCGAGGCCCGCAAGGCGATGGACCGGCCCTGGCGGCTCGTGAAGCCTGCTTTTTCAGGTCAGCCCGGCCTCCCGGATGGCCTGGGGTCGCTTCCCGTTTAAGTGCGGCCGAGCGCAGTCCGCACGAACGTGAAGGCCTCGGGCGACGCCCATTCGGCTGGTCCTTTGAGGAGCGCGATCTCACAGCCGGACGCATGAACCATGAAAGTGGTGGGCAAGCCCACCACATGCCCGGACCTCTGGAGCGTCTGCAGCAGCTTGCCGCCGGGATCGGCGTAATAGGCGAGGTTGTGGATCCCGTTCTCCCGAAGCCAGGCCTTGGGCTTGTCGGGGTTGCGCGTGTCCACGTTGACGGCCACCACCTCGAAGTCCTTGCCTCCCAATTCCGCCTGCAGCTTGTCGAGAGCCGGCATTTCCTGGCGGCATGGCACGCACCACGTGGCCCACAGATTGACCAGAACCGTCTTGCCGCCGAAGTCGCCAAGACTCATCACTTTGCCATCAGGCCCGTTGAAGGCGATTACCGGCGCAGGCTTGGGTGCATTCACCCCCACGGCCGCCAATTCCCCTTTGGCCAGGGGCTTCAGCCGTTCCGCCGCCGCGGCAGCGGGCTGGCACTCGGCGGAACCCGCAAAGGAAGGATCCTTCTGCGAGAGGCCGTACCAGGCAGCACCTGCGCCCAGGAGCCCCAGGGCCGCAAGTCCGACGATCAAAGGGACAGATCGGGATGCTTTGGCTTGAGTTTCGTTCGACATGCCCGCGATGTGATCTTTTTTGCCACGCTTCTCAAGTCGAAAACGTCAGCGTGAACGTGGCCGATTCATCACGATTATGTTGAGAAGCAGGGGTTCGATCAACAAGCAGAACCCCGGCTGTGAACACAGCCGGGGTCAAAGGGCCCTAAAGGCGCTGCCCTTAGATGATGACGAAGTCGGAGGAAGTCAGTCGCAGACCGGGTCGGAGGGTCGCAATGGCGATCTCACGACCGGCGCCGGAACCGTCCGCATCATAGGATAGGACCCCGGTTGCCCTGTCATAGAGCAGATAGTCGTTCGAATCCTGTGCATCGGTCGCAATCTTGAAGTAACCGGACTTCAGCTTGCCGGGCCGCTCTTCGCTGCCCGATCCGAGCCTCCTGAAGATTGCATTGTCGAGCGCGAAGGAGTCATCCCGTACGTTGAAGTCCAGCACCCGATCGACATTGCTGGATGACAGCCGCGTATCGAACTCGAAGGTATCGCGGCCCGCACCGCCCCTGAGATCGTCGCGTCCGAGGCCGCCATTGAGAACGTCGTTCCCGCCAAGGCCCGAGATGGCGTTGCGACCGGCATTGCCGTTGATGGCATTGGCGAACTCGGAGCCTGTGAGGTTGATGCTGGAGCGGCCCGTCGCGGTCAAAACCTCGACCTCGGACGCAGTTGCAAGGGCATACCGGACACTGGTGAGAACCGTGTCGCTTCCGCCGCCGGTGGCCTCCGTGACAAGATCCAGCGTGTTGTCGACAAGGTAGGTATCGTTGCCTGCACCGCCGATGAGCTGGTCTACTCCAGCGCCGCCATCGAGAACGTTAGCGCCAGCATTGCCAGTCAGGGTGTTGTCGGCGGCGTTACCCGTAAGGTTGAAGGCCTCTACACCGACGGCAGCACGAGCGTTTTCGAGATTGGCGCCCAGTGTGTAGCTCACAAGAGAAGACACGACCGTGTCAACGCCTGTCGTGTCGACGATCACATCGCCCGTATTGTCCACCACGTAGGTATCGTCACCGGCTCCACCATCCAGGCGGTCGGCTCCGGCGCCGCCATCGAGCGTGTCGTTACCGTCTGCGCCGGTCAGGACGTTGACGCCGCTGTTGCCGGTGAGGCTGTTATTGCTGGCGTTACCGGTTGCGTTCAGCGCGCCGGTACCGGTCAGGATGATGTTTTCGAGGTTCGCCTTGTCGGCAATGGAGTAGGTGACGGACGAACTCACCGTATCCGTCCCGGCTCCCGCAGCCTCGGTGATCACTTCGGTCGCATCGTTGATGGTGTAAAGATCGTCGCCGACGCCGCCGGCCATTTCATCGATGCCATCGCCGCCATCGAGAGTATCGTTCCCCTCTCCGCCGATCAGCGTGTCGATGCCTCCTCCGCCGAACAGGCTGTCGGCCCCCTTTCCGCCGTCGAGCGAATTGGCTCCGGAGTTGCCGACGATCACGTTGCCGAGGTCGTTGCCCGTGCCGTTGATGTCGGTGGTGCCGGCCAGGGTGAGGTTCTCGACGAAGGCCGCGCCTGCGGTCGCCAGGGTGAATGTCACGCTCGACCGGACCAGATCGACGCCAGTCTCATTGGCTTCGGTGACCGTGTCACCGACGTTGTCGATGACATAAGTGTCGTTGCCCGCGCCGCCGATGAGAGTGTCTGCTCCCGCGCCGCCGTTCAGCACGTTGTCGAACGCGTTGCCGGTCAGCTTGTTGTTATCACCATTTCCAAGGACGTTGAACGCCCCGTCTGCTGGTGTCAGCGTGAAATCGGTGTCTCCCGCTTCCAAGATGTAGAGGCGTAGTTCGTCGTAACGGGTTGCCATGAGAGCGGCTCCAGTTGGTTCATTTCGGTGCAGATTTCCGGAACTCCGGGACAAGATGAGACGGTATATCATTCCGTAACCATATAACGTTACGTTATCTTGTTGGTTCCATGCTCTGATACAGAAAATTTTTCCATGAAATCGAGCGCTATACTGCCAAGCTGAACCGACATTCGCCTGCAATCTCGGCGTCATCAGGTGATGCTCGCCACGAGACCTATAGAAGTCTTCGTCTGCCCGGCACCTGGCATAGCTTGGGTCTCAGGCGCCCCCCTTCCGGGAATGCCCCAAGACGTCACCTTTGCCTCTCGCCTCTGGGACTGGATCCCGCTATGGTGCGGCCACGTTTCGGAGCGTCTGATGTCGTCTAGCCTGGTATTTTCCCGCCCTGTCCTGGTGGCGGGCCTTCTCCTTCTCAGCCTTTCGGCCTGCGGGCGTCGCGGAGCGCTCGAGCCGCCGCCGGATCCGTCGGCCGCGCAGGAGGCCATCGCTACAGCTCCGGAAGGGACGCTCCCTTCCCCGGTGGGAACGCCTCGCCGTTCGAATGCCAACCGGCCCTTTAACGTACCCAATAAGCCTTTCATTCTGGATCCGCTGCTGTAAGGCTCCTTTTCATGCATCACTTTGCTTACCGTCGTGGGGTTCTCCACGCCGAGGCCGTCGACCTGCGCCGCCTCGCGGACGAGGTCGGCACGCCGTTCTATTGCTATTCCTCGGCAACCCTCGAGCGGCATTACCGCGTCTTCGCAGAAGCCTTCGCGGATACCGACGCCCTCGTCTGCTACGCCATGAAGGCGAACTCCAACCAGGCGGTGCTCAAAACCCTCAGCCGGCTCGGCGCCGGCATGGATATCGTGTCGGAAGGCGAGCTGCGCCGCGCATTGGCAGCCGGGGTGCCGGGTCAGCGCATCGTTTTCTCCGGCGTCGGCAAGACCAAGGCTGAAATGGCCTTTGGGCTCGACAATGGAATTCTGTGCTTCAACGTGGAGTCGGAGCCCGAGCTGGAGGCGCTGTCGGAAGTCGCCCTGTCCAAGGGTATGTGCGCGCCGGTCTCGATCCGCATCAACCCGGACGTGGATGCCAAGACCCACAAGAAGATCTCGACCGGAAAGTCCGAGAACAAGTTCGGGATCCCGATTGCCCGCGCCCGCGAGGTTTATGCCCGGGCGGCGAAGCTCAAGGGGATCGAGATCACCGGCGTCGATATGCATATCGGCAGCCAGATCATCGACCTCCAGCCCTTCGACAACGCCACGGCGCTCCTGTCGGAACTGGCCAGGGATCTCATGGCCGATGGCCATAAGCTGCATCATATCGATGTCGGCGGCGGCCTCGGAGTTCCCTACCGTGAGGACAACGAGCCCCCGCCCGATCCGCAGGCCTATGCGGCCATCATCAAGCTCCACACCCGCGACCTCGGCCTCAAGCTGGTCTTCGAGATGGGTCGCCTGATCGCCGGCAATGCGGGCGTCCTGGTCACCCAAGTGATCTACGTGAAGGAAGGGGCGGACAAGAACTTCGTCATCGTGGACGCGGCGATGAACGACCTGATCCGTCCGACGCTCTATGACGCCCATCACGACATCAAACCCGTGGTCGAGCCTGGGCCGGAAACGGGCCGGATCGTAGCCGACGTGGTCGGGCCGGTCTGCGAGACTGGCGATTACCTAGCCCTGTCGCGCGACCTCCCGACCTTGAAGGCCGGCGATCTGATCGCCCTCATGACCACCGGAGCCTATGGGGCGGTTGCCTCCAACACCTACAATACCCGCCGGCTCGTGCCCGAGGTGCTGGTGCGGGGCGACGGCCATGCGGTCGTCCGCCGGCGCCCGACCTACGAGGACCTGATCGGCCTCGACCAGGTTCCGGACTGGCTCGCATAGGCCCCAGGCCCCTCTCTCGGCTCGACCTGACGAGAAATTGATCCCGGCCGAGTGCATTAATTCGCCCGGCTCAAGGTCTGTGCCTATTTGACCGCTGGTCATCCCTCGATGCCGTGCTAGCTTTTCCACGGGGCACTGGCGAAAGAGACCGCATGGCGGAGATCATGGCATGAGCGAAGGCCCGAATCCGTTGCCCCCGCAGACTCCATTGGACAAGCGGTTCGGGCGTCTCGTCGGGCGCGCCCGGTGGTCCCTCCTATGGGAGCAAGCTTGGCCGCGCGTCTGGCTGCCGGTTTCCATCGTCCTTCTCTTCCTCACCCTGTCCTGGTTCGGCCTCTGGCTCGATGCGCCACCCCTTTGGCGGATGATCGGCCTCGGCTTCTTTGCGCTCGCCTTCCTGGCGTCCCTCTGGCCGCTCCTGCGAATCCAGATGCCGAACCGCGCCAAGGCCCTGGACCGCCTCGACCGGGACACGGGCTTGAAGCACGGCCCCGCCCGGGTGCTCGACGACAGTCTCGCGCTCGGCTCCGCCGATCTCGGCACCCGCGCCTTGTGGGCCCTGCATCGCAGGCGCGCCGAGGAGGCCGTCGGGCGCATGCGGGTAGCCCTGCCGCGTCCCGACATGCCGAGGCATGACCGCTATGCCCTGCGCGCCGCCGGTCTGCTGGCCCTCGTGGGCAGCGCCTTCGTGGCCGGGCCCGAACTCGGCTCGCGCCTGACGGCGGCCTTCGACTGGAGGCAGATCGACGCCTCCGCTCCGGCATTCCGTATCGATGGCTGGGTCGATCCGCCGCTCTACACCCGCATGCCGCCCCTCATGATCGATCTGGCGCGGGACCAGCGTCTGCGAGCCCCCATCCATTCGACGGTGGTCATCCGGATCGCTGGCGAAGGCACGGCCGAGGTCACGCCCGGTCAGGGCCTTACCCCTCTGGCCGCCAGGGGCAACCAGCGTACGGACCTGCGTGAGGAGCGCTTCACCCTGGAGGGAAGCAGCGAACTCGCTGTCCGCACCGGCTTCGCCCAGAAGGTGAAGCTCCTCATCGAGGCCGTTCCGGATGCGCCTCCCGAGATCGCCTTCGCGGCTCCGCCCGAGGTGAATGCGCGAGGTACCTTCACGCTCGCCTACAAAGGCAAGGACGATTACGGGATTTCATCGGCTGAAGGCTTGGTCGAGAAAGCCGAGGGCGGCGCGGGACGATCCCTGGTGGCGCCCCCCCAGATTAATCTCCCGGCCCCCAACGTCGCCGAGAATGCGCCGGACACCCGCTCGCCGGTCGATCTCACCAACCACCCCTGGGCCGGTGCACGGGTCACGATCAAGCTTCGGGCGAAGGACGAAGCCAATCAGGAGGGTCTGAGCGAAGCCGTATCCTTCACATTGCCTCAGCGCCCGTTCACCAACCCGCTGGCGAAAGCGCTGGTGGAGCAGCGGCGCAACATCGTGCTGGCCCCTGATGACAGGAAGCGCGTGCAGACGGCTCTCGACGCCCTGCTCATCGCTCCTGAAACCTTCACGCCGCAATGGGGCGTGTTCATGGGATTGCGGATGGGCTCCGACCGGCTGCGCAGCGCCCGCAGCGACCAGGATCTTCTCGACGTGGCCGACTGGCTTTGGAACATGGCGCTCCAGATCGAGGACGGAAACCTGTCGGATGCCGAACGCGAGCTGCGCGCGGCCCAGGACCGCCTCAAGGAGGCGATGGATCGGGGAGCGCCGAACGAGGAAATCAAAAAGCTGACCGACGAGCTGCGTCAGGCGATGGACAAGTTCTTGCGCGAGTTCGCCCAGCGCATGCAGCAGAACCAGCAGCAATCCCAAGACCAGAACCAGCGCTCGCCTGATCGGGTGATCTCGCAGGACGATCTCAACCGGATGCTCCAGCAGATGGAGGACGCCATGCGCCGCGGCGACATGGCCGAGGCCCAGCGCCTTCTCGACGAGTTGCGTAATATCCTCGAAAACCTCCAGACCACCCAGCCGAACAGCCGCATGACCGACCCGCTCGGACGAGAGATGAATCAGGCCATGCGGGACCTGGAAGACATGGCGCGCGAGCAACAAAACCTGCGGGACGACACCTTCCGGCAGGGACAGAACCGGCGCATGCAGCAGGGCGACCGCAACCGCCAAGGCCAAAGGCAGGGCCAGCGCCAGAGAGGCCAACAGGGTCAGCAGGGCGAACAGGGCGAGGGCCAGGAACAGGCCGAGAATGGACAGGGCGGGCAGGACCAGGATCCCCTAGGCCTCGACCAGCAGCAGCAAGCGCTCAGGGAACGCCTGGAGGAGTTGCAGCGGCGGATGCAGGGTATGGGAATGCAGGGCGAGCAGGGCCTCGGCGACGCCGAACAGGCCATGCGCGAAGCCGAGGGCGCCCTTGGCCAGGGACAGGACGGCCCCGCCGTCGACGCTCAAGGAAGGGCGCTCGAGGGCCTTCG
This sequence comes from Microvirga aerophila, assembly GCF_003332305.1. GTDB lineage: Bacteria > Pseudomonadota > Alphaproteobacteria > Rhizobiales > Beijerinckiaceae > Microvirga > Microvirga aerophila. The sequence continues at coordinate 24,087 of NZ_QOIO01000048.1, read as the reverse complement.
CCGCGGCATGCAGGGTATGGCCCAGCAAATGCAGCAGATGCAGCAGGGCCAGGGCAACGAGCAGGCAGGAGACCAGCCCGGCCAGGGCGATCCCCAGGGTCGAGGCCAAGCCTCACAGCGCGACACCGATCCCCTTGGCCGCCCCAGAAGGGATCGCGATATCTCGGACGGCCGCGTCCACGTGCCGGAGGCAGGCGAATCCGCAGCCGAACGGGCGCGGCGGATTCTGGAGGAACTGCGGCGGAAGCTCGGCGATCCGACCCGGCCTCAGGAAGAGCTCGATTATTTCGACCGGCTGCTGCGAAGAAACTGAGGCCGAACCCAACCGCCCCTTGCCTCGCCTGAAGGTTCGGGCCACCGTCCGCCCGAATCTTCTATGGAATCACCATGACCAGTTTTGCCGATCTCCTTGTGCCCGTGGCGCTTGTCGCTGTGGCTTTTGTGCTACTCCTGGGCCTCTTCAACATGCTCCGGGGCGGTTCTCCGAGCCGATCCCAACAGCTCATGCGCCTGCGTGTTCTGCTGCAATTTCTGGCCATTATCCTGATCATGGGCGTGATCTGGTGGAGAGCCGTCTGACTTGCTCCTTATTGACACGTTTCAGCCATCGTTCTTTATAAGACCTCGTTAGCCATATCTGGGTATCGTCACCCTACGGCATGATTCTTATTTGAGTAGTGGAAGCTTCGATGCGCCTCGGCACGGTTTTGGGCCTCAGCCTTTTGGTCGTCTCCATGGGAGCCACGGGCTCCCTGGGTTCGGACCTCAAGCGCCAGCCCGGCGCGACCGTTTCGGCTCAACCGAGTTTCCTGTCGGAATTTCGCTTCGGCTTCGCGGCACAAGACCCCTGGGGTCCTGAAGGCCGGAACGGATCCGCCAATCTGACGGGCGAGATTCTTTTTGCGAAGCCGTTCACGGCCTCCGACCTCTTCACCAGCTATTTCATTCCGCGGCCGCATATCGGCGGCAGCGCGAACCTCGACGGCATGACCAGCTTTGCCTATGCGGGCCTGTCGTGGACGGTCGACATCACCCCCAACCTGTTCGTCGAAGGAAGCCTTGGCGGCGCGATCCACAATGGCAAGGATCATCCGGTGAGCACCCTTGATCGCCATCAGGCGCTCGGCTGCTCGCCGCTGTTCAGGGAATCCGGTTCGGTGGGCGTTCGCCTCTCGGCGAACTGGAGCGTGATGGCCACGGTCGAACACCTGTCGAACGCCGGCGCCTGCTCTGATAATCGGGGGCTGACCAACGTTGGCGCAAGGGTCGGGTATTCGTTCTAAGCACCGGACTTGAAGTGGCTTCCACTTCTCGGGCTCATTCGGTGCTCCTACTCTCTAAGCAGCGCATCGTTCTGGTGAAACAAGACTCGCTTTTCCGCACGCTGCGCTAAGCGAAACCAACCTTTTCAAGGCCTCCCATGGTTGTTCTCAATCGCATCTATACCCGCACAGGCGACCAGGGGACGACCGCGCTGGCGGCAGGCGGACGCCGGCCGAAATACGATCTTCGCATCGAAGCCTTCGGCACGGTCGACGAGACGAATGCGTGCTTGGGCCTGGTCCGGCTCCATACGGCGGAGCATGAGATCGACCCGATGCTGGCCCGCATCCAGAACGATCTGTTCGATCTCGGGTCGGATCTGGCGACGGTCGAGACAGGCAAGCCCCTTCCCTATGCGCCCTTGCGCATCACCCAAGGACAGGTCGACCGGCTCGAGCAGGAAATCGACCAGCTGAACGGGCATCTGGCGCCCCTGCGGTCCTTCGTTCTACCGGGAGGAACCGCCGCCGCGGCTGCCCTTCACCTTGCCAGAACGGTCTGCCGCCGCGCCGAGCGGCACGTGGTCGAACTTGCAAGCCGCCCGGACGAAAAGGTCTCGGCCGAGACCGTGAAATATCTGAACCGGCTTTCCGATTTTCTTTTCGTCGCGTCACGCTACATCAATGACCGGGGCGCCCTCGACGTACTTTGGGTTCCTGGGCAGAATCGCTGAGGACCGGATCATGTTCCTGCCGCTTCATGACGGCGTGCCCCTGAAGAACATGAAGACTCCCTACGTCACCAGAACCGTGCTGATCTCCTGCGTCGTCGTCTATTTGGTCACCTTCTTCGGCCCACCGGGCCCGGACGCCATGGTGGCGGGCTTCGGCCTGATCCCGTCGGTTCTGTTCGGCACCGAAATCCTCCCCGAGGGCTTCCCGTTCGTGTCCGAGCCGCTGACCCTGGTGACAAACATCTTCCTCCACGGATCCCTCCTGCACCTTCTGGGGAACATGCTGTTCCTCTGGGTCTTCGGGGACAACGTGGAGGACGCCATGGGGCATCTGCGGTTTCTCGCGTTCTTCCTCATATGCGGAGCTGCGGCGAGCCTGACGCATGCCTTCATAGACCCGGCTTCCCATCGACCGCTGATCGGAGCCTCAGGCGGCGTTTCGGGCGTGGTGGCGGCTTATCTCATCTTATATCCACGGGTGCGCATCTGGGGGCTGTTCCTGAAAGGCATTCCGCTGCGTCTTCCGGCCTACTGGGCCATCGGCTTCTGGTTCGTTCTGCAATTCATCTCGGCCTTTTTCGGCGCTGACGACGGCGTCGGCTGGTTTGCGCATCTGGGCGGATTCGTCGTGGGCGCTATTCTCACGCCTCTGATGCGTCACCGCTACGACCCGGTCCTTGCGCGCGCCCAAGCGCAGGAACTTCAGGCTCCGCGTTGACAATCAGGAGCCTGCCGCTACGGTCCGCTCCATTCCTTTTCCTCTCCATCCGGGGAGCCGGCCGCAAGCCGGCCCGGATCTGACCTTCAACGAGGACAGACATTATGAAGCTTCTGGTGTGCGTGAAGCGCGTCGTCGACTACAACGTGAAAATCCGGGTGAAGAGCGACGGCTCAGGCGTGGAACTCGCCAACGTCAAGATGTCCATGAACCCATTCGACGAGATCGCCGTCGAGGAAGCGGTTCGCCTCAAGGAACAGGGCAAGGCCACCGAGATCGTCGCGGTCTCCATCGGCCCGCAGCAGGCGGGCGAGACCATCCGCACCGCCCTCGCCATGGGAGCTGATCGCGGCATCCTGGTGAAGACAGACGCCACCGTCGAACCGCTGGGCGTCGCCAAGATCCTGGCAAAAGTGATCGAGCAGGAAAAGCCCGATCTAGTGATCATGGGCAAGCAGGCCATCGACGACGATTCCAACCAGACCGGCCAGATGCTGGCGGCGCTCCTCGGCTGGCCGCAGGGCACCTTCGCGTTCAAGGTCGCACCGGGCGAAGGCACCATCGACGTGACCCGGGAGGTCGATGGCGGGTTGCAGACGGTGGGCCTGAAACTGCCGGCTATCGTCACCACGGACCTGCGCCTCAACGAGCCGCGCTACGCATCCCTGCCCAACATCATGAAGGCCAAGAAGAAGCCCCTCGACGAAACTTCGCCGGAAACGCTCGGCGTCGATATCGCGCCGCGCCTCAAGGTGGTGAAGACCGTCGAGCCCGGCGGCCGCAAGGCCGGCGTGAAGGTGGCTTCCGTGGCCGAACTGGTCCAGAAGCTCAAAGTCGAAGCAGGCGTGCTGTAAGGGAGACGGAACAATGACCACGTTGCTGATCGCCGAGCACGACAATGCTCACCTGAAGGATGCCACCCACAAGGCCCTCTCCGCCGCCGCGGCGCTGGGCGCGCCCGTTCATGTGCTGGTCGTTGGATCGAACGCCCGCGCGGCCGCCGAGGCCGCCTCGAAGCTCGACGGCGTCGAGAAGGTGCTGCTCGCCGATGCACCGGCCTACGAGCACCAGCTCGCCGAGCCGACCGCTTCGCTCATCGTATCGCTGGCCGGTTCCTATGACGCGCTCGTTGCGCCCGCGACCACCACGGGCAAGAACGTGATGCCCCGCGTGGCCGCGCTTCTCGACGTGATGCAGGTGTCCGACATCATCAAGGTCGTCGGACCCGACACCTTCGAGCGGCCGATCTATGCCGGCAACGCGATCCAGACCGTGCAGGCCACCGACGCCAAGAAAGTGATCACCGTTCGCACCGCCGCGTTCCAGCCGGCCGGCGAAGGCGGATCAGCCTCCATCGAGACGGTGACCGCAACCGAGGATCCGGGAGTGTCGAGCTTCAAGGGCGAGGAGATCGCCCAAAGCGACCGGCCCGAGCTGACCTCGGCGCGCATCATTATCTCGGGAGGACGCTCGCTCGGCTCGTCCGAGAACTTCACCAAGTACCTGGAGCCGATCGCCGACAGGCTCGGCGCCGCCATGGGCGCGAGCCGTGCCGCAGTCGATGCGGGCTATGCGCCCAACGACTGGCAGGTCGGCCAGACCGGCAAGGTGGTGGCGCCGGATCTGTACATCGCAGTGGGCATTTCAGGGGCCATTCAGCATCTGGCCGGTATAAAGGACTCCAAGGTGATCGTTGCGATCAACAAGGACGAGGAAGCCCCCATCTTCCAGGTTGCGGATTACGGCCTCGTCGGCGACCTCTTCACCATCCTCCCCCAACTAGAGGAGGAGTTGACCAAAGCCGGTCAATAAGGTCAGGAATAACAACTGTCCGGGCGGGTTTCCCGCCCGGGAATTTTTTGCGGGTACGACGTCCGAGGCGGCAGGCAAGATGAGCATCGAGATTAAAACCATTGGCGTGATCGGAGCCGGTCAGATGGGCAGCGGCATCGCCCATGTGTGCTCCCTTGCGGGTCTCGATGTTCGCCTTCACGATGTGTCCGAAGAGCGGATCAACACAGGGCTGGCCACCATCACCGGCAACATGGCGCGCCAAGTCGCCAAGGAGGCCATCACCGACAGCGCCCGCCAGGCCGCACTTTCCCGGATCCAGCCTGCCGTCACCTATGACGACCTCGGAGCCTGTGACCTCGTGATCGAGGCTGCGACCGAGAATGAAGAGGTCAAGCGCAAGATCTTCACCAATCTGTGCCCGTCTCTTCGCCCGGATGCGATGATCGCCACGAACACCTCCTCCATCTCCATCACGCGCCTGGCCGCCTCGACGGACAGGCCGGAGCGCTTCATCGGGATTCACTTCATGAACCCGGTGCCCGTGATGCAGCTCGTGGAGCTGATCCGCGGCATCGCAACGGAAGACCCGACCTACGAATCGGCCAAGGAGTTCATCGGCAAGCTCGGCAAGACCGTGACGGTCGCGGAGGATTTTCCGGCCTTCATCGTCAACCGCATCCTGCTGCCGATGATCAACGAGGCGATCTATACGCTCTATGAGGGCGTGGGCTCCGTCGACGCCATCGACACGGCCATGCGCCTGGGCGCGAACCATCCCATGGGCCCGCTCCAGCTCGCGGATTTCATTGGCCTCGACACCTGCTTGTCGATCATGCAGGTGCTCCACGAAGGCTTGGCCGATTCCAAGTACCGCCCCTGCCCGCTGCTGGTGAAATACGTTGAGGCCGGCTGGCTTGGGCGAAAGGCAAAGCGCGGCTTCTATGACTATCGCGGCGAAAAGCCCGTTCCGACCCGCTGAGGAATGTCCCCGCGTCCGGCCCTAAAGCCAGCGGTGAAACACATCCGTGAAGAAGTAGGGCCCGAGGGTCCATAGCCCCGCCCAGAGGGCTGCGCCCAAAATGTTGGCCACAACGAAGTGGGTCCACGGCATCCCGATGGAACCCGCCACCAGGCCGTTGAGCTGCCGCAGCACGACGATGAACCGGGCCGTCAGCACCATGAGGAAGCCCCGCCTGCGGGCCATCTCCTCCAGCCGGGCGAGGCGCTCCGGGGTGAGCTTCACCCAGGACCCGAACCTTTGCAGCAGCCGCCGCCCGCCGAACCGGCCGATGAGATAGCCTGTGCTGTCGCCCAGCACGCCCCCGAGCCAGGCGGCCAGGAACACGTGCCCGATGGCCAGATCCCCCCGGGACGCCAGGAGCGCGGCGGCGATGAGGGAGCTTTCCCCCGGCAACGGGACCCCGAAAGATTCGAGGTAAATGATGAGGAAAAGCGCAAAGGCGCCGTAGGCGGCAACGGCGGGCTCGATCCAGGCTAGGGCGTCTTGGAGGATGCTCATCGGGCTGCCAGGGACACGCAGGGAGGGTATTCACTCATATCAGCCATACCCTCGCCATACATCCGCGTTTTCCTGTGGGTGCGGCATAGACGTCGGACGCGCGGCGCTTCACAACAACGTCACGCTGACCTAGTTTAATGACAACGGGGTATGATCTTCTCTGCTTGAGGAGGTGAGGTGACGATACACGTCCAGCCTGTTGTGCGACCGGAGGCCTGCCCGGCCCTCGTCCTCAATGCCGACTTCCGGCCTTTGAGTTATTATCCCTTGTCCATCTGGTGCTGGCAGGATGCGATCAAGGCGGTTTTCCTCGACCGGGTCAATATCGTGTCCGAATACGATAAGGTCGTACGAAGTCCGACCTTCGAAATCCGCCTCCCCTCGGTGATTTCACTCAAGACCTACGTCAAGCCTTCGAGACACCCGGCCTTCACCCGCTTCAACGTCTTCCTGCGCGATCGCTTCACCTGCCAGTATTGTGGCAATCGCGAGGACCTGACCTTCGATCACGTCATTCCCCGCTCCAAGGGCGGGCAGACGACCTGGGAAAACGTGGTTGCCGCCTGCGCGCCCTGCAACCTCAGGAAAGCCGACCACCTTCCCCGGGACGTGGCCATGTGGCCGAAGCAGAGCCCGTTCGCCCCCACGCTCCACGACCTGCATTCCAACGGCCGCCTCTTCCCGCCCAACTACCTGCACGACAGCTGGATGGACTATCTCTACTGGGACAGCGAGCTGGAGCCGTAAGACGCCTTCGGCGCCAACGCTGCCGCCCTGACGCCTGCGGATCTACGGGCTGCCCAGACGGCAAAGAGCGCCAGATCTAATGAGATCAGCACGTTCCAACCGGCCAGCGACAGGCCGAGGAAGCGCCAGGCAGCCTCCGTGCAGCTGACCACCCGGGTGGACTGAAGCTGATTGAGGAAGTCGCCAACGTTTCCGGCGCTCGAGGCCGTCCCGCCACCGCAATCGCTCGGTCCAGGCCAGAACCCCCATTCGACGCCGGAATGGTAGGCTCCCAGGCCTGCGCTGGCCACAAAGACCAGTGCCAGAAGCCATAAGGCCGCCCGCGTCCAGCGCGCCGGCATCAAGGCGGTCACGAGGGCAAGCGGGATGGCGATGTAGTAAGGGTTCCGCTGAATGAGGCAGAGCTTGCAGGGCTGATAGCCCCAGGCATGCTCGAAGACGAGCGCTCCGCCGATGGTCGCGGCGGCTGCGAGCGCGATGGTGAGCGCCGCGTGACGGGCCGTCAGTCCCACTCTCATCGCCGTCTCCTTAGAAAAGATAACGGAAGGCCACGAAGCCGCCGATGATCGCCGTGACAGCACCGGCCGCGACGGCATTGAAGTGGCGATCGATGAAGCCCTTGATGGTGGGCCCGTATCGGGTCATCAGCAAGGCGATGAAAAAGAACCGGGCTCCCCGGGTGACGATGGACAGCACCACGAACCAGAACAGGCTGTAGCCTGCAAAGCCGGACGTGATGGTGACCAGCTTGTAGGGGATTGGCGTAAGGCCCTTGAGCAGGATGACCCAGTGGCCGTATTCCGCGTAAGCATGCCGGAACGACTCTGCTCCCTCGGTCAGCCCGTAAAGCTGGAACAGCCACGCGCCGATGGAATCGTAGAGCAGCAGGCCGATCATGTAGCCGAGCACCCCTCCGACGACGGACGCGGCCGTGCAGACGAGGGCGTAGAACCAGGCCCGATCGGGCCGGGCCAGCATCATCGGCACCAGCATCACATCGGGCGGGATGGGGAAGAAGGAGCTCTCCGCAAAGGACACGGCGGCCAGCGCATAGGGAGCCGAAGGCTTGGCCGCGAGCGAAAGGGTCCAGTCATAGAGGCGTCTGAGCATGAAATACCGAAGGCGTTGAGAGGTCCAGGCCATTCGGCCCAGCCCCTTTGAGCACAAGCCGAGGCCGCTGGCGAGAGGCCAGGATGCGGCGTGCCTACGCACTTCCGTGATTGACCGCGCTTCCCCGTGCATGCTACTCGGCAATTCCTTGCCCCTGTGGCGGAATTGGTAGACGCGCTCGACTCAAAATCGAGTTCCGCAAGGAGTGCTGGTTCGATCCCGGCCAGGGGCACCAAGTTCATCTTGGTTTCGCCATTATTCCCAGTGTCTTAGGGCCGATTGCACGGCGCTCGTGGTGATACACGAGGTGATACGCCGTGGGTTTTTGTTTGCTCGATACAGGGTTTTTTGCCGTGACAGTCCGCTACTCGCTCCTGAAGAAGGGAGTGTATTTCTATTACAGACGAATCCCTGAAGATCTGCGGGGCCATTACGGCGGGAAGCTTCATCGCAGGGTCAGCCTGCAAACAAACCAGCCCCAGGTAGCGGCGCAGAAGATTGCGGCACTTGCGGCCAAGGATGATGCGCTTTGGGCATCCCTGAGATCCTCTGAAGGCCAGAGATTGGGTCTGACTACCATTCAGGCGCGGGAGGGCGCTGAAGCGCTCATCGAGAAGCTCGGTCTGGCTGCGGGCGATGGCTTTCGTGCCGACCAGATCGCCTACGGGAACATTGTGGACGTTCTCGACGACTATTTTGGTTCTCGATACAGTGACTATCAGAGGGCACGGAACGATGAGAACTTCGGCTCCATGTTCCCACCCGAGTCGTTCTACACCCCCGTAGAGAAGGAAGCCGTCCGCCTTGTGATGGACGACCCGAAGAAGCACCGTGTCCTCCTGACCGATGCTTTGGAGGTCTATCTCAAGAACCATGACAAGGGTGAACAGGGGAAGTTCGCCAAGGATACCCGGCGCGCTATTCAGCATGTCATCGCAGCGGTGGGTGACTTCCCTCTGAACGTGTACCGGCGGGAGCATGCCAACGCGGTTCGGGAGCATCTCGTTGCCAGGGGCGGCAAGACCGGGACAGTGAGGCGGGAGATCAACCGGATCAAGGCTGTTCTCAACGTGGGCCTGATAGAGTTTGACCTCGGTTCAGTGAAGAATCCGTTTGAGAAGCTTCGCATCGTGAACGAGGACCACGACGCTGAAAGCCGAGAGCCGTTCACCGCCGAGGAGCTTTGGACCATCGGTAAGGCCTGTCAGGAACACGATGACGATATCCGTCACATCATTGCCCTTCAGGCGGACACAGGTGCGCGGCTGGGTGAGATCGTGGGCCTGAGGGTTGAGGACGTAGTGCTGAACCATGCAACGCCGCACATCCACATAAGGCCTCATCAGAAGCTCGGCAGGACACTCAAGACGGACGCCAGCGAACGCAAGGTGCCATTGGTCGGGATCGCGTTATCGGCGGCTCAGAGAGCCTCGGAAGCCAGCAGAAAGCTCGGTCACAAGAACGGCTGGCTGTTTCCAAGGTATGCTTCAGATGGCTCGATCAAGGCCACGCACGCCTCCAATACCATCAACAAATGGCTCCAGACTGTGACCAAGACAGACAAAACAAGCCATTCCTTCCGTCACGCCATGCGGGACCGTCTGCGCCACGCGAATGCGCCTCAGGACATTCAGGACGCTATCGGTGGTTGGGGTTCCCGCACAGTGGGAATGGGATACGGCGAGGGTTACCGCCTGGAACAGCTCAGATTGCAATTGGAGAACGCGGTCTTGGGCTAAGTGACCAAGGATCGAAAGCCTCAATTTCCAGAGCGGATGGTACGGCTCACACAGCGGTAGCCGATGGGGCACTGATGGGTATCCGCCGTTGGCACCCAAGCAGGTTCCGTCACCTCACCCAATTCACACCGTCCACCTGCCGCTACGTAACGGTCGTAAGTTGTGGGGCTGGTATTGAGGACGATAGCGCCGTGGACGGAAACCAGTTCTCGCGCTCCATAACAGGACATCTGTACCGTCAGAGGATGGCTCTGGGCCAGAGCGCCAGTTCCCATGCTGATGAGGGCGACAGAGGCGAACAGCACCTTCATAGGTTATGCGCCCTTTAGACTATTAGCGACAGAACGGTCGAAAGGATGTTCATTACTGCTACACTTCCGACCAACGCCAAGGCAATGGATGGGCGAGACCTCTCAACGCTGTGGTCCTCGTCAAACTGAGACGGTATCGAGAGGGCATGCCGTGAACCGATGATAGCCATTGTATCTCCTCCGAAGCAGGAACGAGATGGTAGCGATCTGTGGAGAATGCGCTTCAAACGCTTCTATCGCCGTGCGCTCTCACACAAGGGACATGCCTTGATGCTCTATCCAGAAGGAAACACAGGGACTCGGCCTGCCTCGGTCTCCGCCTCCGCTTAACCTTGGGTGGAGAGGAATTCCGGAGTCCCATTGGCTTACCGGCCCATCGGCCAGATTACCGGGCCACTTCGAAAAAGACGTTAACTCTGGTTTGTTGTTGTTCGGTTAGGTTGTGCAGAGAATGACAGCCTGGAGGAGGAACGGGCATGTGCGGACGAGTTATGCAGTATCGCAGCCCTCAGGAGTACGTCGCCTCACTTGGCCTAAGTTGTCCGGAAGTTAACCTTCCCGACATCCCCGCACATTTCAACGGCGCTCCAGGGCAGGACTTCTTGGTAATCCGCCGTCATCCAGAAGCCAATCAGCCAGTGTTCAGCGCGTTACAGTGGGGTCTCATTCCAAGCGGGGCCAATGATCCAAAGATCGCGTTGCAGCTCATTAACGCCCATGCCGAGACCGTTGTGACCACTGATGTCTTCCGTGCCGCCTATCGTTATCGCCGCTGTTTGATCCCGGTTGACGGCTTCTATGAGTGGAAGAAGCGTTGGCCTGCCGGGAGGCAACCTTACGCGATTGGCATGGAGGACGGTCAGCCGTTCACCCTTGCTGGGCTATGGGAAAGTTGGAAGAACCCTGACGGTGAATGGGTCCGCACGTTCTCGGTCATCACCATTCAGAGCAACAAGTTCTTGGCGGAACTCCACGACAGAATGCCCTTGATCATCGAGACAAAGGACCGTGAGCGCTGGATGAGCGAAGAAGAGCATCCCGGCGATCTCTTGAAGGCGCATTCGTCTGAGGGCATGACCAAGTGGCTGGTGTCTACACAGGTGAACAGCCCCAAGAACAACGACCGTGGTCTGCTGGAGCCTCTGGCTGTGGCAGGATGATTATGATGACGAGTGGCTTGGGATTGCTCAGGCTCCCAACCGGCTCCGGCCTGCTTCTGAGCCTCGCTCAATGGGTCCCATCGGGTCGCTGCCCTATACCATCCTGCTGCCCTTGGGGTGCTTTCAAAAAAGCAGTAAAGGATCGAGCAGTTGTTGTTCCACTGGGTTCGGCAGCGAAAGTCTGTAGAGAAAAGTTGAATTCAAACACATAGGTTAATGTCTGACCACAAGGCCTTCAGTAGAAGTCAAAACATTCTTAACGTGGTCGTGCCTTGTCTAAAGCATACGGACTCAGAGGATACACTGCCAGACAGCCTTGGAGTCACATCATGCCGAACAGAGAGCATAAGCATCGTATTCTCGTCGTTGAGGACGAGGCGATTATCAGCATGTTGATTGAGGACATGGTCTCGGACTGTGGCGGTGAGATCGTAGGCCCGGCGGCCAAGTTCGATGATGCATTGGCGCTTGCCCGTGAGGCGGAGTTTGGGGTCGCGGTTCTTGACCTTAATCTGCGTGGCACACTCAGTTACCCCATTGCTGAAGTGATTCGTGGACGCGGTATCCCTGTCATATTTGCAACCGGTTATGGCGCAGATGGACTGCTGGACAAATTCAAAGACTGCCCAACACTCCAGAAGCCATTCAGCCAAAAGGATTTCGCTCAAGCAATAGACGCTGTGCGTCACTAATCATCAACCAAGGAAGCAAACACCCGCGCAGGTCCAACCAGTATCAGGCGGTATTCACCCTTGCTCATCATCAGGACCCCTGATTGTCAATGTAGACTGTGCTGCCGTTTCCCGTGAGACCCTCCGTGATCTACTGTTCTGCTGCACCAAGGTCTCTAAACGTTGGCTTCTGAGGCCCCTCAAGCCGACCCAATCCCGCCTCAAGGTACCAATGACCTGCCATCTCCTCATGCAATTGGGACAGGCGGACCAGGGCGGCAACCAGCTGGTCATTCGCGAAGACCGAATAGCCCTCTTCATCATCACAGTCCGCAGCGAGTCACACCGGCTGCTCCGTGAGGATGATACTGCCTTGCTCCCCATGACGACGAGAAGTCACTCTGTTGCCTTTCGCCCCTCCAGGTGGAGGTAAGTCGGGTCAAACTTGGCAAGTTCTCGCAGGCGTTCCCAATCGTCAACATGCAACGAGCGCCCGCGCAGCGTGACCAAGCCGTCTCTTTTCAGGTCCCGGAGAACCCGATTGACATGGACGGTGGTCAAGCCGAGCGCATCACCCAGTTCGCCCTGCGTGATCGGAAACGCACAAGTTCGTTCATCATCGGCTAAACCCACTGCCTTGAAGCGTACCAGCAACTCACACAAGAGATGGGCGATCCGCTCATGCGCCGATTTCCGGCCAAGGCCAACCATAGACAAGCGGAACATCGCGGCATCGACGATGGTGTCCCGCCACAACGCATTCGCGACGGTGGGATAGCGGGCATTGACATCATTGAGGCTCTGGTGAGGGATGAACGCCACCGTGGTAGGGACTAAGGTGCCGACGGAGTGGTCCATGATCGTGATGTGGAGGCTCTGCAGATCCGGGATATCTCCCGGGATGTAGAAGCCCATGATCTGCCGTCGGCCATCATCCAGGACCAGGTAGCGGAACAGCATGCCGGTAAGGACCAGGCAGCACTCCATGGGACAGTCACCCTCGCGGACGATATCCTGATCCGCACCAAAGGCTTTGACCGTCATGGGCAAGCCGCGCAGCGCATGCTTCTCCTCGTCCGAGAGATCGGCAAGGGTCTCCAGCTTCCGGATGAGCCTGTCGGCATATTGAGAAGGGTTCATGGCGTCCTCCCTTGCTCTGCAGGCGGGAGCGAATGGAACTCTCAGTCATCGATGCCTGTGATCACATGACCAAGGATTGAACAGGACACACCTCGATCAGGCTCAATGTAAGGCATTCCAAACCCACAGCGCGCGGTTGATTCAGGGTGTTGGATCTGCCCCTGTAGCCAAGCTCTTGATACCGCTACGATCCACCTCCACATCTCGCAGGATTCAACGCGGGGAACGCGATGATGCAGAAGCTGCACGGCTGGATCATGCCTGAGGAGGACGCTCGTAACCTCATGAACCTCATCAATGAGAAGCTCCAGTCATTACGCCTGGATCAGAGGCACCATGATGCTCTGTTGAAGCTCAGCGCGATGCTGGAGGATGACCTGATCGAGCCTATGGATGCATTGGTGACCCCATAGGACCTCCAACGGTTCCATGCCAACTCCTGCGGCAGCAAGGAGCCCCTATGCAACGGCCTTTTGCACTCTCCGAAACTTACCTAACAAGCCATCACATACCTACGCAGCCCTGTGTTTACTCATGTGTGTAGAGATAATCGTGGGTGTTATCGAGTGCCTATGACAATCTTTAGTTGCTCAGGGTGAAAAATCTAATCTACATTCTACTTTGTGTATTACACTAAGGCACACTGTTTCGGGATCAGAGGAAAGTCAAAAACGTTTCCCTTAAACCTAAGGGGCTCCTAAGGACCAATGAAACCAGTAAGTGTATAATACTACAGTGATCTATAGATATACTACCTACATAGATAGAGCAGTTACCTAATGAGCATTGCGATTATCTATTAAGCCTTAAGATTTCTTAAGACAGGCACTGTCCGTATATTGATAGTGGCAGCTATCGGACTCAGCCATCACTGGAGCTTATCTTAAGCGCAGGCTTGATACCACAAGCAGCCTCGTAGTTCCTTGTTAGGCACGCCTCAGCGATCTCAAGATCCCTCTGTCTAACAATCAGACTGTCATGCACGCTGTAGCTCGGAGCCTGATGCTGATCCATCAATTCCATCATTGTGTCTATCATTGCTTGGCTCTCAACAAACATGAGATCAGCCCATGACAGATTGAGATTGCCCCAGGCCTTCAGGATCGGATGCTTGCGCTCCATCGCCTCTCGGACTGTGGTGATTGGGTAAACCTTGCTCAGGACATGGTTACTACGTTCTATGAAGCCAGCAATCACTTCCCTCGGCCATCGAACATGGTGTTTATCGTGCCCCAGCGTAGCGACTACCCAGGACTTCACCACCCACCGCCTAAGATCCTCGCCGTTGTTGAGATCAAGGAGCCTCAAATCATCCACTAAATAGGGATCTCCAGTTGAGGCATCGAAAGGTTGCTGAAGGAGGCCGTGGATGATGGTCAGGAAGCTCGCGGTAATATCGAGCTCGACTACTGCATCACTATCGATAGTCATCAAGAGGCGCCTATTCTTCTTCAGGCGCTGATATGAATCCTCGCCTTGAGAGTAAAGACGCCCACCCTTGTTCCATTTGAAGTCAGGATGGTCACCAAGATTAAATGTGCGGCGATATCCGCGGTGTGTACCGCCGTCGAGGTTGAAACCGTCGAGGAAGGTGTTGAGGCGTTTCACATCGGCCTTAAGTCGCTCGACCTCTGGCGTTCGCATGACCCTCATGCTCTTTCCCACGATCTTATTTCCACGCTCCTGCCTTGAGGCGCTCTTGAGAACGATGGGCTGCTTGGGAAGCGACTGCATGAAATGAAGGTGGAAGTTCTCGGGTGTTATTCCTTTAGCCTTTGCGGCCTCAAAGAGCCTTCTGGAGGCCCTGAAGCACGCTGCCTTAGCCTCAATCACCAGATGCGTGTTATCGGCCTCTTGGGCGCTTAGTCTCGCCCAGCGCTGATAGCCAGGAGTCTTGGTGACAAGTCCAACCTCAGAGAGCGCATTCACGATACGCACGAAAGTTCTGTGGCTAACGGGTCCATCCGTGAAAGTCTCTGCCTTCATGGACCTGAAGACCCATCCGGCCGCTGCTTCGTGGTTGGGTGCGCGCATGAGGTCCGCCAGAAATGCTCCCAAAGCAAAGTCGAACCCTTGGAGTTTGTGACCACATCGTCTGTTCTTGCGGCTACCGGTCTTGGCTTCATGGAATTCAACGCCTTTGCGGATGCCAATGACTAAGGCGCGCGCTTCATCAGTAATAGGCTTGGCGTCCAGAGAGGCGTAGAGAGGCCTATCGCTCGGCCCCTCATCGGATGCAGTTGTCGGGTCAAAGGTATCAACCGGGAGCCGTGGGTGGGTGGGCCAAGAGTACGTCGGCGACAGGTGTTGATTTGTGGAGTGGCTGATGCCGTCCATGATCGTTTGCTTTCAGTTCCGCCCACGATGATGACCATACGCCATGATCGCAACGCTCACGCGCCACGGGCTTGAGTGCCAGAGATGGTCTGGGGTGGAACTGATGTGCGCATCAGAGGCGCGACCCAGGATGTGACGGACTTACATATTGCGACCATCAGGGGGTCGGGGCTGCCGTCGTTCCGCGTTCTTAATATATTGCTTGGAGCTATCCGGCAAGTTGCTTTAACCGATGAACAGTCTTTTTGTACTGATACCACATGCTTTCAAAGCGGAGGGTGCTCTGCGAGATAGGCTTTATATGCAGGTAGCTGTTTGAGATGACTATGGTTTGGAGCTTCTGCGTGACACCTCATGCAAAGCACCTGCAGGTTTGCTGGACTGTTATTCGATTTTACGCCGTCCTTATGATGAACATGGAGGTATTTCCGAAGTCGGAGTTCGGATAACTCCCTTCGGCAAATCTCGCACCTCCAGCCTGCTCGGCTACGCAGAGTAGTGCTGATCTCGGGGAAATCCGGGGTATAGTCGTTCAATGGGGCCGTAAAGGCGGTATGACTCGGCTTCTTCACATGAAGAGATCGTGGGTAAACATCGAAGAAACGATCTGGGGTAAACGCTCCCACATATTGACGACGTTGCTCTCGATCATCGTCACGACTAAATCCATCAAAGCCAATATCAGTGAGGCAATTCTGGCATACGTGGAGACGACGGCGTTCAGATCGCTTCACGTTTTTTGATATGATGTTTAGCTTAAAGGTGCCGGTGACTTCTGTGGCGATCACGTATCTCTCGAACCGTCCCTTTGACTGCATGTCTTGAAGGGTGCTGCAATTTGCGAGGTGGTATTTTGGCTCCCGTGGGGCGCTGCCGTACTCATGCACATCTCGGATGTATAACAACACCCTACTATCTTTGTAGGCGAGAGTGCCGTCTTGAAGGACGGTTAGCTCGTTGAACGAGATCTCAATCCCATCACCTGAAGTAAGCGCCTCCAGTTCGGAGAGTGTAAGACGACCTGCATCCACGGTAATGGCAAAGGATCCATAGGCATCTCTGGGAATGCCCATTTCGTCCTTCAGTCGATTGAGCGGCTCGAAGTTGAGAAAATCGACCAGTTTCATTGCGCAGCGGCTTCCAAGATATCCCGAAGCCGAGCTTCCGCGTTAGTTCTCACCCTGAACTCGACACGTTGGGATGCCTCTCGGTTCTCTGTGCCGTCAGTGTTCATGCGCAATCGAGAGGACGATAAGCCATTTGCCGTCAGCCGGGCGGTTAGCCAGTGCTTTTGGTCGGCCACTACTGGGAGAAGCAGCACGTACTCAAGCGTGCTTCTGGTCCGGCTCTGAGACAGTTCCATATTCCTGAAATACGCAATGTCTCCAGGGGTCTGAGTATTCCAAACACTTGAGGTGTGCCCCTCAATCCGGATCTCTTCAATCCCATCTCGGTACTTGTCACTGGCCAGGATCTGGATGTAGCGAGGAAAGAAGTCCCCAAGAATGCGCGCAAACTGCGGTTTCACCACGGCTTTCCCGACGTCAAACAGCACCTCAGGCTCTTGAAACCTGATTGTAAGGTCACGATCCAGTACTGCCTTCCAGCGAGGCAAGTCGCTGCTGAACTCTCTTGCAAGCTCCATATAGAGATGCTCCCGCATCTCGTCGTACAGGCGCGCGATCCCCTTCACCTGATTTGCCTGCTGCTCTGTCTCGCGCATTAGGTCATGCAGCTTACTATTGCTTTCCTCGACCTTTGCCTTCTCAGCATCGACATTGACCATGAAGAGAACAGCTACCAGCATGAACATCATCATCAAGCCGGTCATCAGGTCACTGAGAGGGATCCAATGTTCCTCTTTCGGGGCAGACGAACGATTGTCAGTAAGAATCTTTGAAAGGGACATCAAACTTGTCCTGCGACTGCAACCAGACGCCGGAGCTTGTCAGTGAGCGGCCCATAGTCACTTACGAATTTCTCAGATAACGCGGCGAGTTGGCGTCCGAGGCTCTGAAGCGCCTTCTGAAGCTCTTCAGTCAGTGCGAGGTCAAGTGTTGCAACCTACTCCTTTGTCTTCGCTACGAGTTCAGCAATCTGCCTGTTGTACTCGGAATGGGCGGTAGACAGGTCTTGGTGGGTCGCTTGGATCGAGTTTCTGATCGCGGTGGCATTCTCGGTCAGCGCTGTTCCAAGGGTCTTTTGGTTCTCATTGACAGCACTCGTGAGCTGACTTGCAAGTTCCAAGACCTTCTTTTCCACCTCCGGAAGGCTGCCTGACGCTGCTTGCAATAGTTTAGCGAGCTGGTCTGACACAGTGATAAGCTGCTGCTTCTCTGTCTCAAGGGCAGCAAGAAGCCGCCCAAGGTCTTCAGCAACCTTAGTGAAAGCACCCGATTTTTCGACAAGATGGGAGTAGTCTGAGGTCGCCTTTGTCATAAGCGATGAGGTTGCATCAAGCCTTTGAGCCGTAGTCTCCATATACTCCTTGTACTGATCTTGCCATGTGAGGAGACGTGCCACTGCGGTATTGAGCTCCTTGAAATTGTCGCCGAATTGCTCGCTGATTTTCGCGTTAAAATCCTTGATTACATCGCGGAGCGCTTCAACTAAAGCTTTGGACCCCATCTCGGAAAGCTTTGCGAGTGCTTCCACCTGTGCAGCTTTCAAGGCATCAAGTCTGTCATTGGCATCTTGACGAGATAATTTGAGTTGCGAAATCAAAGATCCTTCTTCGCTTCCGGCAAGTGCTCGTTGAATGCTTATGAGATGATTAGCCAGATCTGCTGCTGTAATCTCGTCTGGTGCGGGCGTATCGCCTGACGCTTTTCGCACTCCAAGGAAGAAGTCGCGAAATTTCAGGCTTAAGGCTCCCCCAACACCGAGGACTGATGCCCAGAAAGCTGTTTTAAGCCCTGTAAGTAGCTCAGGCACACTTGCCTGGATGTTAGTTGTGTTGAAATGTGACAAGCCAATTGCTATGCCGAGAAATGTCGCAAAAATTCCTGTCGTTGTAAGTATAGTTGGGCCATAAGTGACGGTCTTTGAGTTAAAATTCCATTGAAATACTGCGATTAGACCAACAATCATCGCAAGCATAAACTGTGTCTCGATGGGAAGTCCTTGGTACTGGTGCCATATAGCGCCAACCAGAGTAGTTGCATTCTGCATTTTGCCCCGAGTGATTTGTTTTTGGTTTGTTCGAGACACAGTAGCATCCTTGTGGATGCATTCAATGGGCCGTGTGCGCGCATAGGTGTGCAAAATTGAGGTGCACTCCGCGACCAAAAGCACCCTGATGGATTCGAATTCTTCTGATGTTCACCGAGATTGCAGCCGCGCTCTGTTGAGAATGTCCTTCACGGCAACATGGCTAATTCGGTATCCCTGCGCCTTCATGCTCTCTGCAATGGCTCGTAGCGCCTTCCCCTGTTCCTTGAGGTGAACCATCTCACGGATCGCCCGCTGCTGCTCAGGGACCTCTACAAGCCTTCCATCAGGACTTACTACGTATCCGAACGGGGTCTTGCCACCCAAGTAACGTCCGCGCTGCTTCTGATCCTTTTTTACATCGGCGATACGCTCACGGATGCGATCGCGTTCTGCTTCAGCTACGGCGGAGAGGATTGTGAAGACCAACTTCGAGATTCCATTCCCAGTCACGTCACCACCGAGGTCAATCATGTGGAGCGAGACACCTCGAGTCTTGAGCTGTCGAAGAACATCCAGAGCATCAAGCGCTGACCTGAACATGCGGTCCAGCTTTGGGGTGATGACGGTATCACCCGATTTAACGAGAGCCAACAAGGCGGCTCCTTGAGGACGATCTGCTACTGGCACGGACCCGCTTACACCTCGCTCAACAAAATGGCGATCCACGGCAAGGTCTATCATTTGAGCATACCCCTCAACGCGCCGTTGCTGCGCTCCAAGGCTCTCGCCTGCATTTGCCTGGGTTTGAGTGCTGACGCGCGTATAACTGTAAACAGCCATGAACTACACCTTGTAAGCTTGTAAGCTTGTAAGCTTGTAAGCTTGTAAGTTGGTTCAGGTGTTTTGTAAAGTTGCTTTTGCAAGCTAACTGACAGGTATGTGTCCTGAGGTTTTGGCCTCGATAATCCTTGTATGGGTAATCGTCACCATCACTCCCCACGTTAAGAGCGATGCGCTCTTTTGGGGAGGAGACGGGTGAGAAGCAAGGGCAGACTTAGGGCGAATTAGGGTCCCATCTCGCTGATTAACGAAGCCAGACAGCCTCACCCACCTGTTCAAAAAAGGGTTAAAGGGTTGGAAAGTGTTGTTAGCCGTTAGCGAGTAGTGAATGTAGTTCGTAAAGGACAGGCGCGAGGTCTTTAGGACCACGGCAGGAGCCTACAGGAAAGGTCACCTCGCTCTACTATGTGAAGAAAGCGGCCACTTGCCAACCCGTCAATAGCATGGGTCTAACGACACTCGCGCTAAGACTTGGACTCGCTGGAGTTCTCAATGCCCAAAGCGTCTTAGGGCGGGGGAGCCGCCTGCAAGATGGCGCACCCAAATTCAGAAGTGGCGGTCCCGTCTGGGTTCTCGATCCTATGCCAGCAATAGCTGCTATCTGGATTTGCAATCCACCGGAATCTAACTCTGCCGGTCCTCACTATTCTCTCTTGGGATTCAATCCCCCTCGAGGCAAGATAATTGTAGTATTCTTCGGCTATTTTATCAGAACAATTGTATACTATCTCTGCGCGCCGTTGCAAGACGTTGTTACTTTGTATTGCCGAATTAATACATCTGTTATAGTGTTGTAACGCTTCTGGCCTGATATTTACTTGAGCTATGCCTTGCCCATATAGCAGCGTTGCCGCTATAGCAAATAACAAAGCGACACGCATTTTCTACTACTCTCTTGTTAGCTAGGTGGGGCTGGAGCGTAGATAGAGCATCCAAAATCAGATGCTGCGGTCCCATCTGCGTTCTCAATCTTGTGCGAACAGTGACTTTGGTCTCCCTGGGTACCCGAAAGCCATCGGATAATAAACCTGCCGTTTCTCTGCGTTACCTCTTGAACAGGGCTCCCCCGATTAACAAGGTAGTTGAAATAACGTCTGGCAAAATCACCACGGCAACTATAAACTATACTACTTCTACGCTGAACTACCCTATTGTTTTGTACTGCTGAATTTACACACTCGTTATAATACTCTAGCGCTTCTGGCCTAATATTTACTTGCGCCTCGGCTTTCCAAGATAACAGAGCCGCACAAATTGCAATTGGGAATCCAATACGCATGGTCGCAGATCCTTTTATCGGCTCAAAAATAATTATGGAGCCTTCACACCAGTGGGCAAGACTCCGTTAGCCCCCGATGATGTGTCGGCAGCCTAAACCTCATACCGGCCTCTTGAGCGGCTCCTTAGCGGGGCCCCCACCACTTACTAACCGCATAAACCGCCCGTGAATCTTCTACGCGCATGGTAAGGCTCACTCTGAGCCATGGGCTGGGTCTGAATCGACTTACCCTGTGAATTGCTAGTGCGGTCCGGTGATCTGGAGGCACCTTCCGTAGGATATAGACATACGCACCCGTTTCTGAGGGCTCTCCCAGATGCTCCGCGTTCACCTTGCTGCTCTCGCGCTACTCTCGTCTTGTGGCTTTGCATCATCCCAAACGTATCTTGGGGCCCGGGGGAGCAAGTTGCGCCACCCAAGTAGCGTGATACAGGAGGTGATACAGCGCCTTTCCAAACGCACTCAGATGCTTTAAATATCAAGGCTATAGAGCGCCAGTATGATCCCTAAGATACCGGCCAGGGGCACCATAGCCTTTAGATCGCATTGTTTTTCCTCACGTTTTTAGGGCTGTTTGTCCCACCTGAATCTACCGAGCTCGAAAGTGGGACAATTTCGTTCTCGGTTTGACGCGGCACCATGAGGTGCGCGGCATCTCCAGCAAGCCGCTTCCGGTTCGCTTTGCGGGTGTAGTGAGAGGCCATTTTCATATCGGACCAGCCATAGATCGCCATGAGCTGAGCCTCCGATGCGCCGTTCTCCGCAGCGATCGTTGCTCCGGCCTTTCGCAGGCCATGTGGCGAGCAATGGGGCAGACCAGCTTCGGTGCACCAGTCGCGAAATCTATTGCCGAAGCTGTCACCGCTCGACCAGGCTCGACCATGATCCGAGATCATAAACGTCAGGTCACCTTTCTCAGGCGTGGCGCCGATGACCTCCTGCAGCTCAGGCAGCACAGGGATCTCAACTTCAACATGCTTTCGAAGGCGGTTCTTGAAGACACGGAATTTCAGGTGTCCTTCCCGCACGTGCTGCCGTCCAAGCCCCACGACGTCAGAGCGTCGAGCACCGGTATAGAGCAGCAGCGCAAGCGCTAGGCGGGCCTTCGTGCCGACCGGATGCCGGGTCTCGTACTGGCGCACCTCATCCACGCTCCACGTATGCCAGCCTTCAGGATTGCGGCTTCGAAGCTTCTTCACGCCAATGGTCGGATCGATCGTGGAGTGCTCATACTGAACAGCGAATGCGAAGAGTCCACGCAACGCCTTCAGGAAATCGTTGGCCGCCTCCGGCGTCTCTCGCCTGCGGTCCATACCTTTCCGGATCACCTTTGAGGTGATGGCCGTAATCGGCTCGTCCCCAGCCTTAACACACATCGCTTCCAACTCACGCCGACGAACCTGCCGGGTTCGTGGTGCGGGGCAGCGGTCCAGGAAGAAGGCGGAACCGAGATATTCCTCCACGAGCCACCGAACGGTATCCGGCTTTGCCTTCGGGCGCCTTGTTACTTGTTCCGGCTGAAGCTTACCCTCCAAAGCGAGGCGATACCCCTCCATGAATGGCTCAGAGAACGGGATGCCCTTCAGCCTGATCTTCTTCTGGCCAGAGCGCCGGAAATAGATCCTTGGGTTGCCGTGGCGGTCCACGTCTTCGGTGCAGTACTTGGGCAATCTGCGGGGCATGTCAGAGCTCGATCTCGCGGCCACTGGTGGCTTCCTCGGGATCGGAGATCAGATCAACAGCGATGTCGAGCTTGTGGATGTCCCAGAGTACGCGGCTGTAAACCTGGCATGATTTCGGCATCCGTCCGTCTGCAACAAGCCGATCAAACGTCGTTGGGCTGACGCCGATATAGAACGCAGCGTCTTCCCGGCTGAGGAGCCGGCGTGGCCTAATATCGAACCGGGCATGTGCGACAGAGGTAAGTTTAGCCTCATAACGGTTATCGGGCGAATACTTGCCATCCTTACGCATGATCAAAACGCCCATTCGTATAAGGCGTTCACACGCTTAATAATTTTCCACACATTGACTGTCGTTAGAGTTTCTGTGCCCAAATCCTCTTCGAGATCGGACAGATCACCGACCGCATTGGATCCCCTGCCGTGGGTCAAGTCGCCGGACGGGAAGATAAACCACCTTCGCATCGTCCTCTCCCAATCGAGTCGCCGAGCATCTGAGGTGAAATGGGCCGCATAAACTGCTGCCTTAGAAGGGCTCGCGCCGCCGCGGACGAATGTCGCGATGAACGCGAGTTCAAGGGCGTTCTCCCTACTGAAGAGCCGTGCTCTTCCCCGAACCGTCTCCTTAAACTCAGTCGAGAGATCGAGCCGAGCAATCCAATTCTCAATGTCCCTTTGGGAAGCTCGGACCACAGTTAGTATCTCGGCAGCAGTTTTCATGCGACGCTCCTTCATTGAAGGAACTATGATCCATCTGAAATGTTCCGTCAATGAAGGAAATAAGCTCGTGTGGAAAACCTCAGCTGATCAAGACCTACTCAGCACCCGAATAACCTCAGCCTTCAAGGCGGGGGCGCTACGGAGACGTGCCTTAAGGTCGTGCCAGGAAGCCGCTTCTGCCTTGGTCTGCGCCTCATCCACCGGCTCCATAACCCGAAGACTTCCCTACCCTGGGTAACTATATACGCACGTACACATACCGGGCTCCCGCGGCGTGCAATTCACGGCCGGCATTGCCACTGCATCCGGGTGACCTTGTCCTTCCAGATGTAGGACCACGTCATCAGCTTCGTCACCGAATTGAAGTAAAACGAGTGCGGGAACCCAGCCCTGATTCCGGAGCCGTAGATGCCGGTTACATCCGATCTGACAACGAAGACGTCCCCCTTTTGGTCGAACACATCACCCTCGCGCTCCTGGTAGCTCCACTCAGGTGAGCCAGCCTCCTGGCCAGGCAGGTACATGCCGACGGACTGGTTGCCCTCGTCGATCGCGAACCGGTTCACCCGCCCCATGTTCTCTGCTTCGACAGGATCGCTGGCGAGCCTGCACTGCAGGGTCAGCGCCATGGCCGAGCGAGGGCTTGCGACAGCAACGGCGAAGACAAGCCCGATCGCGGCGACCTTCAGGTTCGACATTCTTCATCCCCTATCCAGCCTGGAACGTAGAACGTCGACTGCGAACTGGGAAGGGTCCGCACCCTCAACCCCTCGGCCTCCTCCCGCAGGTCAGCCGGCGCTTCACGTTCTCAGAGAGCCGCTCGGCCGCCGGTTGGCCATGCGAATGAGCCCGCGATTGCAATGCTCAAGGCGACCGGTTTTCTGTTGCCTGAGTGCGACACAGCCGATGTTTCTGCTGTATTGGCCTGGAGTTGACACTCGGTTCACGTCTCGTGCGCATCCTCGGTTGTCCAAAAGGTTGCAAGAACCCAACAACAATGATGGAGAGTGCCGCGATATGACCGATACGCACACGACGCAACATGGGTCGGTCACCAGGCTCCACCCAGTCTCAGTCGCACCTGTCGATGAAAATGCCGCTTCCATGATCGACCTGTTGCAGGAGCATTTGCGCCTGGCCCGTGAAGGCAAGCTGCGGTCGCTCGCCGTCG
>NZ_QOIO01000047.1 GCF_003332305.1 Microvirga aerophila | reverse complement strand
GGCGGGAAGGCCGTGACCGGCGATGTGCGCTCGTAACCATCGAGCCGCGTATTCTGGAATGGAAAGGCGCCCTGCCAAGTGTTGGCCATCTGCCGTCCGCCGGGTGCGAACTCTTCGCCCCAGGCGAACTCGGTCCTGTCGAGTCCACCGCGGGCCGCGAACTCCCATTCGGCCTCGGTCGGCAGATCTTTGCCGACCCAACGGGCATAGGCCGCCGCGTCGGCATAGGCGACATGCACGACCGGATGGTCGTCCAGGCCCTTGATGGACGAGCCCGGGCCATAGGGACGGCGCCAGTTCACCCCGGCCTTGAACGCCCACCATTGGCTGAAGTGACGGAGATCGACTGGATAATCCGGCGGCCTGAACACGAGTGAGCCGGCATGGAGCAGGTGCGGCAGGGCAGCAGGGTAGTCCTTGGGATCGGGTGCGATTTCTGCAACCGTGACGTGCCCTGTGGCGCGGACGAAGTCGCGGAACTGGCGGTTGGTGACCGGTGTCCGGTCGATCCAGAACGCATCGACGGTGACGCGGTGGACCGGCGCCTCTTCGGGATAGTGCCTATCCGAGCCCATCCGGAACGTACCACCGGGAAGCCGGATCATGCCGTTGTCGGCCGGCTGCCTATCGAAGGCAACGTCGGTCGAAGTGACGAAATCCACATCAGTCATGGCATCCATCCTCGAAGGGGTATGCGCTGTCGGCGTGACTTGCTGGCGGACAGGACCAAGGCCTTCCCGCAGGCACGTATCCTAGACCCGTTGCCGGAGCTCGCTTGACAGCGCGGGACACTCACTTGACCGATGAGGACAGCCTTTATGAATGTTGCTTCCGTTCCGGCATGTGTGCAGTGTCGCGCCGTTCGCGGACGAGGGTCTATTGGGGTCGATCCTGAAACTGATGGAGGCAGACCCTGATTTGTGCCTCACCCTGGCCCAGCAGACCAGCGCGCGGGTCGATGGCGATCCCGGTCGACAGGAAGCGACCCAGGGTTTAACCTATGTTACCGGACGAGGGCCCGTCGCGACCCCGGTCCCGTTGCGTTGCCCTTGCGGCCGGAGATCGCCTCATGAGCAATGGCACCATCCCGGTGGTTGCGCTCTCGGGCCCGCCGCCCCGTCTGCGGCGGCGGATTGCTCTGACCTTCATGGTCATCACGATCGCTGCATGCGTCGTCGCCGCGGCCCTGTTGCTCTCCCGCGCCGCCGAGGAGCGGCACGCGATCGAGCACCGTGCGCTGGAGGCTGCCAAGGCGCTCTCCTTCGGCTTCGATCAGGAGGTCGCCGCAGTCAATTACCTGCTCAAGGGCCTGTCGAAGTCCCCGGCGCTCCTCTCCGGCGACGTCAGGGCCTTCTACGATCAGCTCAAGGCGACGCCGGTTCCGGAAGGCTCGTGGCTGGTCCTCAACGACCTCGAGCGGCAGGTCGCCAACACGTTGCGCCCGTTCGGATCGCCGCTCCCGCGGCACGTCGACTTCCCGAACTACCGCGAGGCCTTTGAGCGGATCCGGGACCGGGGATGGGCCGTCTCGGGCCGAGCGCTGGCGCCCTTGAAGGGCAGCATCGTCGTGGCCCTCAGCCTCCGGCTCGACGATGCCGAGGGCCGGATGAACGGCCATCTGACGATCATCCTGACGGAGGCGCGGCTGGGCACGATCCTCGATGACCAGACGCTGCCCGCCGGCTGGGTGAAAGGGCTCTACGACCGCAAGCTCCAGCCGATCGTGGCCGACAGGGATGGCCGCAAAGGGTCCGATCTGCCAGTTCCCGCAGCCCTGGCCAGCCGCCTCGCCGATGCGGGGCCGGACAGTACGATCACGGGGACGGTCGAGGCCACGGATGACCGTGGGGTCCCGGTCCTTGTCGCCTACCGCCGGTCGGGCGCGACGAACTGGACGAGTGTGGTCACGGTGCCGCTGGCCGATCTGAATGCACCTGTCTCCGCTGCATTGTGGCGAATGGCCGGGCCGGCATCTCTTCTCCTGCTCGCCGGAGGGATTGCCGCCTGGTTCACGGCCCGCCAAGTGGAGCAGCCGCTCCGAACGCTGTCCGATCAGGTCACGGGAGCGAAGAAGCAGGTCAGCGAATTGTCGGGGCAACTGCTCGCCCTTCAGGAAGAGGAACGCCAGCGCATTGCACGCGAGCTGCACGACTCGACGGCGCAGCACCTCGTGGCGGCGAGCCTCGGACTGGCTGGTCTCGAGAGAACGGTCGTGGCCACTCCGGCATCCCGCTCCGCGTTTGCGGAGATCGAAAGCCTGCTCAGCGAGGCGCTCAGGGAGCTGCGCATCTTCACCTATCTGCTGCATCCGCCGAACCTGGCGACTGATGGTCTCCAGGCGACATTGCGGGACTTTGCCGAGGGCTTCGCCGGGCGCACAGGGCTCGTCGCGCGGATCCGGATTCCGGAGGAGATCGATGAGCTGCCGCTGGAACTTCAGCGGGCGATCCTGCGCGTGGTGCAGGAGGCGCTGACCAACGTGCATCGGCATGCCGATGCCTCGCACGTGTCGGTCAAGGCCCGGATCACGTTTGGACGCCTGATCATCCGCATCCGCGACGACGGACATGGGATGGTGAGAAGGGACCGGTCGGACGGATCGATCCGTCTCGGGGTCGGCATTGCCGGCATGCAGGCCCGCCTGGAGCAGTTCGGCGGGACCTTAAGGATCCGGACGGGTTGGGGTGGCACCCGCCTTGTCGCGATGGTTCCAATATCCCGGAGCGGCCGTGCACGGCCGCCTGCCGGGCGCCTGAGGATGCAATGGCTGTCGGACCCCGCCGAGGCGGACTGCGACGCGCCTTCCTGAAGTTTCAGGGTCTGCCTCCCCCAGTTTCAGGGTTCTGCCCAGGTGGAGCAGTACGCTGGGAGGTGTAACCTGACTTCGGACTCGGGCTCACCGGAACTGCCGGTGGCACTGGGTCGCCGAAGGAAGGCTCGCCATGACGCGCATCCTGATCGCCGACGATCACGACGTGGTCCGCTCCGGCGTCCGGGCCATCCTGGAAGGGCATGAGGGCTGGGAGGTGGTCGGCGAGGCCCGGGACGGCAAGGAGGCCATCGACCAGGCCGTGGCCACCCGGCCCGACATCGTGGTCCTCGACTACAGCCTGCCACTGGTGAACGGCGTCGAGGCGACCCGGCAGATCCGGACCCGTCTACCCGGCGTCGAGGTGCTCATCTTCACCATGCACGATACGGACTGTCTGGTGCGGGACGTCCTCGAGGCTGGAGCCCGCGGCTTCCTGCTCAAGTCCGACGCCAGGCAGTTCCTGGTCTCGGCGGTAGAAAGCCTGGCCGCCCACAAGCCCTTCTTCACCGGCAAGGTCTCCGAGGCATTGCTCGAGACCTACCTGGCGAAGGGATGCGCGCACGAGGCGGCGCTGACCGCGCGCGAGAAGGCCGTGGTGCAACTGATCGCCGATGGCCAGACCAACAAGCAGATCGCCGACATCCTCAGCATCAGCACCAAAACCGTCGAGACGCATCGTGCCCTGGCCCTGCGCAAGCTCAACCTCGACACGACGGCAGCGCTGATCCGCTACGCAATCCGAAACGGACTGGTGGAGGCCTGATCGTGATTCTTGATCGTGACCCCCTCGGCAGGAGGTTGCCATGAGGCCGGCGTCCCAACCTGCGCTGACACCGCTGGATCAAGTGGACCTCCGCGGCCTGGCCACGGATGTGCCTGCGCAAGGAACTCTCCGGCAGGCGGTGGCGAAAGGCGTCATCCGCATCGGCGTTGCATGTGAAGTCTATCCCCTCCTGCGCGAGTTCGGGGCGGATCCCAATGCGGTGATCCGCCAGGCCGGTCTCGATCCGGAGCTGTTCGAGGACGAGAACAACATCATTCCCTATGCGGCCCTGGGCCGGGTGCTCACGGCCTGTGTCGCGCACACGCATTGTCCGCACTTCGGCCTCCTGGTCGGTCAGCGGGGATCCCTCTCGTCGCTAGGCCCGATCGGAGGCCTCATGCAACACTCGCCCACCGTCGGCGAGGCCCTGTCGGCCCTTGTCAGGCACCTGCCTCTGCATGACCGTGGCGCCACTCCCACACTGTTGGCCTACGGGGATGTGGTGGCCCTGGGCTATGCGATCTACGAGCAGGGCGTGAGGAGTCCCGAGCAGATCACGGATACAGTCATGGCGGTGGCGACGAATGTCCTGCGGACGCTGTGTGGACCCAATTGGGTGCCGGACGAGGTGCTGCTGCCCCGACACCAGCCGGCCGATCTGGGGGCCTATCGGCGCTTCTTCCGGGCGCCCGTGCGCTTCGATCAGGAAACCGCCGTCCTGGTCTTTCCGACGCGTTGCCTTGACCACCGCATTGCGGACGCGAACCCGATCTTCCGCCAGGTGTTCGAAGCCCATGTTCGGGAGCTTGAGGCGGCCGCAGCGGGCGGTTGGAAGGAGAGCCTGCGCCGCGTTCTGCGAACCGAGATCCTGACGAACCGATGCTCGGCCACGACGGTTGCGGATCGCTTTGCCGTGCATCGCCGCACCTTGAGCCGGCACCTGCAAGCCGAGGGCGCAGGTTTCCAGAGCCTTGTTGATGAGACGCGCTTCGAGATCGCACGCCAACTGCTGACCCAGACCAAGATCCCGCTCAGCGAGATTGCCGTGGCGCTTGGGTACTCCGAGGCGAGCGCCTTCACGAGGGCCTTCCGCCGCTGGTCCGGACAATCACCGGCGGCTTGGCGCCTGGAACACGGCCGGACTCAACCCGGCCACCCGGTTCCTCAACCACAGGAAAGGACCGGGAGACAGATCACCAAGGCACAAGCCCGGGATTGGATCTGACCGAGGGCCGGACGGTCGAGGCAGGGGACGGCATCCCACTATCCCTGCCCCGAATTCTGTTCCTCAGCAGTCCGCGCAGATCCCCTTCTCAACCTCGCGGTCGATCCGCCGATTTTGCCGTTCCATCTGCTGGGTGGCGATCGCATCGTTCGTCGAAAAGTCGTTCCGCGGTTGCGTCACCGCTTCCCGTTCGAGGGTTCGTTGCGAGGGGATGACGATCTCACCGTCGCGGACGGGTGGCCCGGCATCCTGAGCCCAATCCGGCGTGGTGGTTACCAGGATGCCGAGTGTAGCGAGCAACATGAGGCGCAGCATTGTCGTCTCTCCTGCGTGGGAGCCATTGCACGGCCACATTACCACCTGCGGCATAGACTGGCTTGACGGAAGAGGACAAGAAACCGACCTGTGTGGACACCGAGGCTGATCCGGACGTTGCTCTCGTCCGGCACATCGCAGGTTCCTGTCCCGAATTGCCAAGCCAGCGTCTTCATTGGTCAAGCAGCGGTGCGTCGGCGTGCCTAAGGTCCCGGCGGTCCGGGCGAAGCCGGCATAAGACGAAAGTCATGAGGGATTTGAGACATGAGACACGGAACACTTCTTGCGGCGGCCTTGATGGTCACAGCGGCCTTTGGTGCGAAGGCCCAGACGGCGACCCCGCTCTCCAGCTACGCGGACGCGAAGGGCCGGATCGACGTGCAGAAGTTGACATGCGAGCAACTTGCAGGGACCTACCAGGAGGACGCGGACCTGCTGATGACCTGGTACAGCGGCTGGTACAACGGGCTCGCCAAGAAGCACATGATCAATGTCAAGCGCGGGAAGGACCTCGAGCATCAGGTGATCGTGTATTGCAAGGAGAACCGGGACAAGAAGGTAATCCAAGCGCTCGACGTCATCTTCAAGCAAGAGAGGGAAGACTCGGCATCGCGATGACGTGAGCGCGCATTTCCCTTGGCGGAGCCGAACGGGGCACGGGCTTCCGATGGACCTTTAGATGTGCGGGCCGCCAAGGGGGCTCAGGCCTCCGGTCGACCGGGCACCGGACCATGACGCCCCGAGATCCGTGTCCGCGATCCAGAAATCACGACGGGCCTCGATCGCCTTGATGTTGCGCTTCATCCACTCATCCATGTCGAGAGCTGGCTCGGGCAGGGTTGCGGCCCGATCACTGTCCTGGGTCGGATCATAAATCCCGACCATGTGTCCGGTCGCCGCGATCCGCTTCTGATGGATGCGGGCGAGATCGTAGGTCCCGCGATAGGCATGGTAGGCCTCGCGGGCCTCCGAGCGGCCATTCACGGCCATCTCGGCCAGCCGGTTCGCGGCCTGGAGGTAGCGCTGCTCGGCTTCGGCGACGCGGGCCTGCCCGAAGTCAAAGAGCGGGATCTCTATCGTCGCCACGAAGCCATTTGTGATGGTTTTGGTCTTGCTGACGGAATCCGCCGAGACCTTGTCCGTACTCTTGTAACGGTTCTGGGCTGCCAGATCGAAGGGCGCTGACGAACCGTGTCGCCTGCGTCAGGCCCAACGACTTGGCCAGAGCCTCCAGTTCGAGCTTTGCGATCCGAAGGTCGAGGTGGTGTTGCAGGGCCTGCGCCTCGGCCTCCCGGATCGAGCGAACCCTTGCCGGTATCGCCAGAAGGTGGAGAGGGAGCTTGTAATCGACGTCGTCCTACAGGCCCATGTGGCGGGCCAGCCGCTCACACTCGATGCGAAGCTTCATCCGGGCCTCGGTGTGTTCCGTGTCGCCTGCGACGCCATCAGTCTGCGTGACCAGGCTGACCTGCTCATTCGCGGCCACGGCGCGATAGAATTGCTTTCGGGTCTCGGCCGCGAGGACGAGGGTCGCCTCCGCGGCCCGGAGCTGGGCCGCCCGGAGCAGCTCCCGGGCGATCTCGGACCGGGCTGGCAGGGTTGCCAGCGCGAGGACATTGCCGACGAGCTGGCGGGTGATTTCGACCTTCAGGTCGCCGGCCAACTGGTTGAAACCGAACCGAGGCGAGGGTGGCAGGCTCGCCTGCACGTAGTGCGCCTCCGAGATGCCGAGCTCGTTGTAAGCGGCCTGAAGCCCCCGGTTGTTCAGGAGTGCGATCTGAACCGCCGCTCCAGCCGTCAGCGGACGGTTGAGCAACGCGTTGACCCGTTCCGCCGCTGCGCGGCACTCTCGGGTTCAGTCGAGACCTTCACGGCCTCCGCTTTCAGCTCGGCGAAGGCGATGTTCCGGACGGGTGCCATTCCGCCGTCGGAGGACAGGGGGACACATCCACTGAGGCCGAGGGCCATGGCCAGGACTGATGTCAGGGTCAAAGGCCGTTCATGGCATCCCATGGCTCGAGCTTCCCGCTTTCACCGAAACCCGGTCCTCGTGGACCGAACGCACCGATGCCCACGTCAGGCTTAATCGATGGACGAACACCGACAGGTGCCGGGCACCCTGCGGTTGCCGGGGTCGGCTGCCGTCAGAACCGGGCGCTGATGCCAAGCACCGGTCCGTGCTGGAGCATGTCGAACTCGTAGCGCCTCCGGCCTTCGCCCTGGGCATAGTCCACGGAGAGCGCCCGATAGCCGATCACGCCGGAGAAGGTGACGCCCTGGTAGGTACCGAGCTCGAAGCCGTAGGCGCCGATGGCCTGCCAGGAGAAGTCGCTCCCCACGCCAAACCCACCGATATCACCGCGCAGGAAGAGCTCATGACCCGGCGCCACGGCGTAGCGCACCCGTGCCCCGATCATGGGATCGAGCCAATCGACGGAACCGGAGCGGGCGAAGGCCCGGGCTCCGGCAATCTGGAGATCGCCGACGTCGACCGCAGCCGCGATGGCCAACGAAAGGTCTGCCTCCTGATACCAGTACCGGGCTCCGCCCAGGAGGTCGAAGGCCAATGGTCCCGAGCGGGCGACCTCGTAGGCGCCGCCGACCTCAACGATGGCCATCTCGATATCCAAATTGAGGGATGTGCCGAGCGTTCCGGTCACGCCCGGCGCCAGCGCGCGGCTGCGGACGTTGCCGCCCTCGACGCCGATCTGGCTCCAAACCACATCAGTGAAGAGGGCGATGGGGCCATTGCGGGCCTCGAAGTCGCCCATCAGGGCCACGAGCGTGTCGCTCTTCTCGACGATGTCGATGAAGCTCGCATCGACCTTCACGCTGCGTCCGCGCACCGTTTGGGTTCCCTTCAGGGCGGTGAGCCAGCCATAGGGCGTGAACCGGTAGGTCCACCCGGACACGACGGGAGCCTCGCTCACGGGAGCGGGAGGCCCGAGGTCTGCGGCGAGCGTGTCTCCTGCGCCCCCGGCGAGAACGCCGAGCGGAACGACGACGCCGCACGCCAACCAGTGCGAAAGGTAATGCATCGCTCCCCCTTGGATCGCTGTTCGCTTGCTTCCCTGCTGCATAGCAGCCGAGGTTGCGCCCGAGGTCAAGGTGACAATCCATGGCAGCGAGTGGAATTATTATGGTTGCTCTCGAATACTCCTTCGGAGGGGAGCAGATCGACAGCAACATCTGCAAACCCTGAGATTGCAGCATGTCTTCCACAGTTGATGTGCAGTATTGTTGGCACGCAAAACCCCTGACATTCCAGTTCGAACGAGGCTCAGATCATCTATGGCGTGCCTGCTGGACGGTCCCAACGGAGTTCTCGCAAGCGTGTCGGAAAACAAACGTGGGCTTGCCGTGCAGCCATTTCAGGCAAGATACCATCTTAAGCGCGGCAATCGGCTGGCGAGTCCATGAGCGAAGACTGCTGGTTCCACGAAGAAGCCTGCAACGGGGGTTCCCGCGAGACCGTACTCACATTGGAGGGCTGCCGATGCGCCATACCTGTGTCGTCGTCGTCATTGCCGCTGTTGCATCCCTGGTCATCCCTGTGCAGGCCGAGGCCCAGACCCGCCAACGAGAAGCCCGACAAGCCCTGGGACAAGGAGGTCCACTGGTCTTGCGGGTGACGCCCCGCAGCTTCCTGGATCCGGGAAACGTTGTTCCGGTTGGCTCGATCAATCCGGGCTACACCGGCTACGGGCAAGCGCAATCCTATCTGCGAAGCCCGCCCTACATGCAGAACAACGAACGCTTCAGTGGCGGCGGCAACCTGCCGGACCCCGTCACGAATGGCCCCTTCGTCGGATCGCGCAACCCCTTTGACCCGGTTGACTACGCGGCGCCGTCCGGCTTGGCGCGTTAAGCGGGCGTGACGTCAACACGCGATTCGGCGGCTGCCAGACACCCGAACGGCATCGTGTGCCAGCGGACAAGCAAAAAGGCCCGGACGAACCGGGCCTTTTCTGCTGCGCGCAGCGGATCTCAGTAGGTGCCGAACTTGAAGTTCAGCTTGGCACGCGCCACGAAGAAGTCGTTGTTGTCATCGTTATCGAAGGCCGGCGCAACCACCGCCACGGGCCCCCCGCCGCCGACGGGCGTGAACGTGCCAATGGACTGGCCGATGTTGTCATCATCATCGTCGAAGCCGAGCCACAGCCCTTCCAGGCCGAAGGTCACCGCCGAAGAGCCGAACAAGTTCACCGGCAGCGCCCATTCGACACCGCCGCCGACAGCCCAGCCGGTGCTGTCGTCGGTGTAGGCGAGACCGCCGGTGGCGTAGACGAGAACCCGGTCGAACGCCACACCGAGGCGACCACGAACCGAGCCCCACCATTCCGGTGCGTTGCTGTTGAACACCCCCGGCACGAAGCTGCCGGCAAAGCCGGTGGCCGGGATGAACACGGCATCGAAGTTCTGGTCCGTATCGGCCCACTGAATGTCGGTTTCAACACCGACCACGAACGAGCCGATCTGGTAGTTATAGCCGATCTGGCCGCCGCCGGTGAAGCCACCGTCATCGTTGTTGTTGAAGATCAGCGTGCCCGCGAGGCCTGCCGGAATCCCTGGTCCAGGAGCCAGGAACACCGGCTCCCGGTCGCTGTCACGCCAGCCCCAGCCGGCGTTCACACCGGCGTAGAAACCCGTCCAGGTAAAGACCGGAACCGGTGGAATGTAGGGAGGAGGCGCCGCGCGGACGGGAAGGTCCGCGGCTGATGCGGCCGAGAAGGCAAGGGTCGAAATGGCCGTTGCGACCAGAAGACTGGAAACACACTTCCTCATGATGGTCACCCCTTTGTGTGAGGACTAAACAGTCCACTCTAGGAGCTTTCCGCAAAGCAAAGCTATTGCAAATCTGCAACACTCTTTGTTATTCTTAGAGTATACGGCAGTTAAAAAAGAAATACTACTTATGGATAGCTTAGGAATACATGAATAAATTGAAAGATTATTATAACTATACCAGACATTACATAGCTGAAATTGACACTCGACCTCTTGTGTGTCCTACTCGAGCTGTTTTCGGATTGTCATCCCGAAGGCGAGGAGAACACTGAACCCTGCCTCTTACAAGAGGCAGGGTTTTTTCTGTCTGCAATTTCTCCCGCCGACCGCCACATGCAATCGTCCCTTGTTGCAGCAGATCCCAAATTCAGGCACGCTCAGGAAGCGCTTCGCAACCACGATGAAACAGAACAGCCTGCGTGTCCGCGTCAGGCGTCGGATGGACCTTTATCGGGCACACTCCACGTGAGCCCGGATGTCGGAGCCCTCGGCCAGGACGGTCGGGCTGCAAAAAGGACCCCGTTCGGTCTCTTCCGAACGGGGCCGAGTCAGCGGAGGTCTCAGCAAAGGGATAGAGCGGGGATCAGGACCTCCGGGAGCCAATTTGCCCGATCGGAAGCGTGTTGCTTGACCGATGAAGACAGCCGCTGAACGTCTTGAGACAATCTGAATTTTCAACGCGAGTCTCATCAGTTCCGCAACGTGCCCGCAATGGCTTTCCAGACTCCGTTCGTTGTCCTGACGAGTGCCGGACTGGTCAGCTCGGTCGGAGGCTGCGTCCGTTTCTCTCCGGCTACGACGAGAACGGCCACCCAGATCTCGCCATCGGTGTAGTAGGGATCGCCTTCGCCGTTGCGGCCATTCAGCGTCGGACCGACCCCGGACACCTGGTAGCGCATCGTGACCATTCCGGCTCGAACCAGGTCATCGAGCAGTCCGTCACGCTCGGTGTCGATGTCCGGCGCGATGTGATGAGTCACCTGGCCGGTGTACCGGCTCAGGCCAACGCCGCGATCGAACGTCACCGATCCGAGCCAGACGATCCGGTCTTCCTGACCACTCTCCAGCACCTTCCAGAAACGCACGTGATGGCGCTGGTCGGCGCTCGATCCGACGGGCTTCTCGTAGGCGAGGTCCTCCCGCCGCCCTTGATAGAAGAGAGGACTAACCGGCGCCTCGTTGTCGGGCCGGTGGAGAAGGACGCTGTCAATGATCCCGAGACTGCTTCGCAACGTGATCGGATTGGCCGGAAACCAACCGGCCGCATGCATAGCGCGGACGACATCCTCCTGCGATCCGACAAGACCGACGTTGAGCGCATCTCCCGGGATGCCTTGCTCGGTGTGCGTCACCATGGGCCGGCCTGCGAGCCCGCGCTGGTGTTCATAGTGGGTCCACACCGATGGCAACGCCACATAGGCCAGCAGGGCATACCCGCCGATCAGGATGACCGTGATGAGCAATCCCTTGCGGATCCGGGTGGCGACCCGGCTTGCTCCACGACGGGGGCTGCTCATCACAGGTCCTCCAGGGTGGAGGCGATCCAAACTTGGATCGTGAACGGAGCTTGTTGGGACATGACAACCTCTCGGCCTTTTGGGTTTAGGTTTCGGGCGCCGCCGGTCAGCGCGGGCTCAGCGCGGGCGAGGGACCGTTCGCCTTGGGGGCCGATTCCGGCCCCGGGCATGGCTCGCCCGCCAGGCCGAGGGGGCCCGCCCAGACCAGCGGCGGAAGGCCCGGGTGAAGGCGCTAGGTTCCGAGAACCTCAGCATGATCGAGATCTGATCCAGGGCCATGTCGGTGTTGGTCAGCAGGTCACACGCGATCGCGAACCGCATCTCATCGGCCACCTGTTGGAATGAGACACCCTCGCGGGCTAGGTGTCGGCTCAAGGTGCGGTGGTGCATCGAGAACCGCCGGGCAATCTCAGTCACGGTGCAAGGCCCCTTCAGCAATTCGGTCCGGAGCACGCGACGCAAATCTTCACTGAGGCGAGGCGAATGGCCATCTGACCGCGGCTCGATTTGCTCGCCGCGTCCTGACGTCATCCCCGTCGGCCGATGCCGGCGACGACCAAAGCAGACCCCATGACGAGCCTCGTCCGGTTCCGGTGCAGGTCGGGCTGGCCCGCGACCGGGTGCAGTTCCCCATCTTATCCGCTCCACGCCCATTCCGCTTGATCGATCAGGACGTTCCGTTGACAGATTGGGACAATGGAACGGTGAATGCGTGCGTGACGTCACGATCCGCGCTCTGGCGCTATGGCCGCGGATAGATCTTCCTCAGCGTGGCCCTCCAGCTATCCTTGCGAGTCTTAGAAGCCCGCGTCCCCGGCAGACGATGTCTGCGCGGTGAGCCGGTTGCGCATCTGCGTTGGTGTGTGTCCCGTCCATCGCTTGAATGCATGGGTGAATGCGCTGATCTCCTGAAAGCCCAATAGCCAGGCGATGCGGGAAATTGGGAGGCCGGCATCGGCCAGGTAATGACGCGCTAGATCCTTGCGCATCTCCTCCCGGATTCCAAGAAAGGTCAGGCTCTCCGCCGCTAGGCGCCGCGCCAGCGTGCGCTCGCTCATGCCGAGCGCCCGCGCCACCTCACCCGCGCGGGCGCGGCCGTGGGGTAGGAGCGGAGCGACGGCGTTTTCCACGCTCGCGCGGATGGGGCTTGCCGGATTGCCCCGCCGGGACAAGGCCTCCTCGCAGTATTGGACGAGCAGCTCATTGAGATAGGGCTCGGCCTCCGCAAGCCGACGCTGCGGGGTCGGGCGGGCGAAGGTGACCTCATCATGGTCGGAGGCAAAGGTCACCTCGCAGCCGAAGAAGGCCTCGAGATAGCCTGATGCGCCGCAGCGCGGATGGGCGAGGCTGACCCGAATGGGCCTCAGGTCGGTGTCCGTCAGGGTGCGACAGATCCGGACAAGCGCCGTAGCCCAGAATTCGATCTGATGGCGGTCCGTGTGTCGTGACACGCCGACATAGCTATAGCGAATGCGGAAATCGCCTCCCTCCTGGCACCACAGCCGGATCCCTTCATTGGTGATGGTGCTGTACCGTTCGGCGCGGGCCATGGCCTCCCCGAGCGTCGCCGAGGACGCGAGCACGAAGTAGAGCAGGCCAACCTCACGTGGCTCAAAGCCTTGGGCAAGATGGAAACCGAGCAGGTCATCTGGCAGCGCCTCCGCCACCAGGTTCAGGAAAGAGATCTGGGCTGCAACAGCCACGCGGGCCTGCCGGTCCTGAATCTGGGATGCAGTCAGGCCGACCTTGTGCAGGAGGGGGCCGAGATCAAGGCCTGCTTCGGTGACACGGGCTGCGGCCAAGCGGGCAATGGCGCCGGTCGCGCTGGGCGGCATCATCATGGGTGTCAGGGGCACGCCATGCATCAGGCCCTCCTCACCGCAGCAAACTCCCAGACCCCAGGCCAGAGACGGGAACTGGCAAGCCTTTGGCCGAGGATAGCAAGACTTGGTCAAAACGTCTCGGGTACCACCGCGTCTTCAGCCGCGGACGATTGGCTGTGGGACGGCAGGAGCGTTTTTCCTAGCCATGGCTCAACCCGCCCGCAGCACCGGACATCCTCGTGCCAATGGAGAATCGAAATGCCGCAGCCGCGCGCGGCGCCAGAGGGCGACGCCACTGGTGACTATGCATGCCGTGATTGGATCGAGCAGCAGATCGTCCGCGCGTATGTGCGGCTCGCCCTGAGCAATGATGCAGATTGCTCCCGGACCGTCACGCTCGCTCGGTTGAGCGATCTTGAGGTTCGTCTGACCGAGGCGCCCTGGATCGAACAGCCTGACCTGCCGCCGTTCTGGCTGGAGATCAATTTGCTCACGACCGGCTCGACCATCGACAGCACCGGCTGCTTTGAATTCGGCGAGGACGAACTGGAGGCCGTCGTCGACTTGGTCTGCGAGGCCAAGGACCGCCATCAGGCCCAGAACTGAAGACAATCACGGGCACTCCCAGGGTTGGATGTTGGGGGCCGTCGAGCCGCGCGGCAGGATGGGACAAGGACATGAAAACCGAACCAAGCAAGAAATGGGATCCGA
The DNA here is from genome assembly GCF_003332305.1 of Microvirga aerophila. Classification (GTDB taxonomy): domain Bacteria; phylum Pseudomonadota; class Alphaproteobacteria; order Rhizobiales; family Beijerinckiaceae; genus Microvirga; species Microvirga aerophila. The sequence continues at coordinate 30,268 of NZ_QOIO01000047.1, read as the reverse complement.
CGGTTGCTGCGTTCTGCGGTGCCATGGTTGGTATGACGCTGGCGATAGCGCTCGAAGCCCGCGACATTTGCGCAGGCCGCTTCGATGACGTGGATCCCTTCGTTCACATCGTAACAGAACTGGCGGTGTTTGCCTCCGGCGGCGCAATGCTATTTGCCGCCGTTGCCGGACTGCGCAATCGCAATCGAAGATCGTTCCGGACGAACCGCCGCTGGTAGCAAACCATCGGCTCCGGCCCATCGGATCGCAACCAGTGTTGTAACAAAGCAATCATTCAACTCGGGCCTCCAGGCTCGGTCGCTTCTCTGTTGCATGCCGGATGACACTCCACAGAGCATGCATCCCGACGCATCTTCGGCGAAGCCTCCGCTCGCACTGCCCAGTCCTGTTTTTGCCTAGCGGGCGCCACCCCTCGTCCGGACGGTGTGCGAAAAGCGCGGATCAGGATCATGCCCTGCGGCGGCTGACTCGCCTTCCTGAGCCTTCACACGCTGGATGGATCGTCTAGGGGTCCATGCCATGCACATCCCGATACAGCAGCCAGATCTGCTCGCCCCGGAGGACAATCCTCTCAAGGTCCAAGAGGATCATGAGGCCGGTGAACGGTTCGTCGATGCTTCGCCCCGGAACACTGGCCGCTCCCACGGTGCCGGCATCAATCGCCATGATGGCTCCGGAGAGAGTGTCCGAGGCTTCGAGCATCTGCCAAGGCTCTCACCGCCAAATGCCGAAGCCCAAGCGCAAACCCAAGCTGAAATCCCGGAGTGTAGCGGTGTGCATTCCCAAACAGGGACCCATCGGAACTACGCTTCCGATCGAGGCTGCGGCTTGGAGCCGTCGGCGCGAACCTTGCACTCCTCTTCCTTTGCGAGACCTTCGAGGTGCTCGGCCGTCTCAAGGAGTTGTTCGCGCGCTTCGTCGATCGCGATCCTCTCGACAATCGTCCGAATCTCCTGTGCCTGCCGGCGATACTCGGCAGCTTGAGCAAGTCGATCGACGGACATGCCTGGCCTTTACTCGTCCGGGGGGATCGGCCCGGCCCGTTCGACCTGGATTGAGACCGTCACGGCGAGGACCGGCTGACGATGCTCATCCCTCACCTCAATCCTAATGTCGTCTGGGACCGCACTTTGCATCTTGAGCAACCGGTCCCGCGTCAGATCTGCCGCGGTGCGCATGACTGCGATCTCGGCAGTGCGGTGACTGCCGATCTCAGAGCCAACCTCGTCGCGGCTGGAATCCGAACCTAGGTAGAAGTCGAAATAGAAGCGCGGCATCGGCGATATGAACCGGAAAGAGCGAATGAACTGGTAATCGAAACGGCATCCCGCCCGCCGGCGCTCTTTGGTGGCTGCCTTCAGGCGGGCGGGTTCGGCACCGGTATTGCATCCGCGGACCGACGGAACGGTTATTAGCGGGGAAAGCATCGACGCGCCTTGCTGTCATCGGCCAATGACTTGCTTGTTTGAGACAGACTTGCTGCGTCGGTTTGGCTGGAGCCGGACCGGCCTGGCGAGACACCGATCCGTCCGCGGACGTAACCGAACGACAGTGCCGCGGCTCGGTAGGCTCGTCGAGCATGAAGGTCCCTGAGCTTGCGTCGTCTGGCGGTGGTGCATGTCTCGAAACGTCAAGCCGATGGCTCGGAAGGTCAAGCGGATGGTGCAGGCTGGTGTAATCTCAACCTCATTCGACCGTACGGTAGGCACGTTGATTGTCGATTGGGCCGCGTCGAATAGAACAGCCAGCGACGACAACGAAACCCGCAAGAGCCGATCCCTCACAATTGACGACAAACCGCGTGAACATGGAACGCCTGTTATGATCATTGCCAACAAACTGAACATTGCCGCGCTTGCTCTGAGTGCCGCCTTCTTCGCGTCGGCGGGACCCGCGCTTGCTCAATCCTCTGTCAGAGTCGGGACGCTCGCCTGCGACGTCTCTGCCGGCATCGGCCTGTTCGTCGTCCAGAAACAGACCCTTCTCTGCACCTTCACGCCGAACGGAGGCGGACCAACCGATGCTTATACAGGCAAGATCGACGACTTCGGTGTTGCCCTTGGCGAAGTCACAGCGGGACATTTCGTGTGGGGCGTCATCGCCGCGGCGCCGGGTCTGCCCAGGGGCGCGTTGGCAGGAACCTATGCCGGCCTCGGCGCCGAGGCCACGCTTGGCGTTGGGCTCGGCGTCAATGTGCTCACTGGTGGCACGGGCCGTGCGTTCTCCCTACAACCCATTTCGGTCGAGGGGCAAACCGGTCTCAACATCGCGGGTGGTGTGACGACCGTGACGCTCGTTCCAGCCAATTCGTAAATCGTTGAGGACGACCCACTGGTGCACCTAGCTGGATGAGTCCCACGTTTGTCGGAGATTATGGTAACACCGCGCATGCCTGGAACAGATCGGCAAGGACAAGACATCGGCACAGCTTCCTTTCAGACATAGTTTCAGTGTCTGAAAGGCTTTTACAACGAGCCGAGATCTTGGGTCGTCAAGTTCTTGTCTCGTTCGGTCAGGCAGGCACTGCTGGAATGAGGGATACTTCCGCCCGGATGTCATCTCCCGCCGTGCGGCATGAACCCGTCGGGGCAGGACAGGACTGGGATCCTCATTCCGGAGTCATCACGATGCACCGTTATCGCCAACTCCTCATCCTCGGTTCGTTGATCACCGCGGTTCCTGCTCTGGCGCAGGAATGCAATCGGCGGCTCGCGCCCTCGGGAGAGATTCAAATCCCGTTCGGGGCAGCGATTGATCGGATGCTCGACTGCAATACCGTACCACCCCCAGACAGATGACCAACGCGCCAAGCAGATCGACCAGGAGGTCATGAAGGGCATCTGCACGGGGTGCTGAGCACCGATGTGTCGATCATGACGGAGCTTCGATCATGAAATTGCTGAACCGCTTCCTGCAACGCCTCGTGATCCTTGGATTGGGTGTTCTTTCTGTCTGGTTAATCGTCTTCGTGGTCTTTGACACTGCGGACCAAAGGCTGCCATGGATTCTGGCTGTGGGCCTCACCTACGGCGTCGCCGCCTACGTCATCCTCCCGCGGATCATTCGCATGGGCCTCAAGCTTCTCCACCGGAAACGGGTGCCCAGCTTCACGACAACAGGCGATGGTTTGCCGGGTGATCCCGTCAACGTGGCGCTCGTCGGAACGCTCGCAGAGCTTCGCGCGGCTTTCGCGGCCCTCGGCTGGTCAGAGGCGGACCGGCTGGGCCTCGCCAGCTCCTGGGGCATGGTCCGGGCTTTTGTGCTCAACTCGCCCTATCCGACCGCCCCGTTCAGCACCCTCTATCTGTTCGGCCGCGGCCAGGACGTCGGGTTCCAGAAGGCAATCGACAACAGCCCCCGCAAGCGCCATCACATAAGGTTCTGGTCCTTGAGCCTCGCACGGGCCGAGGAGACCTGGGCCCGGGGAGCGGCGAGCTTCTGGCTTAACACCGACCGCCCACCGGACGACGAGCGCGTTCTCTGGGTTGGGGCTGGCACGAGAGATACGGGCCTGTCCTTGACGCATCTCACGTTCCAGGTCACCCACGCCACGGATTCGGATACGAACTTCGAGCGTGACTTCATCATCGCTGAGCTGGAGAACATTGGGTCCATTGAGGCGGTGAAGGTGTATCAGGCCGGCCAATGTCTCGCCGCGGAACGGGTCAACCACTACACGACCGACGGACGAGTGACGTTGGCGAGCCTTGTGGTCAAGGCCAATTGATGCGGCTCACGCGGCTTCGAAAAGAGGGTTCGGAAGGACTACGCCTGGACTCGGGCGTTGATGAGCTCCGGCAGCCACAAGCAGCCTGCGCCGGACATGGGCGCGGAGCCTGGCCATGTCCAATCGGAATCGAGATCGGCGGGACGCCAATCGATTTCGGCAGCCAGCTCGTGAAAGCTCCAGCGGGTTTTTGCCCCATCGCAGCCGTGCTCATCTCCCTTGGCTGAGGATGCTGCCGCGTGTTGTGACTGCCCGGGCCGACTGCTCGAGGGGGGCTATCCCGCCGAAGCCATGGGCGACGGCGTCGAACGTTGTGCCCAACCACATGCAACCCAAGAGGTGTACTGGAAGGTCTGGAAATAGCACTCCTGCGACGAAATAGCTTGGTCCGCTTCGGCGCTCATGAGCCGATGTTCGTTGAGCGGCCGGAACGTGAAAGGCTGATCCGAAGCGGTCCTTCCAATCGGCTCGTCCAACGCAGGCGAGCCTAGGTGATAGTCATGTCTCAGGAAACCTCAGGCTGTATCCCGGGACGTGCAATCACGGCTTCATGCGGCGCCGGGCTGGGAGACTCCTCCGCAGGTTGACCGACCTCTCCTCGTCCAGGCGCCACCGGCTTTGGGGCGGATACGCCCGATGCGACCGGCACTGGTACGATATTCGGCGCGGCCAGGGACTTGCGCATCGCAAACCGCAGGATGACACCGAGCGATGCGGCGACCGGGATCGCGACCAGCAGGCCCACGAAACCGAACAGGTACCCGAAGGCGAACAGCGCGAACATCAGCCAGACCGGATTGAGATTGACGCGGGTGCCGATGATCCGCGGCGACAGCACATAATCGGCAAGCGTTTCGCCGAGCAGGAATATGCCAGCCACGACAGCTAGGGGGGTCCAGTCGGGCCCGAACTGGGCAATCGCGACGCACGCTGCGACGACGAAGCCGACGCCCAGCCCGAGATAGGGGACAAAGCTGATCAAGCCGGCCGTGAGGCCGATCAGGATGGCATGGTTGAGCCCGGTCAGCCGCAAGGCCCCTGCGTAGAATGCGGCCAGGATGAGGCAGATGACGATCTGCCCGCGCACGAAGCCGGCCACCGTGTCGTGGATCTCCCGCCCGAGGGCGCGGACCTCCTGGCGCTGCCCTGCGGGCAACCAGCCGTCGATTGTCGCGATCATCCCGTCCCAGTCCGCCAGGAGGTAGATGCTGACGATCGGGACCACGACCAGCAGCGAGAGAAGGGAGAGCAAGGCCTTCCCGCCCGACCAAGCCGAGCGGACGAGGTCATCGAGCCAGGCAGAGCCCATCGCGGCCATTGTGTGGGTGATCGATTCCTCGATCCGGAGTTCCTGGCCCATGACCTTGTGCAGCCAGGGCCGACCGGTGTCGGCGACGAGGGACTGGACCCGGGTGACATAGCGGGGGAACTCGTCAATGAAGAACCGCAGTTCGCCGAGAAGGGCCGGGAGCATCACCAGCAGCAGGCCAACGAAGCCGACGGCCAGCAGCAGGATGAGGATGAGGGCAGCCAACCCACGATTGATCCCGGCCTGCTCCAGTTTGTCGACGACCGGGACGAGCAGGTAGGCGAGCGCCATGCCGACGGCGAACGGCAGCAGGATCTCACGCAACAGTACCAGCATCAGCAGTACGATGAGGGCGATCGTGATCCAGAAAACGGTGGGGCGGGCAACCGTCATTGCTTCCCTCCTGGGCGCGGATCGTCCCGGACTGCCCCTATGGACTGATCGGGAAGACAGTCTTCCAGTCCCGTTTCATGTCGACCACGGTCCATCGGTCCACCGTCGCGGCATCGAGCGCCTTGTCGAGCTTGCCCACATGCGACTGGCGGTCGTAGGCATATCCCCGCTCCGCATCGGTGTGATGCACCACGACGCCAAGCCTGCGCTTCCCCGCCTCGGTTGTCCATTGCAGCATCTCGAGATCGCCGTCCGAGTTCCCGAAGGCCGCGATGGGCCGTCGGCCGATCTCCTGGTTGATGCCAACGGGCTTGCCAGGGCCATCGTCGATGAAATCGACCGGGGGCAAGCGGAACAGCGTCGGCCGGCCGTCGCGGCGCTCGTACTTCGTGGCGATGCGCGAGCCGACGACCTGCTCGGGCGGGATGCCGTAGCGCTCCTCGGCAAAGGCCCGGATGAACTCGGCTCCCCCGCCGGACGCGATGAAGGTCTTGAACCCGTTCGTCCGCAAATAGGCGAGAACCTCCAGCATCGGCTGGTAGACAAGCTCGTCGTAGCGGCGGCCGAAGCGGGGGTGTCTGGCGGTCGCGAGCCATTCCTTGACCGTCTGCCGGAACTCCTCCGGCGTCATGCCGGCATGCGTCGCGGCGACGATCTCGACCGATCCCTTCTCGCCGGCGGCTGCGAGTGCCGCCATGTTGCCTTCGAGCACCGCCTCGAAGGGCTGCGTGTCCCGCCATTCCGGATGTTGCGGCGCCAGCACCTTGACGCGGTCCAGCGCAAAGGCGAACTGCACGTAGATCGGCTGCTCGATCAACAGCGTGCCGTCGTTGTCGAAGGTAGCGATCCGCTCAGGCTCCGGAACGAAGTCGAGGGATCCTTCCCGGGTCACGTCCGTGACGAAGGCGATGACAGCCTGTTTCGCAGGACCGTCGTTCCATGAAGGCAGCGGGCCGGTCTGGGCGACGGCGACCGGGATCCAAGTTACGAGCAGGGCAAGAGTGCCAAGCCAGGACGGGCGAGCGCGCATGTGTGCCTCCCGTTCCAGTATTCATTCAATGCATTGACGCGAGCGCAGCGTCAGAAGTCGTCGGACCCGTCCTTGCACCGGTAGCCGATGAAGCATTGCGGGTTGTTGGAGCTCGGCACCCAGGCCCGCTCCGGGAAGTGGTCGACCAGGCATTCCGCACTGCTCCTGACAAAACGGGCATAGGTAGAGGAGCTGGTGTCGAGCACGACCGCACCGTCCTTCAGCACGAGCTGGCGGTTGGCCGAGCAGGTCCGCTGCGACGTGGGTGGTCTGACCTGGGCCGTGGCGGCCGTGGCCGTCAGGGCGAGAGCAGAGATTGCAAGCAGACATCTCATCATCATTTCCTCTTAGGTCCAGAAGCCAGCGACCCGCTCGACGAACCAGAAAGCCGCCAGCCCGCCGATCGCGTAGGTCGCACATGGCAGCGCGTATCGTCCGACTGCCGTCGGGAGCGGCAGTCGGCGGGCGAGGGCGATGGCGCCCAGAACCACCGCGATGAAGGCCAGTTGGCCGAGCTCCACCCCGAGGTTGAACGAGAACAGGGCCAGCGGAATGTCGCCCTGCGGGAGTCCGAGATCCGTCAGCGCGCCCGCAAAACCGAACCCGTGCAGCAGGCCGAAGGAGAACGCCACCAGCCATGGCCAGCGGGCCGTGAGGCTCGGCTCGCCCCTCCCGGCGCGGACGATCTCGTAGGCGAGAAGGAGGATGCTGAGCGCGATGGTGGCCTCGACCGGCGGGCCCGGCACATCCACGTAGCCGAGGGTCGCCAGCGACAGCGTGATCGAGTGCGCGAGCGTGAACGCGGTTACCGTCCAGAGAAGCACCCGCAGATCCCTGACGATGAGGACGAGCGCCAGCACGAACAGCAGGTGGTCGAAGCCGAACAGGATGTGCTCGATCCCATGCACGAGATAGGCCGCCGCCACCCCGAACGGCCCCTGCCGGACCTCGACATCCAGCCACGGCCGCGACGGTCGCACGAGCGTCGTCGCATGGGTGCCGTCGAGGGCCTGGATGCGGACGAGGACATCCGCGATGGTGCCCTGGAGGCCGACGAACGCGATCCGCTTGCCGCCGAGACCGCCGTCGGCCGCGACGAGCCGGCGCTCGATCACCGAATCGGGCAGCTCGCGTCGGGCCGACTCCGTCACGTTGCGGATGCCCTCCGCAAAGCCCAGCCGCACCGGCAGCGGCAGTCCGGAGAGGAGCGGCGTGCGCCACAGCACCGCGTAGCGTCCGGGTGCCGTCTCGGTGATCTCGAGATAGGCCGGCCGTGCGTCATGGGCGGACGCAGGAACCACGCCCGCCAGGACAGCCCACAGGCCGATCAGAAGGGCCGCCAGGGGCCGCCATGCGGATCCGGTGCTCATGGCTTGGCCTCCCCATCATCCGGCAGGATGACGGTGTAGCGCGCCCGCATCGTCTCGAACGCGGTCTGCTTGGAGCGGGCGCGTTGCTCGGCGGTCCACTCCGCCCTGACCTCGCCCTCGACCTCCTCGAAGGCGGGAACGCGGGACGGTGTCATCGCGCCGACGAACACGAGATGCCAGCCGTAGCCCGACGCGATCGGCCCCTGCCAGGTACCCGGCTTGACCTCGAACAGCGCCTTGGCAAAGGCCGGGCCGAAGACGCCGGCAAGCTGCGTCGGTGAGCGGTCGCCGTAGAAGTCCTGGAACATGAACGGATCGCCCAGCCCTGCCGTGGACTGCCGGGATCGGGCCGGCATCGTCTCGAGGGCTTTGGCCGCCACCTCCCTGGTGCCCTCGCCGTGGCGGTCGGCGGAGAAATAGACGTGCGTGAACGAGACCCGGGGCGTCGAGGCGAAGGAATCGGAATGCTCCCGGAACCACGTCTCAAGCTCCTGTCGCGTCGGTTCCCGCAGGGCTGCGGCGTCCTCGGCGAGGAAGTCCATCTTCTGCGCCAGCCGGCGCTTGACGATGGTGTCATCGCGGTCGAGGCCAAGGGCCAGGGCCTCCCGGTACAGGATCTCCTCGCGTACCTTAGCCTCGACGAGGCTTGCCACCTGTTCGGGCGCGGGAGCCGGCCGTCCCTGCGCCATCCAGGCCACCGTCATCGGGCGCAGGTCGTCCTGCGTCAGCACGATCCGGCCCTCTTTCGGAGCGTCGGCCGAGGGGTTGAGCACTCGGTAGAACCCGAACAGCGCGACGCCGGCAAGCATGAAGTGGAACAGGGGATCGCGAAGCCATCGGCGGGTCCACCGGGGCGGGATCTGCTCTTTTGCTGCTTCCATCATGGTCACATCCTCGGGCAATCAGGATTTCGACTTGGAACCTGCCGACCGGCGCGAAGTCGCCGGCGCGCTGCGTGATTCCGCTCAGGGCGTTGTCGGGCTGACGTCCATCTCGTAGTTCGCGAAGCCGAACTCGTTGCTGCGTGCGCCATAGTACTTGTTCCCGAGCTGGTAGACGGCGACCTCATAGGGCGAGTTCATCAGCGTGGTGATGATCTTGCCGCCCTTGATCTCGTAGCCCGCGGGCGCGCCGATCTCGCCGCTGTGCAGGACGTCGCCGATCTCGCCCGGTTCGGGCGCGACCCCGTCGATCCCGGTGATTAGCCGCCGGCCCGAGGCCGCATAGATGATCGTAAAGGTCTGCCCGGTCACGGTGTTGCGCACGTTCAGCGTCTTGCTGACGATCAGCGCCTTGATCTCGTCGTCCGTCAGGGCCTTCGCCCCACGCTGCACCAGGTCGGTCACCGTCTGGCCTTGGGAAGCACTCTTGCGGACCTCGGCGCTTGGCGTGTACCAGATCGGCGAGCTCCAGGCGCGCTCCTGCAGCGTCGCGGCGACGTTGGCCGGCGGCTGCTGGCCGAGCTGGCGGGCCTGGATCGTCGTCCAGCGCGGCGTCGGGATCTCCAGCACCCGGGCGTAGTAGAACGCATCCACGCCCGGCTCGAACTCGGGATCGGTCCACACCGTCTTGAGCTCAACCGCCCCGATGGAATTCCGGTAGCCCAGGTTCATCCCTTCGCCGACGCTGCCGGCTGGCGCGCGCTCGTCGCCGCGCGTGCGGACATCCTCGGCGATCCGTTCGACGCGCGCCTCGACAGAGGTTCCCTGCGGGCGGGGCTCGATGGCGGCGACGTCGACCGTGTTGCCGACGGGCGGCAGTTGCCCGTCGACCTCGCTCACCGTCCGCTCGCCGGACCAGATCACGTCGAACACCTTCTCGAAGCTCTGGCCGTTCTTGGACCAGCCCTTGACGATCTGAACCCGGTCGAGGTTGCCTGAGGTCGGGTCCTTCACCGCCCAGACGGCAAAGGTCGGCCTGCCGGCCGTGATCGGCGGCAGGTCCCCGCCCATCGGTACGGCCCTCGCATAGGCGGCCTTCACCCAGTCGCGGTCGCGCTGCATGTCGGAGGCGAGGTCGTAGCCGCCGAAGAAGCGCAGCTTGATGCGCGGCCCGCTGGTGGCGAAGGTCTCCTTGCGCTGCATGGCCTCGAACAGCGATGCCCGCGTGTTCTCCTCGGCCCAGATGCCGGTCAGCCCGGCCGGGTTCTCGAACTTCGTGTCGAGGCCCGCGAAGACGTTGCCCAGACGGACCTGCGCCGTGCCGTCGTTCTTGGCATGGCCGCCGAAGAAGTTGTCCTGCCGGTAGGGCACTCCGGTGTTGTGCGAATCCGAGCCGCCGACGAGGCCGAACTTGTACGGGTTGTAGCCCCGGGCGCCCTGCATCGAGAGACCGTCCTTGTAGGCCTGGCGGATGTAGCTGCCGGGGATGTGCGGGATGCGGCCGGCTGGATCGCCGAGCAGGTAGGTCAGCACCTCGAAGTTGGCGAACTCGTCGTTCGGAAACAGGAACGGATGGGTCTCGGACTGTCCCTTGATCTGCTTGATCTCGGACAGGCGCTCGTTGCGCAGGCGCGACTCGGCCCAGGCGGCGTCGATGGGCCGGCCCTTCTCGTCGACCTCGGTCGGGAACATGTGTCCGTCGCTCAGGTTCGCGTTGTGCGAGATCGCCAGAAGCTCGTTGCGGGCCTTACGCTGGCCGTCCATCCAGGCCCAGAGATCCTCCGGGTTCGTGGAGTCGATGGAGCTGAACGGCATCGGCGGGACCTTGGCGCAGTCCTTGAAGAAGACGTTGCGGTGCATGTTCCGGTTGTTCGGCGTCGAGGTCCATTCGTAGGCGCAGAACGCCGTGAACGTGCCCGGCTTGTTGTAGCGGTCGGCGATGGCGTTGTTCTCCTTCCACACCGTGCCGGCGATCTCGGGGACGAGGAGCTCCTTGACCGGCTTGTTGTCGATCATGCTGGTGCCGAGCCAAAGATAGACCCTCTGGATATCGGCCTTGGTGCGGACCTTCAGCTTCTCGGCAATCGGCAGCTTGCTGATCGGGGAGCTCGGATCGTTCGCCAGCCGCACGGTGCCGACGTACTCGGAGTGGTCCGTGACGCCCATCCAGTCGAGCGGCGTATCGATCTTAATGGTGTAGCCCAGCGGATGCCGGATCGGCTCGCCGGTTGCGTAGGCGTAGGCCTCCGCTGGCCCGGTCATGGTGTTGCCGAAGATGTAGGCGTCGAAGGACCAGCCGGTGTGGACGTGGGTTTCGCCGAAGAAGGCCTCGCGCTCGGGATTGGCCTGGGCCAGTGCCGATGCTGTCATCAGGCCGAGGGCGACGCCGCCGAGCAGCGCTTCACGAAGTTTCAGGGTACGGGTCTGCATGTTGTCCTCCATTGCGTTTCCGCGACTGGAGCACCCCCGAGGCCTGAACGGCCGTGCCGTGCGCCGGATGCCTGTCCGGCTACAGTGGCATTCGGCGTGGGGGGCTTTGGGGGCGCTGTTTCGGGACTGCTTTCGGGTGCACACTGCCCGGACGCTAGCAACGGCGAAGCGTTCGCGCCTGTAGCACCTGTAGTTTACGTAGTAGTGGTGGCGGTCAGCGCTGGTGAGAGGCCGCCTGAAGAGCCGTTTCCGCGGCGGTCCGGGCCGGCACCGGAAAGCCGGCCTTGCGCGCTCCCTCGGCGAAATGAGCGGTGTCCTCCGGCCGGTAGTTGCGCTTGGCCATCTCGTCGTCCCAGTTCTCGAAGATGGTCGGGCGCATGCGCAGGAACTGGTCGCGGGCCTCGGTGGCTTCCGACCCCTTGCCGAGTTGGGCGTAGATGACCGCGGCGACGAAATGGTAGAGCGGGAACTTCTCCAGTGCCGCCTGCCGGATCAGGCTTTCGGCGCGCGCGTAGTCATGCTGCATGTAGGCGTACACCGCCAGCGTCCCGCTGTAGTAGCCGGAATGGCCCGGATTGCGGGCGAGCGCCTGCTCCAGCAGCTCGGCGCCGCGTTGCCAGGCGCCCGCCTGGCCCAGCCGGGTCCCGAACTCGCCGAGAAGCTCGGTGTCATTCGGGTTCAGCGCCACCGCCCGCTCGCCGACCGCTAGCGCCTCAGCGGGCTGCTGGGCAAAGAACAGCGCCATCATCAGGGCCTGGAGCGAGCGCACGTTCTGCGGGTCGAGGCGGATCGCGCGGCGCGCGGCCTCGAGCGAGCGTTGGATCGGGGAGTTTGACCCTGCCCTTAGATTGAACCCGAACCGGTCCTCGTCGAGATACAGGACGGACAGCATTGCCCAAGCGGTCGCATAATCCGGATGGAGCGCCACAGCCCGCTCGAGGCATGTCCGGATCGCGGCATGGCTCTCCTCCGACAGCGCGGCCCGGTAATCGTAGAACCGCAGCGTGCACGCATAGGCTTCCGGGTCGCCGGGCGGGCGAGCCCCGGTCCGGGTCTGGTATGACCGTTGGATAATGCCGTAGGGCTGCGCCACCGCAGTCGCGACCTTGCGCGCGACATCGTCTTGGATCGTGAAGAGGTCGCGGATCTGCAGGTCCTCGTCGTAGGTCTGCGACCAGAGGACAGCGCTGGTCTGTGCATCGAGGAGCCGACCCGTGATGCGCAGGCGGTGGGCCGCGGCCCGGATGCTGCCCTCGAGCACGTAGCGGACGCCGAGGTCGCGGCGGATGCGGGCGACATCCGCACCCGGCGGGATGCTGCGCGACGTCTCCCGCCCGAGGACTGTGATATCCTTGAAGCGGGCGAACTGGCTCAGGACCTCCTCCGTCAGGCCGTCTGCGTAAGTCTTGGCCGCCGGAGACTCGCCCAGAGCCGCAAACGGCATCACGACGAGGGTCGGCCCGCTGGGAGGCAGAGGGGCCGATGTGTGGGGCGTGTCAGACGCGCCGTCGCGCCACGGGCTCCACAGGATCAGCCCGACAAGGAACGCAAGGAAGGCAACCGCGACGGCAGCCGCGACGAGCCAGGGTGTCCGCCGCCGTCGCGGCGAATCGACCTGAGGCACAGGCACCACGGTGCCAGGGACAGGAGCGGAGTCCTCAGCGGGCGGCGTGTGCCAGGCGAAGTGCGGGATATAGGCCCCCTTGGGGATGGTGATGACGACCGGGTCCGACAGGCCATCGGAGAGATAGTAGCGCTCCAGCGCCCGGCGCAGCCGTCCTGCCTCAATGCGCACGGCTGGGTCGTTCTGGGCATCGAAGTCCGCGCTGCGCTCGAACACCTCCGTGCCGATGGCATAAGCCTTGATGCGCTCCGCGCGGCCGGCGAGCGTCTCCTCGACGACATAGCGCAGGAACTTGCGCGCCCGCGCAGGCGCGTCGAGGTCGGGGCTGGCAAGGAGGCGGTCGAGCTGGGCGCGTACGTCCTCCGCCGCAGGCGGCGACTGCGCCTCCGGCGAGGCACCGACAGTGCCGTCGCCTTCACCGAGCATGATTCGGTCCGTAATCCGCGGGCGCACGAGACGCCTCTCCCCGTAACCTACAGTAACATACTCCCCAGGCGCACGGTACGGGCCGATGCTGACAATCATGAGACAGCGCCACCGCGCTGTCCGAACCCGGCCACGGGGTCACGCCATGCATTACGCCGTCCAGGCCGCCATCGCAGGCTTCCCGGACCGGGGCCATGCCATCGAGGAGCTGGCGAGGACAGACGAAGGCTTTCAGTCGCTGTACGAGGATTTCGCCGCGGCACAGGCAGCCCTCGTGCATTGGGAGCGATCGTCCTCATCCGTGAGGGAGGCGCGCTGCGCCGAATACCGCGAACTGGTGCGGGACCTCGCGGTCGAGATTGAGGCCGAGCTGGACCGCAACAAGTAGGAGGCCTCTGCAAAGGCGCACACCTGCCTGCCGGGCCTTCACGTCGGTTTGGCTCAGGACAGTGGACCCTGGACGAGCCGTCGGGTAAGGCACCCAAAAAGAAAGGCGGGCACCGGCCCGCCTGAAGGTCATCGGCTCCTGTCCCTCATTTCGACAGGACGATGCCTCTCTCCTTCCGCATCCTGTCGAAGAAAAGCCCCATCGCTTCGATGATTTTGACGCGCGGGTTGGCCTTGCAATAGACGATGACCTCGTGCTCCACCTCCTTCGCGCGCGGCAGGTTGATGAAGTGCTTCTGCGCAAGGCCGTTGTTCCAGCCGCTGTACCACGTCGTGAGCAGGTCGGCGTCCTCCTGGTACGTGCCGGCGAGCTGGGCACAGGTGAGCGCCTGAACGTCGAGGAAGCCGTCGGCATCGGCGTAGCTGCTCAGTGGCGCAGGACTCTGGGCCACGGCGCCGGTGACGGACGCAAGAAACGCAACGGCGAAGAGGGCATGTCTTTTCACGGGGTAGTCTCCTTTGACGGTGAGGGGCGGAAGGTGAAGCCGGACTGGATCCGTTCGGCGAAGGCTGCCGGGCGGCCAACGCCTTGGTGTCCCTAGTAGGGGCGATAGGGATAGGGCGGGTAAGCGTAGGGAGGCGGTGCGTACGGATGGTATTAGCCGTAGGCCCTGGCCGTGGCAGCAGCCGCTCCGGCGTAGAACGCACCCCGATAGGCGGTCCGGCGGGCCATGCCGGCGAACGACAGCGGCGTGAACGGCATGCCGATGATGTCGATGAACACCGAGACGGGACCGTCGGCATTGCCGAGATCGCCTTCCAGCACCGCCACGTCGAAGGTGAGTTGGCTGCCTTCCATCTTCGGGTTCTTTAAGGTGACAACAGCGTCCTTCACCGCGGAGTCGGCCTTGTCGAACACTGACACGGTCGCGTTCGGCGGATCCTTGGCGAAGCTGTCGGAACCGACCGCCCACTCCTCGAGGAGGTGGGCCGTCAGGGCGTGGCCCGCCGCGCGCACAGGACGGTCAGCGAAGATGATGAAGTTGGGAGCGACGCCCGTGAGAACAAGCTTGTTTGCCTCGAGCGTCGCTCCTGCGGAATTTATGACGATCAGGGCCGGCTCGACCTCCGGCTTCACCTTGCCGATCTGCTTCTGACCCGGTTACCGGATGGCGTCCTGGGCCTGCGCGCCCGCACACAGGACCGCCAGGACGGCGGCCACGCGAATGGCTGGCGATGATGCTCTCCTCATGGTGATCTCTCCTGTGCGCGGGCCTCGGGGCAACTCCGTCGCATTGCGGCCCAGGGACGTTTGGATCGGAAACTGCCGCAGGCCACGCGTGGCGTGGAAACGGTGCGGATCCGGGCAGGACGTTAGCAGGCGAGCGCGACGGTCCGCCTGTAGCATCGTGTAGTTTACAGAGTGGCGATCACGGTCGGCGCCAGGATCGAGGGCGCCCGAAACACGTCCCCGCAGAGCTGTCCCACCCGCACATACAGTAAGTTACTTCCATTCCGCGGCCTCTCCACCGATGATGGCTGCTGCGGGACGGCGCATCTGCGCCACCCGACCCCGCCCGGCACGCGCTGCGTCGAATGTCGGGGTCTACCGCAGGAGCAAGGATCCGGAACGGAACGCGGTGACGCCCATGGCCGATTTCGTCAGGCCCGCGTTTCCTCGGCACCGATCGCCTCGGCACGTGATCCCTCGTTCCCGTCCTGAATCCGCAGAGGAGAAGACGATGCTCGTTAGACTGCCATTTTTCCTGATCCTGTCGGCCCTGGTCTCCGGTTGCGTGTCGGGCCCTTCGGGCAGCCAACCGCCCAATTACGTCGAGGCTGAGCTCACCGACAACCCGATCCCGCGCGGGTCGATGGTCGCGATGCCGGATCTGCCTGGTGACGTCGGCGGCCCTGAATAGTCTGCCTCGCTCAATCTGCCGCAGGCGGCGACTGCGCCTGCGGCAAGGCACTGACAGTGCCGTTGCTTTCGCCGAGCATGGATCGGTCCGTTGTCCGCGGGCGCATGAGGCGCCTCTCCCCGTAAACTACAGTAACTTACTCCCCATGCATGCGTCTTGGGCCGATGCTGGCAACCATGGGACGGAGCACCCGTGCCGGGCGGCGACGTCATCCCAATATTGCGCATGTATTGTGGCCGGTCGATGGAATCTCGGTTCCAAGACGGCCGATCGAGGACTATCATCGGTGCTGCGGACTGGGCGCTTTCGCGTCGGGTTACCCATGGCGGAAGGGCAGGATCCGAACATTCAGTCCGCGTTGTGCTGCCCTTCCGGAGCGGGACAGCAGGCCACCGATTTGGCGGGCCGGGCCAACGACATGAGATCCGGATGAAGGCCAGCCCGAGTCAATGGTCGGCGCGTGCCTATCACATCAAGGACGGCCTTGCGCCACGGCGAGACTCCTCGACTTGATTTGATCCGCGTCAATGCCGGCCATCGAAAGCTAGGCCATGTTCGGCATCGTGCACCGATAGGCCGACACGCTCCGTATGAACCAGCCGGAGGACTGCCATGCCCAAGATGAAGGCCGCCATCTTCGTGGAGCCGGGTCGCATCGTCCTGGATGAGAAGCCGATCCCGGATATCGGTCCACTCGGCGCGCTCGTGCGCATCACCACCACCACGATCTGCGGAACGGATGTCCACATCCTCAAGGGTGAGTATCCGGTCGCTCGTGGCCTGACCATCGGCCACGAGCCTGTCGGCGTGATCGAGAAGCTCGGCTCGGCCGTGCAGGGCTATCGGGAAGGCCAGAGGGTCATCGCTGGTGCGATCACGCCGAGCGGGCACAGCGCGGCCTGCCTGTGCGGCTGCCATTCCCAGGATGGGGCCGGCACCAAGCACGGGTGGAAGCCGCTGGGCGGCTGGCGCTTCGGCAACACCATCGACGGCTGCCAAGCCGAGTACGTGCTCGTTCCCGATGCCATGGCGAACCTTGCCCCCGTGCCGGACGGACTCTCGGACGAGCAGGTGCTGATGTGTCCGGACATCATGTCGACGGGCTTCTCCAGCGCGGAGAGTGGGCGCATCCGCATCGGCGACACTGTGGCGGTCTTTGCACAAGGCCCAATCGGCCTGTGCGCCACGGCCGGCGCCCGGCTGATGGGCGCCACCTCCATCATCGCGGTCGAGAGCGTGCCCGCTCGCATGGAGATGGCACGCCGCATAGGCGCGGATCACGTGGTCGACTTCACGGAGGCCGATCCGGTCGAGGAGATCCGGCGCCTCACGGACGGACGGGGCGTCGACGTCTCCATCGAGGCGCTCGGACGGCAGGAGACCTTCGAGGCGTCGCTGCGGGTGCTGCGTCCTGGCGGTACGCTGTCTTCGCTAGGAGTCTATTCGGGCGATCTCAGAATCCCGCTCGACGGCTTCCTGGCCGGGCTGGGTGACCACACAATCCGAACGACGCTTTGCCCGGGTGGCAAAGAGCGCATGCGCCGCCTGATGGAAGTGATTGCGTCAGGACGCGTCGATACGCGTCCGCTTGTGACGCATCGCTTCAAACTCGACCAGATCGAGGAGGCGTACGAGTTGTTCGGCCATCAGCGCGATGGCGTGCTGAAGGTGGCGGTCACCCCATAGGCTTGGGGAGATGCCACGGGTTCCGATCAGGCCTGCATCACGTAGGTGCCGGGTGCATCACCCAGACCAGCGTACCCCTGTGCCGGTGCTCCGATGGAGGGCGGATCCGTGAACTCTCCGGAATGGGAGGACAGCCAACGGGTCCATTCGCGCCACCAGGAGCCCTCGAAGCGGGGTGCGATCCTGGTCCATGTGTCGGGATCCAGAAAGTGGCCCGCCGCGGATCTTGTCAATACCTGGAAGCTTCCCTTCGAATTGTCCGGTCCGGCAACGATGCCGGCATTGTGTCCGCCTGTCGTGAGAAGGAATGTCACATCGGTATCGGCGAGCAGATGGATCTTGAAGGCGGAGCGCCAGGGCGCCACGTGATCGCGCTCGGCCCCGACTGCAAAGATCGGTGCCCGGATGTCGCTGATGGCGATGGAACGGCCGTCGACCTGGAAACGTCCTTCGGCGAGGTCGTTGTCGAGGAAAAGCTGTCTCAGGTAGTCCGCATGCATGCGGTAAGGCATGCGGGTTGCATCGGCATTCCAGGCCATGAGATCGTTCAGGGGCGTCCTCTCGCCCATGAGGTAATGCCGGACGAGCCTCGACCAGATCAGGTCGTTCGAGCGCAGGAGCTGGAAAGCCCCGGCCATCTGCCGGGTGTCGAGATAGCCCTGGCTGCGCATCAGGTCCTCAAGGAAGTGGACCTGACTCTCGTTGATGAACAAGGTGAGCTCTCCGGCCTCCCGGAAGTCGGCCTGCGCAGCAAGCAGGGATAGGGTCGCTAGGCGCTTGTCCCCGTCGCGTGCCATCGCGGCGGCTGCGATGGAGAGGAGCGTGCCGCCAAGGCAGTAGCCGACCGCATGAACCTTCTGATCGGGAATGACCGCGATCACGGCATCCAGCGCCGCCATCACCCCAAGCGTCCGGTAATCGTCCATGCCGAGATCCCGATCTTCTGCGGTCGGGTTCTTCCAAGAGATGATGAACACCGTGAAGCCCTGGTCCGTGAGGTAGCGGACGAGCGAGTTCTCACGAGACAGGTCGAGGATGTAATACTTCATGATCCAGGCGGGCACGATCAGAATGGGTTCCGGCCGGACCTTATCCGTCGTTGGCGCATACTGGATCAGCTCGATGAGACGGTTGCGGTAGATCACCTTGCCCGGCGTGACGGCCACATCCCGACCCACCTGAAAGGTCTCCACGCCTGCGGGAGACTTCGAGCGGACGATCCGCTCCCAATCATCGAGGAAGTTGCGGAAGCCCAGCACGAGGTTCTGGCCGCCCGTTTCCAGGATGCGCCGCTGCACGACCGGGTTGGTCAGGAGGAAGTTCGAGGGTGATGCCATGTCGAGGATCTGGCGCGAGATGAACTCGACCACGGCCTGATGCTGCTTGGTGACGCCGTCGATCCCGGTCGTCGCGTTGTCCCACCATTGCTGCTGGAGCAGGAAGCCCTGCTGAATGAGATTGAAAGGCCATTGCTGCCACTCGGCTTCGGCAAAGCGTCTGTCCTGGGGCAACGGCTCGATGCAAGGCTCGCATGTGCCTCCGCCAGTGGCGGAGCGTAAGGCGAACTGCGCCAGCCGCGCCCATTTGCGGGCTGCCTTCGCCGCGAGTTCAACCTGCTTGCCCGGCGAGATGGCGAGATTGACGGCCCAGTCCATGTAGGCATCGAAGACGGCAGCCGGTGACAGTCCACCCGTAAGGCGCGCCAGACCTGCGTGGGCGGCATGGTCGAGAGCGTCCCGGATCCGATGGAGTTCGGCGTCATCGGACGGTTGGGACTGAAGGGGCGGTGAAGGCACGGTTCGGACAGGAAGCCGATCCGGCCTTCGCTTAGGAAGTGGGGCGGCTTGGGCTTGCCGAGCGCGACCGCCCGTGAGAGCACCAGTCGTATGGGACGGCATTGCAGCCTCCGGGCTTAACCCCGCGTGCTGAGGTCGGTGGATCACTCGACATTAAATCCGAGCGATCTCAGGCGAATTGCGTCAGATCAAAGCATCCACCCCGATTTCGACCACATGATGATCGATAGTCGCTTCGGCACGACGGCTGTGTCCGGGAACGCAGAGGGAGAGAGCGATGATCAAGGACATCATGGTGCATCTCGATGGAAGTCGCGAAGACGAGATCCGGCTGGAACACGGGCAGGCCCTCGCGACGGCTGGGCGGGCTCATCTGATCGGGCTCTTCACCAACCAACTTCCTGACCTCACGGTCGCCATGCCCATGGATGGCGGAGCGGCCGCGATCCAGGTTCTGACCGAGCTACAGGACCAAGCCCTGAAGGACGGTGATGCCACGGCCAGGCGGCTGACGGAGCGGCTTGCCGGCCTTCAGGTGCCGAGCGAGCTGCGCCGGTTCGACGAGACGTTCGGTGCGTTGTCCGGGAAGGTCGTCGACCAGGCCCGTTGCGCCGACCTCTTCATCGCCACGCGGCCCTATGGCGGGGCCGAGACAGCGGTTTGGCCGGACTTGGTGGAGGCGGTGCTATTCGGCAGTGGGCGCGCGCTCCTGCTCGTGCCGCCCGGTCGCCGCCGGCAGGGGCCGATCCAAACCGTGCTGGTCGCCTGGAACGGCAGTCGCGAGGCAGCCCGCGCCCTACGCGAGGGGCTAGACTTCATCGAGCAGGCGGCTCGAGTAGTCGTCCTGGTCGTGGATCCTCCGGCGGATACGGAGCTCTACGCGGAGGTGAAGGCCCATCTCGCCCACCACAATGTCGTCACGGAGGTCGTCACCGCTGACAGCCGGGATCGCTCCGTCGCCGACGTCATCCTCGAGGAGGCGCGCCGCATTTCCGCGGACCTCGTCCTCATGGGCGCCTATGGCCACACCCGCCTGAGAGAGCAGGTGTTCGGCGGCGCGACGCGGGACATGTTGACCGCATCGGAAAGTCCGGTCCTGGTGGCCCATTGAGGCGGATCCTTCCAGCCGGGAGCGGACATGGCCGTTCATGCGCAGACCGCACCGAGTGGCCATGACGCGGATACCGCGACGGTCGCACCTGCGGGATTGACGGGCCTCGACGAGGCCGAGGCGCAGCACCGCCTCGCGCGCCATGGACCCAATGCGATCGCGGGGACGCGCTCCCGCGGCTTGATCGACATTGTCCGCGGCATCCTGCGCGAGCCGATGTTCCTGCTTCTGCTGGCTGCGGCCGGGCTCTACCTGGTGGTCGGCGACATCGGGGAAGGCCTGTTCATGACGGCCGGGGCCGTCGTGACGATCGGTCTGGTGGTGCTGCAAGAGGCAAGGAGCGAGCGGGCTCTTGCAGCCCTGCGCGAGCTGGCCGAGCCCTTCGCCCGGGTGATCCGCGGTGGGACCGAGCGGCGCGTCCCGGCGCGCGAGGTGGTGCCGGGCGATCTCGTCCTCGTCGGAGAAGGGGAGCGTCTGCCTGCCGATGGTCTCCTGATCGCGGGCGACGCACTGACGGTCGACGAGTCCGCCCTCACGGGCGAGTCCGTGCCCGTGTCCAAACTTCCTGCGCCGACCGGGACGGACGGAGCCGCCGACCCGGAGCCTGGGGGAGATGACACCCCGTACCTGTTTGCCGGGACCCTGAACGTGCGCGGGCAAGGCATGATCCACGTCGTCCGCACCGGCGCCTCGACGCGGCTGGGACGCATCGGCGCCTCCCTGGTCACCATCGAGGACGAGCCGACGCTGCTCCAGAAGACGACCGGCGCTCTCATCGCCAGACTCGGCATCCTCGCGCTCGCGTTCTGCGCCATCGTCGCCGTGGCGTACGGCGTGCTGCGGGACGACTGGATCGGCGGTGCGTTGTCCGGCATCACGCTGGCCATCGCGCTCCTGCCGGAAGAGTTCCCGATGGTGCTGGCGATCTTTATGGCGCTCGGGTCCTTCCGCCTCGCCCGGCACAAGGTGCTGGTGCGCCGCGCCGCGGTGATCGAGACCCTCGGCGCAGCCACGTTCCTGTGCGTCGACAAGACCGGGACGCTGACCGAGAACCGGATGGCTCTCACCACGATCTGGCGGGCCGGCAGGGTTCAGGAGCTTGAGGGCGGCATCAGGCTGCCCGAATCCATGGAGCAGACGCTTCGGGTGGCCGCTTTGGCTTCGGCCATCCGTCCCGTCGACCCGATGGACCGCGCCGTCCACGCGGTGGCGGAGTGGCTGCCCGGCGAGACGGACAGGGCTGGGGCCCCGCTTCGCAGCTATCCGCTCCGTCCCGAGCTTCTGGCGTTCATCCAGGTCTGGCCGGACCCGTCGGGCGTTCTGTATGCCGCGAAAGGCGCGCCGGAGGCGGTTTTCCGTCTCTGCCGCATGAGCGATGACGAACGGGCCGTGACGGACGCCGTGGTCGCGGGACTGGCGAGCCGCGGCCTGCGGGTGCTCGGCGTGGCATCGGCGCGCGAGGACAGGAACCGTGCGTCGGCTCCCGAGGATCTAGCGTTCGCCTTTGAAGGCCTCGTAGGCTTCGCGGATCCAGTGCGGCCCGATGTTCCCCAGGCCATCGCCGAGGCGACACGGGCCGGGATCACTGTTGCGATGATCACGGGCGACTACCCAGCCACGGCCCTGGAGATCGCTCGCCATGCCGGGATCGATACGGGTGCCGGCGTGCTCACCGGACGGGAGATCGCCGAACTCGACGCGGAAGGCCTGCGCGAGCGGGTCCGGCGGATCCGGGTCTTCGCGCGCATCATGCCGGAGCAGAAGCTTGCCCTGATCGAGGCGCTGAAAGCCAACGGCGAGATCGTCGCCATGACCGGGGATGGCGTCAACGACGCGCCGGCTCTCGAGGCCGGCCACATCGGCATCGCCATGGGGCAGCGGGGCACGGATGTGGCCCGGGAGGCGGCGGACCTCGTCCTTCTCGATGATCGGTTCGTCTCGATCATCGGCGGCGTGCGGCTCGGGCGGCGCATCTTCACGAACCTGCGCAAGGCGCTGATTTACGTGACGGCGGTCCACGTGCCGATCGCCGGGCTGGCCCTGCTGCCCCTCATCATGGGCCTGCCGCCGATCCTGTACCCGATGCACGTGATCCTGCTGGAACTCGTCATCGACCCGGTCTGCTCGCTCGCCTTTGAGGGCGAGCCGAGTGAACGGCACGCAATGGAGAGGCCGCCGCGTCCCTCGAGTGAGCCGCTCTTCGGCACTTCCCAGATTGGGCTCGGGTTCATCCAGGGAGCCGTCGTTCTCGGTGCCGTCCTCGGGCTTTACGTGTGGGCACTGAATGCCGGCGCCCCCGAGATGCAGGCGCGGGCATCTGCGTTCGTGGCCCTGGTGGTCGCCAATCTGGTCCTCGCCTTCTCCGACGCGGCCGAGCCGGGAACCTCCTTCTTCGACAGCAGGAGACGCGTGTTTTGGGGAATCGGAGCCGGGGCTGCCGTTCTCGTTGCCACGATCCTTTATGTCCCACCGCTGGCCGCCATCCTTCGCCTCTCGCCGCCGAGCCTGTCATGGCTGGCGGCAGCCCTGACCATTGCGGTATTGGCGGGCGGCTGGTTCGGGCTCGCCAAGCGGCTCCGGGCGGCATTGACGCCACGCAATGCGCAACGGACAACAGCATGATGCGCATCGCCATCATCCAGGGTCATCCCACATCCGGTGCCGGGCATTTCTGTCATGCACTGGCAGAGGCCTATGCCGAAGGGGCCTTCGCGGGCAGCCATCAGGTCCGGTTCATCACCGTCGCAGACCTGGACTTCCCGCTGTTGCGCTCGAAAGCCGACTGGGACGAGGTCCCGCCGCCAGCCGTCATCGCAGAGGCCCAGCGTACGCTGGCGTGGGCCGAGCACCTCGTCATCATCTATCCTCTGTGGCTGGGAGGCATGCCCGCCCTCCTCAAGGGTTTCCTGGAGCAGGCCCTGCGCCCCGCATTCATGACGGGCGGTCGGGAAGGGGCGAGTTGGAAGAGTCTGCTCAAGGGCAGGTCATCGCGGATCGTGATCACCATGGGCATGCCGGCCTTCGCGTATCGCTGGTACTTCGGAGCGCACAGCCTCAAGAGCCTCAAGCGCAGCATCCTGTCCCTGGTCGGCATCGGCTCAAACCGGCACACGCTGATCGGCATGATCGAGGCCATGGGCGACGGCAAACGGGCAGCGTGGCTCGGCACCATGCGCAGCCTCGGCAAGAGGGCTCGATAACGCCATGCTGGCCTTGTAAGGCCCGGGAACGGTCTCACCTTGTCCCAAGGGCTTGACCGGGATCAAACGCGACGGCTCGACCGCGGTGTACGAAGGTGCGATCCTTCCGCTCGACGGTCAAGCCCGGGAGAGAACCTTGTCGCTTCGCCTCCACTTCCACGGCGCTGCCCGAACCGTGACGGGCTCCTGCTTCCTGCTCGAGACGGACGCGGCCCGCGTCCTGGTCGATTGCGGCATGTTTCAGGGGTCGAAGGAGGAGAGGGAGCTCAACTATCAGCACTTCCCCTTCCGCGCCGCAGGGATCGACGCACTCTGCCTCACCCACGCGCACATCGACCACAGCGGCCTCGTGCCGAAACTCGTGAAGGCCGGCTTCGATGGCCCGGTCTACGCGACGGCCGGAACGGCCGATCTGGCCTCCATCATGCTTCCGGACTCCGGCTACATCCAGGAGATGGAGGTCAACCAGCTCAACCGCCGCAACAGCCGCCGCGGGCGGGAGACGGTGTCTCCCATCTACACGGAAGAGGACGCCGTCGCATCCCTCAGGCAGTTCCGGCCCGTGGCTTACGGCCAATGGCAGGAGGTCGTCCGCGGTGTGCGGGCCCGCTACTGGAACGCGGGTCATCTTCTAGGCTCGGCTTCCATCGAGTTTGAGGTGACGCACGGCGGCGACGGGAAGCCGACGCGCCTTCTGTTCTCCGGCGATGTTGGACCCGATCACAAGCTCCTCCAGCCCGATCCTGACAGTCCGCGCGATCTCGATTACGTCGTCCTCGAATCCACCTATGGCGATACGGATCGTGACGGCACCACCATCGAGCGCCGCCGACGGATGTTGCGCGACGAGGTCCGTACGGCGATGCATCCAAGTGGGGTGTTGCTCATTCCATCGTTCGCGGTGGAGCGAACGCAGGAGCTTCTCGTCGATCTCATGGAATTGATGGAAGCGGGCGAACTGCCCGACATCCCGATCTTCATCGACTCACCTCTGGCCTCAAAGGCCAGCGCGATCTTCAAGCGGCATGCCGACGAACTCAGGAACGGATCGGACCTGGTCCAGGCGCTCGAGTCCCGGTGGGTCCGATTCACGGAGAGCGTCGAGCAGAGCAAAGCGATCGACCGCATCCACAGCTTCCACATCATCATCGCGGCCAGCGGCATGTGCGAGGCGGGCCGCATTCGGCATCACCTGAAGGCTTGGCTCTGGCGGGACGAGGCCACCCTTCTCTTCGTCGGCTTCCAGGCACAGGGAACGCTCGGGCGGATCCTTCAGGACGGCGCCTCGAAGGTCCGGATCCACGGCGAGGAGGTGAGGGTGCGTGCCCGTATGCGGACGCTCGATCTCTACTCGGGGCATGCGGACGGGCCTGAGTTGAGGGCCTGGCTTGCCGAGCGCCTTCCGGTCCGACGCGGGGTCTTCCTCGTGCATGGGGAGGATCCGCCCCTTAAGGTGCTGCACGGGTCCCTCGCCGATCTCGACCGCGTGCCCGGCGCGATCATCCCGGAGATCGACGATGTCTACGATCTGGCGGGCGACCAGGCGGTCCGGATCGAGCGCCATGCGGAGCGTCTGCCGGGCGCAAGCGCCGGGCACCGGGACTGGCACAACGACTACGCGGAACTGCTTCTCGAGATCAACGACGCCCTGGAGGCGGCAGCCGGCAGGAAGGCGAAAGGGGTCATCATCCGGCGCATCAGGGATGCCCTGAAGGATGGAGCGCGCGAATAGCCTCGAACCGGCTTTACGATCCGCGGGCAGTTCTATGTTGATCAGGATCAAGGCGGCGAGGCGGGCTGGCTCCTACGCTTTGCCACAATGGCATGACCTGCTTGAGCCGCGGCTATACCCGGGAGGGACCGATGCTCCATCACATCACGCTGCACCTCGCCCGCAGCAAGCGGTTTCCCGAAGGAAGTTCCCGTTACGGCTATGAGATCACCGCGCCGCTCGATGCAGAGGGGCGCCTCGATCAGGACGAATGGGGAGCGAGACGGAATCACTGCCGGGTCAGGCGCTTCTGGGCCGACGAGGGCGAACGCCAGGGTGTTCTGGTCCATCGGCCAGGCGGGGCTGGTGGAGCGACCTGGATGATCGACTACAACCAGGATCGGCCTGGCGACGAAGAAGCGGGCTATCACCTGCATCAGCATCGTTTCATTGAGGGCGAATACGTCACCATCGAGGACGATGACGGCGAGCCCTACACGTTCCAGGTCGTCTCGGTGACGCCGGCGGAACTCGGTATGGCAGGAGAGCATCGATGATGCGGCGGCTCGCTCTCCTCTGCCTTGTTCTCGCATGCGCCTCGTCGGCTGCCATGGCCCAGTCCGGACGGGTGCAGCGGGGGTTCACGTTCGCACAGATGAACTGTTCCCAATGCCATGCGATCGGCCGTGTCGGCGAAAGCCCCATTCCGGAGGCGCCACCCTTCCGGACCCTGCACACGCGCTATCCCGTCGAGGACCTGGCGGAGGCCTTCGCCGAAGGGATCACGACGGGCCATCCCTCCATGCCGCAGTTCCAGCTCGATCCGGCGCAGATCAACGACCTGATCGCCTACCTGGATTCCATACAGTGGTAGGACCTGGCGTCGTCACCGCACGACCAGGACCGGAATGTTCGAGTGGGCGAGCACCTTCATGGTCTCGCTCCCGAGAAGGAGAGCCGAGATCCCGCCGCGTCCATGCGAAGCCATGACGATCAGGTTGCAGACGTGATCCTCGGCCATGCGGATGATCGCCCGATAGGGTGCGTCGTCCTCCATCTGAAGCGTTGTGGCCTCGACCCCCAGGTTGTGCGCGATCTCGGACGCTTCCGACAGGGTGCGCTCGGCCTGTTTCCGCATGTGCTCCCTGAACGAGTCCGATGTTTCCTCCAACTGATCGGCCTCGAGCGCGAAGACATGGAAGCGCTCGGTGACCGTCAGGAGCAGGACATTGGCACCGAGCGACTTGGCGAGGTTGACGCCGTGTTCGACGGCACGGTTCGCCAGGGACGAGCCGTCGGTGGCAATCAGGATGTTCTTGTACATGCGGACCTCCCTTGGTGAAGAGCGTGCGTGAATGCCGGGCCTCTACGGTCAGTAGGATAGAAACAGGGGCACCGGGGCGTTCCTGAGCAGGGACTGCGTCGTGCCGCCGAGCACCATTTCGCGCAGGCGTGAATGGACGTAGGCGCCCATGACGATCATGTCGGCCCGCGTCAGGTGGGCATGGTTGCGCAAGGTCTCGGCCACATCCCCATCCATGGCCGGCAGGGCCAGGACATCCACCGTGACGCCGTGACGGGTGAGATGCGGTGCGATCTCCGCACCGGGCACCGTGTGCTCCAGGTCCTTCTCGCCCGTGACGCTCACCAGCTCGACCTGAGTGGCGGCCCGCAGGATCGGCAGGGCGTCGTTGAGGGCACGCGCCGCCTTGGCGCTGCCGTCCCACGCCACGACGATCCTCTCTGCCGCGAAAGCTTCGCGACCCTGTGGCACGACGACGAGAGGCCGCCCGCTGTCCATGAGCACGGCCTCGATCAGTCCGCGGTCGACAGCCAGGGCAATCGGCTCCGCGTCCAGGACCGTCAGGTCATGGGCGCGGGCAAGGGAGCTGAAGCTCCTGATGAGGGCCGGATAGGCAAGCTGCGGCGCCTGCGTGGTGCAGGTAACTCCCGATGCGGCGGCGGCCCGCTGGGACGAGTCGGCGGCCGCGCGCAAGCGCATCCAGCCGGCGGTTCTCGGCGGCCACCAGCCCTTCGGCGAAGGCGCTGATGAAGGCATGGGTCAGGGTGAGCTTCAGGGAGGCAGCTTGGACGGTCACATGGGCGTCCGCCTGCCGGGCGAGCGAAAGCCCGTAGGCCAGGGCGGACGAGCGTTCCTCGGCTTCGCCTTCTCCCGTGATCCCAATCAGGATGCTGCGAATGTTCTGCAGCATGGATTCCTCCCTCTGAACCTATGATTCGGCTTCTGGACGCAATGACTTCTGTTCCCACCCTGCATCAGGGGACCAGGACCGCGGCCCCTTGGAGCCGTCCCGACCGCAGGTCGTCCAAGGCCTCGTTGGCGGCCTCTAGGGGATAGCAGACGGTCTGCGTCCTGATCCGCGCCTTGGGGGCGATCGCCAGGAAATCCACGGCGTCCTGGCGGGTCAGGTTGGCGACGGAGACGACCTGTCGCTCCTCCCAGAGAAGCCGATAGGGGAACTGCGGGATGTCGCTCATGTGGATGCCGCCGCAGACGACGCGGCCACCCTTTCGCACGGCACGGAGCGCCAAGGGCACTAGCTCGCCCACGGGCGCGAAGATGATCGCCGCGTCGAGACGTTCGGGAGGCTCCTGATCGGAACCCCCGGCCCAGGCAGCGCCGAGTGACCGCGCGAAATCCTGGGCGGCGACGTCGCCCGGGCGCGCGAAGGCGAAGACATGCCGTTCCTGCCAGGTACAGACCTGGGTGATGATGTGAGCCGCTGCTCCGAACCCGTAGATGCCGATCCTCTCACCGGGACCCGCGGCCACCAGCGAACGCCAGCCGATCAGCCCAGCACAGAGGAGCGGGGCCAGGGCAACGGGATTGCCATCATCCGGCAAGGGGAAGGCGTAGGCTGCGTCGGCGACTGCATGGGACGCGAAGCCCCCATCCCGGGTATAGCCCGTGAACAGCGGCTCGTCGCAGAGGTTCTCACGTCCGGAGGTGCAGTAGGGACAATGACCGCAGGTGTGGCCGAGCCAGGGAACGCCGACACGCTCGCCGTTGCGCAAGCCTGTCACGCCGCCGCCGAGCGCATCGATCCTCCCGACGATCTCATGGCCGGGAACAACCGGCAGACTGGAATTTGCGAGATCACCTTCCACCACGTGAAGGTCGGTGCGGCAGACCGCACAGGCTTCGACCACCAAGCGGATCTCGCCTGGGCCCGGTGAGGGCAGGGGCCGCTCTTCAAGTCGAAGGGGCGTGCGCACCTCGTGGAGGACCATCCCCTTCATGGACCAGACCTCTTCTCATCCCGCAGTCTCAGGGCCGCGCCTGGTTACTCGAAGCAGTCCCTGACCTGCGCCTGTAGCTCCTCAAGCGCCGCTACGTAGGGTGCGCGGCGGTCCTGATGATCTTGCCAAAGCTGGGCGATCGTCCTGCGCCTGAGGCTCTCCTCGCCGAGGCCGCGTTCGATGGCTGTGTGCGCCTTCTCATAGGTTAAGTCGATGTCCGCCAGGTCGGCCAGGAGCGACTGGAGCCGGGGTAGAATGTCGGGTGAATACACTCGATCCGTGTGCGATGGTTCCTGGAAGCGCAGGTGCTGCACATCTGTCGGCATGGCTTCCTCCGCTGATGTTCTGGTTGTTAGAGCGTCCGCCTGAGCTACTAACCTAGGTTAAGCAGAACAATTCGGTGAACCTGAGGCAGCTTGGCGGCCGGCGACGCTTGAACGCGAACGAGACAGCGCAATGGTGAGCAGCGTCGCTTGAGCCTGCCTTGATCTGAATCAAACCGGGCAAACGAATAGGTGCTATACTGAGTCAGTCTCATAGAAGGCGGGACCAGACGGATCCTGTGCAGCCTTCAGCCGACGGAGGAGGACATGATCTCCTGGATCGTCCGTCTCTTGATGATCGCCGCCGGTGCCGTAACAGGCTGGGTTGTCGCTGAGGACGCGCCCAACTTCGGGATCATCCAGGTAATGGTAGCACTCCTGCTGCTCACACTCATCGTGGGCGTACTGGCCTTCTGGCCATCCAACTGGACGGCTCGGCTCAACGGCTTGCAGAGGTCCCGATAGTCGACCTCCTATCAATTCCGTCCGCGTTGGATTGCGCACCATCATGGAGGCGGGAGATGGACGAGGAAATCAGACGGAAGATCCTGACGCTGCTGGAGCAGCATCGGATCATGACGGTGGCTACCCTCAGGCCCGACGGCTGGCCTCAGGCGACCACCGTCGGCTACGCCAGCGAGGGCCTCACCCTCTACTTCCTGTGCGGCCTGGATAGCCAGAAGGCGAAGAATCTCGCGCGGGATGACCGGGTGTCCCTGACGATTGACCACGACACGTCGGACATCATGGCGATCAGCGGCCTATTCATGGCAGGACATACGCGGGCAGTGATCGACATGGCCGAGGCAGGCAGGGTGATGAGGATGCTCGTGCGGAACTATCCCGAGCAGACCTCCCTGCCGGGGCCGATGCCAGGCCCGGAGGAGGTCCGCATCTTCCGCGTGACGCCGACCGTGATCTCGGTGCTCGACTACTCCAAAGGCTTCGGGCACACCGATCTGGTCAGCGTTGCCGATGCCCCGGAGGACGTCCTGGACATCGTCGAGGAGGCCGACGAGGAATCCTTCCCGGCCAGCGATCCGCCCGCTTGGACGCGGATGACCACCCGATAGGATCCGTTTGGCCATGAGGGCCAGAGCGCTTCCGATCCTGGGAGCGCAAGCCCTCCCTAGACCGGGCTCCTGCGCCCCAAAGTGCCGTCCCGAAGGACGAACTGGTGTCAACAGGCGATCAGGGTGTGCAGACCCGCGAGCCACAGGATCACGGTTCCCCGGGTCTCATGCACCTCCGCGAGAAAGTCGGGCGCACCCTGCACCGGACCAACGAGTCTGTCCGGTGATAGCCCATGAACAGGGTGACGAAGGCGCCTCAATCCATTGAGCAGGGTTAATTGGCATGTGGGCGGTCGTGAAGCCTTCGAAGTAATAGCCGCAAGCGATGTCCTTCGAAAGTGGGACGTTCCCGTTAGAACAGCCTGTCGGATAATGAATCGCTGCGGACTGGTGAGTTCGTAAAGGTCGGGTCTTGGCACTTCTCGGAAGTAAACCGAGTGTCAGCTCTGGCAGCGAATAGGCAGCGAATACCGGACGTTCCTGAAGAGCACAGGAACTACCGTGCCTGACCGATGCTGTTGAAAAACTCTTCCGGTTGAGCCGCTGGGTGCCCGGCTCTCACTTCTTAACGGCTGGGGTGAAGGTGATCGGAACCTGAGGCCGCGGGC